>JAIPKB010000025.1 GCA_021733795.1 Akkermansiaceae bacterium | reverse complement strand
ACGCCGCGCATTCGTTAGGCTCGACGCCGCCATCGCGCACCCCTATTTGCTCGCGGTTCTCCGTGCCAAGGAGCCTCCCCCGCCCACCGTGGTCTTCGACATTATCGGCGACCGTGGCGCGCCCTTCGCCACTGGCGAACTCCGGGCCGTCGCTGGCGACGGGAAATCCCCCGAGCGGGCTGCCGCGATCCGGGCCCTGGGTAACTCCGCCGCCGCCGCGGATTTCGAGCCGCTGCTTGCCACATATATCAGTCATGCCGCCGGTCCGCTGCAACGCGACTATCAAACCGCGGTGTGGACGGTGGCCCTGCGTCACCCGGATTATCCGCAGGTCATCGCCCTGATCGAGCGCCATGCCAAGTCCGCCCCGCCGGAGATTGCGAAGTCCCTCACCGGCATGGTGTCGAAACTCGCCAAGCTCCAGGCCGTTCCCTCGCTCGATCAGGTCCGCGCCGCCGCCACCCCCAAGCCCCATCGGGGAGTCCTGCTGCCAGGTCCCATTTCGGAGATCTCCCCCAAGCGGTTCGAGGTGGCGGCCTATCTCGATTGTGGTCCGCAAACCCGGATCAGCCAGAACGGGATCTCGATCAAACGCCTCACCGGCGACTCCTTCGAAAGCGGCGAAGGCATCCACGCCGCCATCTCGACCGACTACGCCACCAGTTCGTTAGATTATGAAATCACCGGGCTCGAACCCGGCACCGACTACCTTCTCGGCATGACCTGGTGGGATCCGGGGCTCCAGTCCCGCCGCCAGTCACTTTCGATCAACGGCGAACTCGTGCTGCCGGATGCCCGCCCGATCGCCTTTGACGAGGCGGCTGTCAGCGGTGCTCCCACCCCGGCCAAACCCACTCCCGCCCGGATTCAGTTCGCCCTCCAACCGGAGCAGATTGCCAGCGGCAGCATCCGGCTTTCCATCCAGCAGCTCGCCGGCCCCAACGCGGTCAACAGCGAACTCTGGATCCTCAAGCGCAGCCGTCCCGCTGCCGCCAAGCAGGTGCTGCTGCTTTCCGGGCAGGACTACCCGGGCCATCATTGGCGCAAGACCGGGCCACTGATGGCGGACACCCTCACCGCCGACCCCCGGCTCGAGGTCACGATCTGTGAATCGCCCTATGCGCTCGGCCTCCGCAATCTCGCACACTATGATGTGGTTTTTATCCACTTCAAAAACTACGACGCCCAACTGCCGTCCACCTCGATCATGCACTCTAACCTCACCCGGTTTCTGAGCGGCGGCGGCGGCATGTGCCTGTCCCACTTCGCCTGTGGAGCGATGGAGGAATGGCCGGAATTCGTCGGCCTGGCGGGCCGGGTCTGGAATGGCCAGGGGCACGACCCACGCGGCCCGTTCACCGTGCATGTCGTCGACTCCGCCCATCCGGTTACCCGCGGCCTCGGCGATTTTGAAACCACCGACGAGCTCTACTTCTGTCTCCGTGGTGATCCCGAAATCCATCTGCTCTGCGACGCCCGGTCCAAAGCAAAGGGCACCCGCCAGCCCCAGGCGTTCGTCTATCAACCGGGACGGGGCAGGGTCTTCCTCTGCACCCTGGGCCACGACCTGCAGGCCTACGAGGCCGCCGGCACCCGCACCCTCTACCGCCAGGCCGCCGCATGGACCGCCGGCCTCGAATAGCCGGTCATTCCCCCAACGACCCACCCTAACCAACCACCCCATGAAAATCTCTTTTCACACCGACGCCTTCAACACCTCCTTCACCGACTTCCAGCACTGCGTCGACTGGGCCCAGGCTAACGATGTCCATTGGATCGAATGCGGGCTCATCGACGGCGTTTCCTGGATCCACGGCCTTGGCTATCAGCCGCACGTCGCGCTCTATCAGGATCCGCTGATGCTCGGCCGCCGGATGGCCGCCCAAGGGGTCCGTTTCTCCCAGGTTGACGCGGCATTTCCGCTGTCGGGCCCGGATGGTCCGGCCTACGGCTTGCCCTATGTGCTCAAGACCTTTCCGTGGGCGAAACTCGCTGGTTGTGGCCGGATCGCCACCACCGATGGCCTGCACCGTCCCGCCGGGATGACGGATGAGGAATCGATGGCGATGATGCGCCAACAATACCGCCAGATCATTGAGGTGGCGGAGGCCTATGAGATCATTGTCAACATCGAGGTGCACGGTTACTTCACCACCAAGCCGGATCTGCTCGAGCAAATGTTGGATTTTGTGGACAGCCCGTTCCTCCAACTCAACTTCGACACCGGCAACAGCTTCATCGCCGGCCAGGACCCGGTTGCCTTCTGCCAGCGCTTCAAGGATCGCATCAGCCACGTCCATGTCAAGGACGTCAGCGAGTCGCTCGCCGCCATCGCCCGCGGCGGGCAAACCGGCATCGCCCTGAGCCATTGCTCGGTGGGTGAAGGAGCCAATGCCGGGAACATCCGTGGTTGTCTGGAGATCCTCCGGGACACCGGCTACACCGGCCACCTCAGCATCGAGTGCGAGGGCCAGGGCGGCCCGCTGCTTGAGAAATCGCTCCACTGGCTGCGCCAGACTCTAACCGAGCTGGCGATTCCCGAGGAAAAATAGCCGCTTGATGGGTGAACCGCCACGCTTAGTTGACGTCGATGATGGCTTTGATGGCACCGAGGTTGGGGTCGGTGAATTGGGCGAACTTGTCGGGGACTTCGTCGAAGCCGATGCGGTGGGTGATCCAGACGTTGGTGTCGATCTTACCGGCGCGGATGAGGTCGATGATGGCTCCGAAGTCGGCGGGTTTGGCATTTCGCGATGCGAGCAAGGTGAGCTCGCGGCGGTGGAAGACCGGGGCGTGGGGAAAAGTGAGGTCGGTGGTGGTGATGCCGACGTAGACGACGCGGCCGGTGAAGGCGGCGTAGTCGAAGCAGGTGGACATCGACTTGGGGTTGCCGGTGGCGTCGATGATGACGTCGGCGAGGTTGCCGTCGGTGAGCTTCTCGAGCTCGGCGAGGTGGGAGCCGTCGGGTTTGAACCGGATGCCGTGGGTGATGCCGAGGTGTTTGGCGCAGAAGTCCAGGCGGCCCGGGACGATGTCCATGACGACGACCTTGACGCCGTCCATGAGTTTGAGGAACTCGAGGCAGGCGAGCCCGATGGGGCCGGCACCGATGACGAGGACGGTTTCACCGGCTTGCGGGTTGCCGCGCTGCACGGCGTGGTAGCCGATGGCGAGGGTTTCGACGAGCGCGAGTTGATCGTAGGAGAGGTCGTTGCCGGGGTGGAGCTTGCGGGCGGGGACGGTGAAGGTGCCCTTGCGGAGGCCTCCGCTGTTGTGGACGCCGATGACCTGGACGCTGGGACAGCAGTTTGAGAAGCCCTTTTTGGAGGGGACGCTTTCGGGGTCGTTGACGTAGGGTTCCAGCGAGCATTTGTCGCCGGGTTTGACGTGGGTGACACCTGTGCCGACGGCGACGACTTCAAGACCGAGTTCGTGACCGGGGGTGCGCGGGTAGGCGAAGAAGGGAAACTTGCCGAGGTAGCAGGAGAGGTCGGTGCCGCAGATGCCCATGCGGTGGGTGCGGACGACGGCTTCGCCGGGGCCGGGTTGGGGGGCGTCCGGCAGGTCGATGACGGAGATGGATTCGGGCGCGGTGAATTCGATGGCTTGCATGGAAGTGTACGGAGAGGGGGAAACTTTGAACTCTCAGTTCCAAACTCGATGGGGGTGGGCCGAGTGAGCAGGGTGAAGAGGAAGAGGTGGGCATGGCGGATGGAATTTGAGCGAGGTTAGAGAAGAAAAGTTTGTCGCTCCATCTCGCTTCGCTCGGTTGCCGCCACGGTCAGTTGTTTGCGGGGAGGCCTTCTTGGTGGCCGATGTTGTGGACGGGGGCGAAGATGGCCTGGACTTCGGCGAGGAGATCGCGGTCGATCGGTGCGGCGAGCCATGCGGCCCACTTGCGGATATTGGCGGGGTTGGCGGAGCCGGCGATGGTGGTGGCGAAGCCTTCGTATGCGCAAGCGAACTGGAGGGCGAGCTGGGCGATGTCGACTCCGCGGTCGGCGCAGTGTTTGGCCGCGGCGCGGGCGGCGGCTTTCACTTCTGCGGGTTCCTTGAGCCAGTCGGGGAGTTCGGCATTGGTGAGGAGGCGGGCGGAGAAGGGGCCGGCATTCATGGCGCCGATGCCCTTGGTTTCGAGGCGCGGGAGGATCTCGGTGACGAAGCTGGTGTTCTGCAGGGTGTAGCGGTTGTAGCCCAGGACGCAGTCGATCTGGTCCTCGACGTGGTCGAGAATGGTGTTGAAGGTCTTGAGCGGGTAGCAGGAGAAGCCGACGGCGCGGACCTTGCCCTGCTCCTTGGCCTTGAGCAGGGCGGGCACGGTTTCCTCCCAAATCTGCGGTAGCGGCACGAACTCCGGGTCGTGGACGAGGATGATGTCGAGGTGGTCGGTCTTGAGCCGCTGGAGCGAAACGTGGAGGGATTCGGCGACGCGTTTGGCGGAGAAATCGAAGTGCTCGTCGGAGTAGCGGCCGAACTTGGTGCCGAGCAGGTAGGAATCGCGCGGGACGCCCTTGAGTCCGAGACCGAGCATGATTTCCGACATGCCACGGCCGTAGAACGGCGAGGTGTCGATGAAGTTCATGCCAAGATCGAGGGCCGTCTTGGTGGACAGCATGGCCTCGTCGAGCGAGATCGAACGGAACTCGGCGCCCAATGACGAGGCACCGAACGAGAGGATCGGCAGGTCGATGCCGGTTTTGCCAAGTGGTCGGGTTTTCATGAAAGCAGGGACTTGATGGATTGAATGGTCTGGTTGGCGGCGGTGTCTGCATCCGGCAGCGGGAAGACCTCGGCGGAGAGGTAACCCACGTAGCCGATGTCATGCAGGGCGCGGATCACTGGAGCGGGATCAGTGTGGCCGAAGCCCATGGCGCGGCGGTTGGAATCGGCAAAGTGAACGTGGCCGAGGTGGCGGCCACCATCGTGCATGGCCTGGGCGATATCCACTTCCTCGATGTTCATGTGGAACATGTCGGCGAGGAGGACGATGTGACTGAGGTTCGCGGAGTCGATCCAGTCGGCGCCATCGGCGAGGCGGTTGATCAGGTTGGTCTCGTAGCGGTTGAGTGGTTCGTAAATGAAGGGTACCTCGTGTTTGGCGGCGGCCTCTCCGGCCTCGGTGAGAGCTTCGGCGAGCCATTCGAGGGCCTGCTCTCGGGAGACGTCGCCGCCCCACTTGCCCTGCATCGAACCCAGGATGGCGGGAGCACCGAGTTGACCGCCGAAGTTGATCATCCCGAGGAGGAACTCGAGGGCTTTCGCGCGTTGGGCGGGATCCGGGTCGGTGAGCGAGAGTCCGTGTTTGACCATGCCCGCACCGGTGCCGACGGCGGCGATCTTGAGAGAGTGTTTTTCCTGGAGGGTCGTGATCTCGGCGATCGGGACGGCATCTGGACCAGGGAGGAACAGTTCGACGGCATCGTAGCCGAGATCCGCAGCTTTTTGGAAACCGACATCCAGCGGTTCGTGAAAGACGAAGGGGCCGGCGGCGGCCTCTGGCACTTGGCAGAGGGTGATGGCGGAGTGCATGGCCTAAACGGATTCGAGAATGAGGTTGCCATAGGCGGTCGGGTCACCCGTGCGGATCAGGCCGATGGCGTTCGGGACCATGATCTTGAAGGTCAGGTGGGGGAGGCGCTCGACGACGAGGTCGGGAATCCCGGCGAAACAGCGGTCGAAGCGCTTGATGGTCTCGTCCGGGTTGGTGGCGAGGAACTCCTCGGCTTGCCAGATTTTACCGATCTTGAAGTTCGGCTTGAGGGCCTCAAGGACGTCGAGAACGGTCGGCAGGCCCTTGATGAGCGAGAGGTCGACCGTTTCGATCTGAGGCCAGAAGGGGAAGGCCCAGTCGGAAATGACCAGCGTATTGGTGTGGCGGATGCGTGCGACGAGGTCGAGCACGTGGGGATTGATGATTCCGGTCTGGAGCATGGCAGGACGCAATTTGTCATACAGCCCGGCGGGGATTGCAACCCGCAATATGGCCAAATCGTCGGCCGGAGAATCCCATCGACCGGATCATCGACCACTACCTCACGGAAAAAACCTGCCGCAGCCCGCGCCGTTGGATGACCCGATGTTTCTCCGCCGCGTCCACCTCGACCTCATCGGCTTGCTGCCGACCGCCGACGAAGTCCGGACCTTTCCGTGACTTCCTCGCGGTTGAAGGCGTTGTCCTTCTGACGGAGTCGTAGCTTTGCCCGGGATTGAGGTCTTCGGACAGGAGTTCGGAACAGCCTGCGGAGGCGGCGGCGGCGAGGATGGCGGCATCCCAATAGGAAGTTTGGTAGCGTTTTTTGATGTCGAGGGCATCCTGCATGACTTGCACGGTGAGTGGGACGATGCGGTGGCGGAGCCAGTATTGGATGAGCGCGGTGGCCTCTTGGTGGGTCAAGGGATCGGAGCGGGTGGGGCGGGTGGCCTGAACGTAAAATTCCTGTAGCACCTGGACCGAGAGCGTGAGGTCGGCGTCGCTCAGGATCGCTTTGGCTTTCTGGCATTTTCCCGCCTCATCTGGCTGTGTTGAGATCGCATAGAGGAGGATGTTGGTATCGACGAAGGTCATTAGCGGCGGTTTTCGTAGAGGGCTTCGCGGGGCAAATTGTCGCGGCACGTGAAGCCGGGGTGACGACTGGCAATCTCGGCGAGCAAAGTGTCCAGTTCATGCGCGGGCTTTTGGGTGGTGGTCTCAGTGGCCGCTAGAGTCAGGAGGTATTGTTTGACAAGTGAGGAGACAGACGCGTCGCGCCGGGCGGCGGCGATGCGCGCCTTGCGGTAGGTTTCCTCATCGAGGGCGAGGGTGATGTTTTTCATGGCTTTATGTGTACCACGGTTTCACAGTTTCGCAAGAATTAAGTTCTGTGGCGGGGAGGAAGTCGGTTTTGATGCGTTCGATGGCGGTTTTGCGACCTGCCGGAATGACCGGCGAAGGGGGGGATTCCGCCCGATAATGCGCGTAATGTATTGACTTTCCAATGCTTTACGCCAACAAACGAGGCATGTCAAACACCGCCGAAACCACCCCGCCACCTGCCCCCGTTGCCACCCCCGAGGATGCTTCCGGGCGGCTTCCCAATGACGAGCTTTTCGCCCCCATCCGCGCCATTGTGAAAAGCGCCGGCATCACCCGCAAATGCCAAACCCTCGACGACCTGACCTTTGCCACCCTCTGCGTCCTGCGCGTTCTCCACTCCTCCAAAACCGGACGCGACTTCCTCCAGACACACGGCATTCCCACCTGCCCGGAGCTAACCCACGGCAGCTACTTCAAGAACCTCTCCAGCAAGCGCCGGCTCAAGTTCATGCGTGAACTCGCCGGCCACCTCAACCGCAACCACCTGCCCGCCCTGCGCGCCTTCGAGCCGGGTCGCGTAGCGTTGCCACGCCGGGGCGGATTTCCAACCATCATGCTCCAAGGACGAGCCTCCGGGCTGCTTGCGGGCAGGCTATCTCGCGCCGCTCGGTTCTGTTTCTGCGAACGCCATCCCCGCCTCTCAGGGCTTTGGCTGGCACCATCGATGACAATTCGGACTTTAACACTTAGATTCCGTATGCGATTGCCATCCCATGTCCATCACCATTTTCGTCATCTGGGAAGAAGGCTATTTGTAAGAGTGACAGGCGCTCGGTAGACGCATTGGGTATTTCCATAAGATAGAATTTTCGGTGCCTATAACCGTGAAACATAGATGCCGAAAAGAGGCGGCTTGGAAGAACCACATCAGGTTCCAAATACGGACGAACTTGGTCATGTGTAGAACCTTCATTCCCTACAGAGTTCACCAGATCTGCCTTTGTATCCCAACATATTAGCGTAACACCGTGCCTTGCGGCTATCTCGCGCATCTTCTCAACTGATGTTTCAAAAACTAACCACCCAAGATGGCTGTTTTCAGCGACTATGGGGTTTTGTGAAAGGCTTAAGGCAATCATCTGAGCTTGCGTTTTTGCAGTTTGCGGAGAAACCAACGAAGTCGTCGGGTGAGGTTTGCATAGGGCAACCACACAGAAGGCCAATATACCATTGGCAACTAATGACAGTACACACAACAAATTAACTACGGTCTTCATGGTCTCCGATCTACAAATGTAACAGTGATTTTATACTCTATGGTGGTCCAAACCTCGAACCACCACACGAGTGATTCCCCAATAATCTGCTTTAAGTCTTGCCCTTTCAGTGCATGGGTCACATTAGCGTCAATGACATCTTTCCAATCCCAAACAACATGACGGTTTGCAATTTTCGGTCTAAGGAAGGCTTTTCCAAAGCAACAGTCAAAAGTACCACTAACCGCGACTACTTGATCGCTTTTACCAAGCCAAAAGTCAGCCGTTTCGATTCTAGCAAGCATGCCTGGGTATTCAGGCCAAAGATACAAACTAACCGTTTCTCCTGGATCAACGGAAATGGTTTTCCAAGTGCCGTCCCTTGGATGCTTCTTCGCGCATATTTGCACGTATCTTTCATCAAGCTTCGCTCTGACACCCACTTCGTGACGAGGATCTTCAACTATGTAATCATCGTTATCGGAATACCAGTAGACATCATTGTAAATTTTATTGCCAATAATTCCTACCAATGGGCTCGTTAGAGTTAGCTTAACTCTATCAATCCAATCTTTCTTGATTGCCGGTCCGATAGTATACAGACCTAACAAGTCTGTCCGATTGGTCACGGCGTTGCGTGTGATGCAATACAAATTTGAACCTCCCGCTTCACCGATGGGATCCCTGGATGGCGACCTGCCGGTTAGCGGGTCGTACCAACGATAACCGTAGTAAGCTACACCCACCCCTTTTGCCCTTGCGTTGTCCACATCCTGTGCTGACAAAGCATGGACATTCCTGGCCTCACCGTTCGACCGGGAAAGGGACTGGGCGGCCACATTTGGCCGGTTTTCAGCGTCCGAATCCGGTGAATATTCATCATCGGACGGTTTTTGGACCGTCCGGGGCATCGGACAGGGGCTGAAAGGGGTCGCCTGCATGACTGGGGGAACCTCTAGCACTTCCCCAGATCCTCCACAAGCTGAATCTTCTGAAGAATCTTCAGGGCGAGGTCTATTCACGGTCATCGCCACCATCAGTTCCAGTGGCTCTCAGGGGTTGGTCGGCGGTTGTCGAGGTGGGTTGGGTTCGCGGTGGGAGAGTCGGTGCTCCACCCATCGGGTGATCTTTCCGTCGGCGCAACATTTCAAATCATCAACTGGCCACACGGCGGAGAAGTCGAATCCCCAAAGGTCTGATGCTTTCACCGCACGGGGAGAATTTACCACCTCCCAGACTTCTCCCAGCAGGTTGACAACCGTGCGCGCGTTCATCTCCATATCGGCAACCTGCTCGATCAACCCGGCGAGAAAACGGCGCAGACACACGATCATCATCGAGACATGTTTCACGTCGTTCCTGCCATCCTGCTCAATGGAGACCGTGTTCTCGATATTGGCTTTCAGTACCAGATGGGGAAGCAGGACTCTGCCGGCAATCTCGCCCGCCCGCAGTACCACAGCACGGTGAAGTTCCTTCGGATTGAGTCCGTTGACCGTGTGCAAAACCTCGATACGCAGCGTGCCGCCATCCCCCCGCAGTGTCTCCAGTCGGCCAAGAACCGGACTTCTTGGCGGTGACAGCAGCAGGTTTCCCTTCAGTTCCCGGTGCAGTCGTTCCAAGAGGTCCACTGTTCCCACCAAATCAAGATCCTTGCTCGTAAACGGCAGGAAACGCGCCAGTTCCGAAGTGCCCTTGGAAAGGAAATAGAGACACCACAAGCTGACGGCATGACCTCCCACCACCACCGGGGGTTCACTCCCGTCGGACGGCATCAGGATCCCCGCGAAGTCGGCCACTTCCTAGAGGTTCCCCGATGGCGGTCCGGGGTTCATTTGCCGTAGTAGCGCTCCAGGGTTTCGCGCAAGTCGATGATCGAGATTGTGGCGTTCATCGGCACCAGCGAGTTCTCGTCCTGAAGTTGCTCTGGTGTCACCTCGCCTCGGGCCAGACGACGAACATCCCGCAACCGCGCCTTGCGCTTGTCGCGTTGCAACCTCTCGAAGCTGACCGTCTTGACTTCCACAGCAGGACAGTGCCACCGGCGGTCGCTCCTGTCAAGTCCACGGGCATCCATGACCGGTCCGGGCACGGTTGCGGATCGGCAGGCGTTCGGCACGGATCGCTCATCGAAGCCGTGCGCGACCGCACCAAAACCGTCGATCTCAAACAGGTCAACGCCGTGCTCATGCAGCCCCACTGGCGTCACAACACCCGCGACGAACCACAGCAACCCCTCGTCTTCACCAACCAGAAACCCAAAGCCTGAAAGGTTGTAGGGCTTTTAGACAGAAGCGAACGCAACGTGCCCCGAATGGGTGAGGGCTGGATGTGGCCAGACCGAATCAAAACCCGGCTGTCACAAACCGTCAGACGCCTGGTAGCTGTGGAACAATCCGCCGGATTCTACGACCACAGCGGACCCAAAGTACGATGAAAGCGTGGAACGCACAAAGCCGCGCTCGCGGCGGCATCCTGATTGCCGCAGGCACAAACCGGCATGGGCAGAGCCAAATATCGCCCTTACTCCTACGATGACAATTATGAAAAACGACTCGATGACAATTCGGCCTTTGACAATTTGGCGGACGGCGGGATTTTGGGAGGCAAGCAGCACGCGTGCCAGTGGGTCGGGGGTGCGCGGAACCATGGGCGGAGCCGACAGAGCCGCCAGCGAAGAAATGTCACCATCCGGGGACTGACCCTAACCCTGTGCTTGGAATCAAGCCTCCCAAGGCGACCTCGAAAATCCAGCAGCTTGCGGAAGATTTGAGCAAGCTGCCCAAGAACCAGCAGCGCTTGATCGTGCAGATGCTTGAGGGATTCCTTCATGCGTCGTGAGACATTCGCGCGCCCCGATTGTTCCACGGACGGATTTTGTTATTGAGAATGCCGCTGACAGGGGTTTTTCCGCCTCGGTTAGGGCTGTGGAACACTGATGGCTGCGTCCTATTGAGAACGACAACTTGTGACAACGCCCGGAAGGCGGATTCGCCAGCAAGGAGCGGAACCAGGGGCGGAGCCGACGAGTCCGGGCGGCGGGCGGTCCAGGAAGGGGCAGACCGGAGGGACGGATTCACGAAGGCTTTGATAACTTGTGAGAAACCTTGTCGTGCCGACCCGAAATTTAAACATTGAAGGACCCCAGCCACGGATTGATCCCTTACGATGAAAGCGTGGAAATATCGCCCTAACACCTACGATGATAATTATGGAAAACGATTCGACAACAATTCGGCCATGCACGCTTTAACACTTCATTTGTCTGTGCCCTTTTCATGTTCCTCATCATGCAATCGGAAAACTATATCCTTTGGGAGATCGTAAGACTGGTTTGCCATATCAAGGTTTCCACGCCAATTATAGGTCGCGTCTGTCACTTCACGTAGCTTATTACGAATCTCCACAGCAATTTCGAAAAAATGGTAAGATCTCGTTCCCTGAACCGGTCTTAAGATATGCCCTCCGATCAAGTGATTCGTCCCTCCTGAACTACCAGGCCAATCATTGCGGGAGAACACATAACAATCAGTAAATGGACCATGTCCAGGAGTTTTTTTGTGAAAGTTGGCGGATTGAATTCCCGCAGATTGCTTTGAAACCAATTTCCAAGCGAGTTTCCCAAATTTGGTTGCAAGGTCGGTTGGGATATGGCCCTCGAATCGAATCACTTTCTTCTCACGTGATCTTGCAGGATCATGCGGAATGTATATAATCGTCCTAGAAGCCGAAGGCAATCCGGCCTTCAGGCGAGATGTCCCGGATTCCGATTCGTCCAATCTCCTGAATCCAAAAATCTCCGACCTGCCGGGAAACTCGCCGGCTAAGACTACAAGCAAATCGTATTTCGCCATTGCACCAATCTTTTCCGACTGGTCGGCCAAGCGCCCGTTTGATTGTTCTGAATTAGCACCCAACATTTCCGTCGCGTCAATGGGCTCGCTAATATCTTGGGCGAGCGTTGCGAGTGAAAATGTTGACAAAGTTGCAAGAATCGTAGTTATTTTCATGATGCAAAACAGGTCATGACAAGGTTTCGTTTGTTCTAAATGCTTCATTTAATGCCTAGACTTCAGATGATTGCTTCATGTGATGCTGTCGGCCTATTTTGAGCCCGGTTGTTTCATTGCGGATATATAATTATCCCATCATAGACATCTTGCGGTCTATCTGGCATGTGTAAATATAGATCAGTCTTGATTCCATCGTTTGGT
Organism: Akkermansiaceae bacterium; assembly: GCA_021733795.1. Classification (GTDB taxonomy): domain Bacteria; phylum Verrucomicrobiota; class Verrucomicrobiia; order Verrucomicrobiales; family Akkermansiaceae; genus Luteolibacter. The sequence goes on along the minus strand of JAIPKB010000025.1, from coordinate 26,920 downwards.
TCGTTTTCGTCAACTTGCTTCTCTTTGGTGCGATAAGTGACAAAGACTGGAAGATGTTTCGGATTGTTCATGCTGTGGAAGACAACTTTCCATTTCCCGTCAATTTGTTTTCGTAATCCATCAACAGTATCAAAGTCCCTTTTTGTAAAGGAATTCGATGGACTCCAATACCAGAATTCTACTTTTCCCTTTTGGTAATGGGTAAGTTCCGATGGATGCGTGTGCCATAAACCAACGGCGACATCAGGTCCTGAACATTCCGACTTCTTCGTCGGAATCCACTCACCACTAGCATCCGGGCCGGCACTTCTTCGAGGAGTTCCAGGTTCCGTTGTCGCGTAGTATGAATACACGCTTGAGTCCCCATCCGAAATGCACCGTCTGCAAATACGACCTCCATATTCTGTAGGGATCAATCCAACAGACTCCTTGGCATCTCTCCCAACCAACAAGTCTTTCTCAGCCCCAATGAGCGCGGCTTTGCCCGCCTCGTGTGCCACTGAATGGACAGTTGGATTGGGTGTTGGCTTTGTGGTGTAGTGACCCAAATGATCCCACCGATCAACCCCACTATTCCCCACGAACCCATACAGGTTCACCCCACCCCTTTCCCCTATCGGATCCCTGGATGGCCAACAAGAGACCCGGTTGTGGGTTAAGGTGGTGCCTGGGGTGCGGGTGGGTCGTCGGTTTCGGATTGGGTGGCGGCGGCGGGTTGCCGGGCGGCGGCGGAGGCGCAGATGCGGGAGTGGAGCGGTGGATGTTGGGGGAGGAGTCGTAGTCGTGGCAGCGCGGGTGGCGGCCGGGGAGGATGTTGGAAGGAGTAGGGAAAGCCCGAGGTCGGCGTAGGCGTGGATGAGAGTGGCAGCTGGCCGGGGACGGCTGCGGTGCGGCAATGGGGATGGGTGGGATCGTAGGCGTGGGGCGGGATGGACGGAAAACATCCGGAGGAGCGCGAGGAGAAGCTGGTGGAGGAGTTCGCCGTGGGAGGGGGCCGGGGCGGCGGTGGCTCGGTGATGCGCCGAAGCGGGTCCAGACGGACCGGGGCTGGATGGGGAACGAGATGCCGATTCCTTGCGCATGTGTGGAGAGTCGATGAAATCCCCGGCGGTGTCAAGTGGATAGAGGGGATAGATTGGATAGTTGGGGATGGTTTTTGGGGGAGGAGCACCGACATGCTGTCGGCTATGTGGGACCGACATTCTGTCGGGCGAGGGTGGTGGTGGAGGAATGTCGAACAGGCTGTCCGGGCAATACTGGCCACTTAAGCAATGATACCAAAGTTTCAGGTGGTTCGGGACAGGCAAACCGCGGAAACGCTGAGAACCGCTGAAAGCCGCTGCAAATCCTAAAAAGATCAGCGTAATCTGCGGTTCTCAGCGTTTCAGCGGTCATCTTACTGCAAGTTGCCAGACAAGGTGGCCATGGCTTAAGTGGCCAGTATTGGGCGGTCCGGGGCGAGCCGCCCCGGAGACGGCCTGGCGCGAGCCGCGCCAGCCACGACTTGGCGGACAGGATGTCCGCTTGACTCAGCGTTCAGAATGAACGCGCTCCGTGCCGACGTGCTGCCGGGCGGGTCACTTGTTTTCCGTGCCATCCCAGACCACCCGCTCTCCGGCGAGGCCGGTTAGGGTGGTGGTTTGGTCGCCGAGGCGGACGGTGATCGGGCCGTCGGTGGCGGGGGTGAGGGTGGCCTTGATGAGTTTGCCCTCCTGCCATTGGATGGCGACGGTCAGGCCGCTGCGGGCGCGCAGGCCGGTGACCGAGCCGGTGGGCCAGGCCTTGGGCAGGGCCGGCAGTAGATGGATCACAAACCGCGGGGTGGGGGAGTCGCCGGTCACGGGCACATGCGACTGCAACAGCATCTCGGCGATGCCGGAGGTGGCACCGAAGTTGCCATCGATCTGGAAGGGCGGGTGGGCGTCGAACAAGTTCGGATAGAGTCCGCCCTGGCCTTTGGCACGGCCGATCGGTTGGAGCAGGTTGCTGAGGATGAGATGCGCGTGGTCGCCATCGAGGAAGCGGGCCCAGAGGTTGGTTTTCCAGCCCATCGACCAGCCGGTGGCGGCGTCGCCGCGGTGGATGAGCGACTGGCGGGCGGCTTGGAACAGGTCGGGCTGGCGCCAGGTGATGTCGGCGCCGGGAAACACTCCCCACAGGTGGGAAACGTGGCGGTGTTTGTTGTTGGGATCGTCCTTGTCCACCAGCCACTCCTGAAGCTGGCCGTGTTGGCCAATCTTGTTAGGCGCGATGAGCGTGCGGAGCCGGTCGAGTTCGGCGGCGAAGGCGGCGTCGGTGCCGAGGATGCGGGCGGCCTGGGAGCAGGCTTTGAACAGGTCGCGGATGATCTGGTGGTCCATGGTGGGGCCCATCACCAGGCCGCCTTGTTCCGGGCTGTTGGAGGGGCCGGAAACGAGCCGTTTGGTGACCGGATCCGGGGAGAGGTAGTCGGTGAAAAACAGGGCGGAATCCCGCAGCACCGGCCATGCCTGGCGGAGGAAGGCCTGATCGCCGGAGTAGAGGAAATGCTCCCAGAGGTGGAGGCTCAGCCAGGCCCGCCGGTGGGCCAGATGCCGTGGTTGGAAGCGTTGATGGGGGCGGTGCCGCGCCAGAGGTCGAAGTTGTGGTGGAGCACCCAGCCGCGGGCTCCGTAGTGCTCGCGGGCGGTGATGGTGCCGGACTCGCGGAGTTCGGTTAGGGCCTGGAACAACGCCTGGTGACAGGGAGCGAGGTGGGTGGACTCGGCCGGCCAGTAGTTCATCTGGGTGTTGATGTTACAGGTGTATTTGGAGTCCCAGGGCGGTCTCAATGAGGCGTTCCAAATCCCCTGGAGGTTGGCGGGCTGGCCGCCCTCGCGCGATGAGCCGATCAGCAGGTAGCGGCCGTATTGGAAGAGCAGTGCGGCGAGTTGCGGGTCGTCACCATCACGGAAACCTTCGATCCGGCGGTTGGTGGGAAGCTCGGCCGCCGGAGTGTGGCCGAGGTCGAGCGAAACATTGCGAAACAGGGACTGGTGATCGGCGAGGTGGCTTTTGAGCAGTGTGGCGTAGTCGCTGGAGATGGTCCGGGCGAGGGTCTCGCGGGCTTGCTTGGCGGGGTCGGCGGTGAGGCTGCGCCAGTTGGCCACGTTGGTGGCGACGGTGAGGCGGATTTCGATGGAGTCGGCGTTCCTGATGGTGATCGAGTTGTTTTCGGCGACGATGGTGCCGCCGGCGGGGCTCACCAGGGCACGGGCCTCGAAAGCGACGCCGTCGGCCTGGACCTTGCCGGTTAGAACCAGGGTGTTGCCACCGGCGGTGGTGAGCGCGTGGTCCTTGTGCGGGCTGGTGAGCCGGATGGTGGCGGTGGCGGAGCCGGGGCGGTTGGCGGAAAGCCGGGAGACGATAATATTGGCGGGATGGGAGGCGAAGGTCTCCCGGCGGTGGGTGATCTCACCAACCGTCCACTCGGTGATGGCGAGGCCGGAGTCGAGGTCCAGCCAGCGACTGTGGTCGGTGGCCGGCCCGGTGGAGGTTTCAGTTTCGATGAGCAGGTCGCCACAGGGTTGATAGGCTCGCTGGCGGAGAGGCTGGCTCATGAACTCCTTGGTGGCGAGGTTCTCCGCCTCGCGCTGTTTCCCGGCCCAGAGCAGTTCACGGAGTTCTGGCAGGACTTTCACCGCACCCGGATGGGCGTAGTTGTGGGGTTTGCCGGTCCAGATCGTGTGTTCGTTGAATTGGATTTTTTCGGTGGTCGTGCCGCCGAAGACCATTGCGCCGAGGCGGCCGTTGCCCACGGGCAGTGCCTGGTCCCAAGCGGTGGCCGCTTGGTCATACCAGAGGATCCACTCGCCGGGCGGAGTGGCGGGGGCGGCGGCGAGATGGGCGGTGAGCGCGAGCGCGAGGAGGGCTGAATGGCGGATCATCGCGGGATACAACGTGGGGATGGCGGCGGTTCGATCGCCGATGGGTGGTCATTTTGACCAATATCTCAGCGGGATCGAGAGCTTGCGGGAGTGATCGAATTGCTCGACGGCATCGGCAAACGTGGGCGGCAGCTTGCCCTCCGGTTTGCCGGACATGCCGGCACCTTCCAGTGGCAGGTGGAACAAATTGCGGTTCAGTTTGCCATTGCCGTCTTCGTCGTGGAGCACGGTGATGGCGAGTTTGCCGGGCGGCAGGTTCTTGAGGGTCAGGGAGACGGTGCCCTTGCGGGCGTCCACCACCGCCCGGGCGAGCGCCTTGTCCGGTTGATCGGGGAATCCGGTTTTGTTGGAAAACGCGAGGGCGGCGATCTTGCCCTTGGCATTGCGGATGCCGGTGACGGTGACCGTGACATCGAGTGCCGGAGCGGCGACCGGGGCCAGGGCGAGAAGGGCGAGGGCGAGTGAAAGGCGGCGGTTCATGGCACGGAGGGGGGAGCGGGAGCGAGGATCTTGGCGAACACCAGCGAGTCGCGACCGCTGGCTTCGTATTGTTGTTTTCTAACAGCTGGCAGGACGTCCACGTTGGCGGGGCTGTAGCCGAGTTGGTGGCGGAAGAAATCCGCCGCCCGGTTGGTGAGGGAAAAAACCCGCGGAATGCCGAGGGTGCGGGCCATTTCCTCGGCATGGAGGACGAGATCCACGCCGTAGCCGCGGCCTTCGTGCGGTTGTTTCACGTGGAGGCAGGCCACTTCGGCACAGGCCTCCGCCGGGTATTGGTGGAGGGCCACGCAGCCGACCACGTTGCCATCGATGGTCATCACCCGGAAGTCGTCGAGCCGCGACTGGATGTCTTCGTAGGTGCGGGCCACCAGTTTGGTGCGGCGCACCGAGCGGCCGATCATTCCCAGCAACTCGGGGATGTCCTCCTCGCGCAGTTGGCGGATCACGCGGTAGCTGTCGGCATGGACCATGGTGCCCACGCCCTCGTTGGAGAACAACTCGTCGACCAGCACGCCTTGGCGGCGACCATTGAGGACATGGGCGCGGGGGATGCCGCGTTGGCAGGCGGCGGCGGCGGCCCGCAGCAGTCCGGCTCCACTGGCGGTCGTGTGATCGGCCAGGGCCACGGCCTCGGTGGCGCGGACGGCGGGAGCGGGGCGGCCGTGGATGAGGATGTCCTCTTCGAGCAGGGCGATGATTTTGCTCACGCCAATGCCCAGCGCGAAATCGACCACCGGGGGATCGAGCGGGCCGGTGGCGGAGGCGTCGATGACGGCCGACTGGCCACGGGCGAGGATCTCGAGGGTTTCTCTAACGGAGGTGGGGGAACTGATCGGCGAGGGGACGCGGGCGGCCATGATCTCGCATTCGAGGGTCCAGTCGTAGAGGTCCTTGAGGTCGCCGCCGAGGACGCCGAGGACGAGTTTGACACCGAGGTTTTCGAGCACCGCGAGGTCGAGCAGGGTTTCGGCGATGGCCGGTTCGGGCAGCAAGCCGGCCTCGATGAGGACAAGAAAAACCCGTCCCCGGAACTGGGGGATGTATTGAAGGATCTCGCGAACGTCGTTTTGCTGCGCCACGGGGTTGATGTAGCACAGGTGCCTGCCGACCGCAAGCGGACTCCGCTCAGGGATCAGGTCCGCGACGTCAGAACACCTGAGCTGGCTGGACCAAGTGGCAAGAATTCAAACCACGAATGGACGCGAATGAACACGAATTTTCGCACGGGGCCGGCGGGAAACCGGAGATTCAAGGGGCGGGGACGCCCCTTGAGACGGCCTGTCGCGAGACGCGCCAGCCACGGATTCTGGCACAACTTGAAGCACTTCAAATTCATATTCGTGCACATTGGTGTCGATTCGCGGTTCCCTGAAGATTCCTGCGAATCGTGGTGGCGGCACATTCGCGGTTGCCTCAGGCGGTGTTCGGGGTCAGGCTCGGCGCATGGAAAGCCACGAATGGCGCGAGCGCACCGAAGCCGGAATCCGATACTACCGCGCCTCCCACCACGGAGAGCGTTGGACCGTGCTCACCACGCTCAAGAGCGATCCGGACTGGGTCAGGATGGAACCCGGGGAGATCACCGAGGATATCTGGCGGGCGCTGCGGGACATCGTTTGGCGCAAATACCAACGCCGCCGCTGTCCTTGGGAGCGGGTTGCTGAAATCGACCGGATGCTCGGCGATGAGCCATCACCGGAGCCTCGTTGAGGCAGGACTCAGCGGCCGAACATCTGGGTCCAGTGGCTGCCGGCGTTGCCCAGGCCGATGCGGAGTTGGCCTGGGTTGAACATGTTTTTGTGGTGTCCCGGTGAGTAGAACCAGCCCTGGTTGGCACCGTGGGGATCGCCGCTGCCCATGAAAATGTTCTCCCCTGAGGCGGAAGTTCCGAAATTTTTTGCCCGGTCCCACGGGGTTTTCTTGCCTGGGACCGGCGAATCATGGGCGAAAAAGCCCTTTTCCTGCATGTCCTTGGAATGATCGCGGGCCGCACCACAGAGCTTCGGGTCGATCACCAGCGCGTTGAGTCCCACCAGCATCCGCCATTCGTTGGATTCCTCAATCCCGCGGGCCTCCGCCTCCGGCACCTGCTCATCCCTGGTGATTTTCCGGTTCTGCGCCAGGACCTTCAAATCGCCACGCTCGAACCCGCAGGCGGCTTCGGCCGCTACTTTTTCGCCGGCCTCCAGGCGGGTGAGCGAGTCGGTCGGGATGGTGGAGAGCGCTGCGTCGAGCGTGCCGTCCCGCAGTTCGGCCAGCGCCCGCACGATTTTGCGCTGGGCCTTGAGTTTGGGTCCACCCGCCTCGAGCAACCGCGCCGGATCCGGAGCCAGCAACTGGCGCAAGGCCTCCACCGCCGGCATGCTCACGGTCTTGAGCAGGGGCTTCATGGCCGCCTCATCCATGCGATAGACGTTCATGAACTCCGCGCGGTGTTTGCCGATCTCCTGGCGTTTGTCTCCCTTTCTGCCCGATTGAGCTGCCGCCGTGCGGCCCAGTTCGGCCAGATAGCCATCTCTCAGCCGCGGCCAGAGCTTCTCGATTTCGGCGATCAATCGCTTTTGTTCGGCTCCCGGCAGCTCCTCCACGGATGTCAACACCTTCCCGAGGTCGCCGCCCTCCTCCATGGTGGTTTGAAACGCCGCCAGAATCTCGTCAGCCGCGGTCGGCGCGGCCGCCAGCGGGAGCATCGACATCCCAAAAAGGGAAAATATAATCTGTTTCACTGCTGCGCGGAAGCTAGCTGCTGGTGTCTGGTTGCGCAATCGAAAAACCGCCGACATCGAAAAACCGCCGCCGGGGGGGCGTTCGCGTCAAGTCAAGGCAGCGCGGCGAGTTCGGCGGCGATGAAGTCGCTTTACCCTGCAATGCAATCGTTTGCAGATTTCCATAAATCCGCCGTGGGGTGAGTTCGCTCTTGCGGGTGTCTGCGGGTTTTGCTAGTTTCACTCCATCCTCATGCTGTCTTGGAACGAGATCAAACACCGCTCCATCGCCTTCTCCCGCGATTGGAAAGGCACCACCTCGGAGAAATCCGAGCGCCAGACCTTCTGGAACGAGTTCTTCGAGGTCTTCGGCATCAAGCGCCGCACCGTCGCCGCCTTCGAGGAACCGGTCCGGAAACTCTCCGGCAATTGGGGCTACATCGACCTGTTCTGGCCGGGGCGCGTCCTCGTCGAACACAAAACCGCCGGCCAACATCAAGGCAGCCGAACTCATGGCCGGCATCCACGACGCGCTGCTGGCCGGCGGTTTCTCCGGCCACGACCTGCGCGTGTTGTTAGTCCGCCTGCTGTTCTGCCTCTTCGCCGATGATACCGGCATCTTCAACCAGCAGGATTTCAACGACAGTCATCACCTACCGCGAACTCCGCGCCCTCGAACTGGAAATCCTGCTCGAACTCCACCGCAACGCCCTCCGCGAAACCCAACACGAATTCGCCTTCGATGTCACTTCGCTGTCCCTGATCGATGTTGATCAAATGTATGGGATCGAGATCGAGGAATTCCCCGCCCGCATCGCCGAGGTCGCCCTCTGGCTCGCCGACCACCAAGCCAACATCGCCCTCTCCGAAGCCTTCGGCCAGCTCTACCAGCGGATTCCGCTGAAAAAGTCCCCCCACATCCTCTGCGCCAACGCCCTGCGCACCGATTGGAAAACCGTCCTGCTGCCGGAAAAATGCTCATACATTCTGGGGAATCCGCCGTTCGTGGGAAAGCACCTGATGACCGGAGAACAAGGTGAAGACCTTGATAGGGTTTGGCGGAATGTGTCGGGAACCGGATTTCTCGACTTGGTCACCGGTTGGTATGCGTTGGCGTCCGAATATGCTGAAGGACAGCGGATCGTCGCCGCCTTCGTTTCCACCAACTCCGTTTGCCAGGGTGAACAGGCTGCGGTCTTTTGGCAGGAGATGTTCCGGAGATTCGGGACCAAAATCCACTTTGCACACCAGTCATTCAAATGGGAAAGCGAAGCGCGCGGCAAGGCTCATGTTCATTGTGTCGTCATTGGCTTCGCTAATTTTGATGTCTCTGTGAAACGTATTTTCGAATATTCCTTTGGCCAGGAAGAACCGACGGTGGCGGAGGTCCCCAACATTTCTCCTTATCTTGTCGGAGGTTCGGATACCGTGCTTCCCATCCGGCGGGCTCCGCTTTGCGACGTGCCGCTGATCGTCAATGGCAACAAACCTGCGGACGGCGGCAACCTAATCATCGAAGCGGCCGCCAAGGATTCCTTCGTTCAAAACAACCCGGCGGTTGCCCCGTATGTCCGTCCACTTTTGAGCGCTGACCAGTATATCAATGGTGCCGACCGCTGGGTGCTCTGGCTACTGGACGCACCTCCCCATTTGATCAGGGATAACGAGGGGCTCAGACAGCGCATTGAGGCAGTGCGCCAATTTCGTCAGGCGAGCCCCAAGGAGTCAACCCGGCGCATGGCAGATAGACCAACCCTCTTTGACCAAATCCGCCAACCCGCCGAACCCTACATTCTCATCCCCCGGCATTCATCGGAGAACCGGCGTTACGTTCCCTTTGGCTACTTCGGGCCGGATGTGATTATCAGCGACAGTTGCACGGCGGTCCCCGGTGCCACTCACTATCATTTGGGAATCCTCTGTTCGGGAATGCACATGGCCTGGATGCGCGCCGTTTGCGGCCGCATCAAGAGCGATTATCGCTATTCCAACAAGCTCGTCTACAACAACTTCCCCTGGCCCACGGACGCGACGGAAGCCCAGCGTGCGAAGGTGGAGGAATGCGCGCGCGGGGTGTTGGCGGCCCGCGAGCACTTCTCCGGCAGCACCTTGGCGGACCTGTATGATCCGATCTCGATGCCGCCCGCGCTGGCCAAGGCCCAGGCCGACCTCGACCGCGCCGTGGACCGCTGCTACCGCAAGGAGGCCTTCACCTCCGACCGCCAGCGTGTCGAATTCCTCTTCACCCTCTACGAACAAATCGCCGCGCCACTGGCGAAGGAGGGCAGGAAGAAGCGGAAGTGAGGCAGCATCGTGGCGGCGGATTGCATCCGCCATGCCTTGCATTGAATTGGCCTGGCGGTTGCAAACCGCCGCCACGGGTACCCATACCCTAAATGGAATGATCCAAAAGAAGTTTGTTCTCTTCCGAGTTCAGAATGCGCTTGGCGTCAGTAAGCCGCTCTCCAAGCAGACGCCCGGAATGGCTGCCCACACCCGAAATCGTCTTGCGCAATTCCGAATTGCCCCACGCACGATAGCTGTCAGCACAGCTCTGGTAGCCAATCCGGCCCGAACGCCGGATTTGGTCGCCAAGCTGAAACCGATCAAGCTTGTATGCCGCCTGGCTTTCAACGAAGACCGCTTTGGGAAGGAAATCGAGCGTGGCATGGAAAAAGTCCATCCCGACCTCTAAGTGCTCCGGCGTAAGTTGGTGGAAAGTTCGATATTGATGATTGAGAAACGCCAATGTCTCATGCCGTTGGCCCGCCAGGCGGGAGATCGCTTGAGTTACTAAATCCGGGTTTTCCTCCACCAACAGCGGCTGGGCAATGATTTCACGCACCGCTTCAACGGCGCCAAAGTAAGCGGATGCCCTCGCCGCGTAATAGATGAGATTCTGATTCCGGATTTCCGCGTGCAAACGGTCGATTTTTCCATCCAACTCCCTCAGCTTTTCCGCCAGATAGGCCGTGCATAAAACGACTGTTCCGACGGTAACTGCAGTGGACAAGGCCATGGCACATTGCAAGGAAGCCGGAGCGATTCCAGAAAGAACCGCCGGGAAATTCTGCACGCCGCGCGCTGCGCTGGACAAATCGTTGAGACCGTCGATTGAAACCGGACGGAATGGCATGTGTTGGAGGATTTTATAGCCGTCGGTCCTGGCCCGCGCCACGCCATTGATGATCCCGGCCTTTCCGGAAAACAGTGCCTCGCAGACGGCCGGACTCACTTGCGACCAATCAATCGCAAACAACTGACTCGCTGATGAAAATGGATTCACAGAAAATCTCGGTTGAGGTGTTTGCGGCGGAGGCAGGCAATCATCAGTGTCGCCGGAATCGTGACTCGGAAGGCTGGCCCGGTAAACATTGGAAGGGCAAGAAGGCCGGAAATCGTCCAACCAACCGGACCGGCAAAAACCGCCATAGCCCTTACAAGCCCAGCATTCGCCGCGAAGGCCAGTCCTCTGTTCAAGACCAACCGAGCTGCTCCATTCGCGATGATCACCGCCATCTGGTAAGCGGCAAAGCCACCGGCCTGAATAGCTGCTTGGAGTGCCGCGAAAATCGCCGCCGGGGCCATCTTCAGAGGATCGAAGCCTGCGGCTGCTCCAGCCTCCTTCGCAAAAGCAGCCCGCTCCTCATCGCTCATCTTTTCCCAAGTGTCGGCAAGCACCTTCTGTAGCAGGCGGGCCTCGATAGCCATAATGTCTTCAGTTTTCGTCGCCTTGATTTTCAGGTGGCTGCATACGTCGATCAAGATATCGCGATAGACGACCCCTTTCCCCCCTCTGATAATCGTGGCAACGGAATCGGCCCCAAACCTCTGGAATTCTGCGGCGATCAATTCCCACGCTTTGGAAGGATCGTTCTGGTGCTTGATAAAGCGTTCATCTCCGGTCAAGTACTCTGTCCTACGCGATTCGCCCTTGTCGGTCGTTAGGATGTCCACGAGATCGTTCAAATCCTGGGGCTCGCAGAATTGGAGAAACTCAAGATCGGGGTCAGTGCGGTATTTGAGCGGAAGCATGGTCGTTGGGTTAGTGGTGGTCGGACACAGGCTGGCGGGTTCATAGCACCGCGTCGAGGAGAATGTGGCTGTAGATCGAGTGCGGTGTCGATGTTTCCTAACCACTTCCTCCCAAACATCCCTTTGACGAGTCTTCCTCCGCGTCTTTCCCAGCGCCCCCCGGCGTTTTTATCAGGCATGGCGGTTGGAAACCGCCGCCACGGATCACTCCGCAGCCGCCAGCCCCTTGAGGGTGAAGGTGGTGCGCTCCCTGCCGTTCTTGAACAACACGGTGGTTTTGTCGAGGGTGGCGAGGGCGGGGAGGTCGAAAAATTTGCGGTTGAGTTCGGCTGCCCGCCCGGGCGCGAGTTCGTCGTCGATTTTGCCGCTGATCTTGTGGCCGTCGCGGGTGACAAAATCAAAACGCCAGGACTCCAGCAACATGCCTTTGAAGACTCCCGGTATTTGGATTTCGTTGGTATCCGTGACCGTGGCGGCCACTCGCTCGTAGGCCTCGCCGGCCCGAATCGGGTCCATGGTGCAGCAATAGTCCCCGGTTTCGAGGCGGAGACCGGCTTTGGCTTTGGAAACTACTTCGAGGAATGAGCGGAGGTTGCGGATCACGCGCGGGGCGGTTTCATTGAGTTCGGCGGCAAAGTCCTCGTCGCCGGCGGCGGAGGACTCCACCAGCTTTGCCACATGGGCGAGGGTGTCCGCCAACTGGTCTTCCTCAAACAGATCTTCGCTATCCGCCCGCGTCAATTCCAGCCCGAACGAGCCGCGAGGCAACGCGGTGAGCAAGAGCCTGGAATCGACTTCGCCGGCACGCCGGCCACGGGTGCCGACCACGCCGTGACAGCGGTCGGCGAAATCAGCCATGACCATGTTTTGGAAAGGCTCCAGCACACGACTGGCAAAGCTGGCGTCAATCCCGATGGAACCCTGGACCGGTTCACCCGAGAAAAACAGGACGGTTCTGGCCTCCTTGTTGCCTAAGGGAAGTGCCTCGATGAAACCTTCCAGATCCTGCTCGCGCTCACGGAATGCCAGCGACATCAGCGGATGATCCCCGGCCAACTCCTTCATTCGACGGGTGTCGAGGAGTTGTGCCCTGAGTGCATCTCGTTGGGTTCGGGTCGTCATGGCGCGGCTGGGGTGATGAGGTTGCGTGCGGCAGTGTCGTCCACAGGGGTGTCCAAGTCAATTTTCAACATTCCCTTCCAAACACCAAGGCGGTTGTGGGAAAAGAGCAAGGCCCAATAGCGCGAGAACTCGACTGTTCGTTCCGGCGCGAAGCCGGCATCGAACGGGTAATGGTCGATTGAAAAGGCTTCCTTTGCCAGGCGGGGGCTTGCGAACTCGGGGAATGCGGCGAGCACAGTGCTTTGGAAAGTCATGTCATAGCCCCAATAGACGGTGACCACATCAAGATCCGCCGGGGGACGGCCCAATCGGGTTTCCACGTCTTCGAGAAAGCTGCCGTCCAGCCATTGGAAGCCGTTGGTCAGCCCTGTGCTGCGGAGGCGCTCCCTGAAGTCGAGGAAGTTGCCCAGAATCGCACGCCGCTCGAGGCTGTTTCCGAGTTTTTCGCAGAGATCAATGGTGGTGCATGGATACGGCGAAAGCTGGTTCCTGTTCGCGGGACTCCCCACATGGGGCGGCAAGACCAGGTTGTGGTCGAAGTCTGGAATCGGATTGCTCACCGCCGTCAGCTGTGGAGGATAGCCGAAGTTCGGTGTGCTGCCAAGTGCTATTTGCAGGGAAATGAGCCATCTCAGAGCGATATCTGGGCATCTATCCTTATCCTGAATGGGACTGATGTCTGTGCCCCTCTTCCTCCGCGTTTCGATTGGGCATGGCGGTTGGAAACCGCCGCCACGGATCACGCTCACCGATTGTCACCGCTCTCCGGGGCTCATCGATCCGGCGATGAGTGCCTCATACGTCGGATAGAAGCGGAAGCCCGGATCGTGCCCGCCAACTCCCTTTGGGACGAGGGCGAAAGGAGAGCCCAAGCAGGCTCTGTCGGGCTGCTCTTGGGTGCTTCTTTCCCGCCTCATTGGCTGGTGGACAGGAATGTCCACTCTCCTTATGCGGCCCCGGCGGTGCCGGGCACCTGCGGTTGCTATGGTCTCTCGCTCTCGATGATGGCGCGGACGTTGGCGCGGGCTTCGGTTAGGGAAAGTTCGCCGTTGTCGAGTTTGGTTAGGAACGCGCGTTGGGCGAGGTAGTCCTGGTTGGTCACGCCGGCCTTGCTCTGGAGCATGCGCCAGGCCTTGCGGCGCTCGACGGCGAAAAGCACCATCTGGCGGGAGACGGCGTAGAAGTTCACTTCCCCGTGTTCCTCGGCGCGGATGTAACAGCCGAAGTTGGGGACGAAGCTGCGGTGCGCGGGATCAAAAACCCGGCGGTGGGTGACGTCGTCCTGGGTGATGAAACTGAGCTGGTCGTCGAGCAGGGTGAGTTTGGCGGCGTCTGCCTCGGTGATGGCCTTGACGTGTTTGCGGAAGCGGCCTTCGGACACCGCCCAGTGGGCGACGGTGAAGTTGTATTCGGAGCCGTCGGTAACGGATTTGGCGCGCCACCAGTCGCGGTCGAGGCTGGGATTCCCCTTGAGGTCGAACGCCTCCTGGGAGGTCTCGCCGCGCTGCGGATTGAACACGAACTCCGGCATGCCGCGGGCGTCGCGGACGAGCTTGGCCTGGTCGGCGCTCATGTCATCGCCCACGCCGTGCTCGGGTTGGCAGGTGGTGTAGGCCTGGAAAAACGCGGTGCCACGGTATTCGAGGCCGTCGAGCATCGCCTTGTAGAGTTTGGCGGAGTTGGCCATCGAGACCTGGGCGATGAAGGGTGAGCCGTGACCGCTGGTGAAGGCTTCCGCCACGTTTTTCTTTTCGGTGAGTTTGCCTTGTGAGGCGACCCCGAACTGGTTCATGTCGTAGCCGCCGAGCATGGTGGAGCTATCGGAGTTCTGGCCGCCGGTGTTGGAGTACACCTGGGTGTCGAGCATGAGCATTTTGACGTTGGGGCGGTTCTGGAGAATCACCTTGGAGACGTTTTGAAAACCGATGTCGCCGAGGGCTCCGTCGCCACCTACCACCCAGACCTTCGGTAGTTCGCGGATTTCCTGTTCGGTCATCAGCGCGTCGTCGAGGTGGGTGAGGGTGAAATAACCGGCATCGCTGATCGTTTCCGCCGGCTTATCTAACAACGAGTCCGCCAGTCGTTCCGGCACCACCGAGCGGCGGGCGTGGGTGAGGATCACGGATTCCGCCATCAGCCAGGAGATGGTGGCACCATCCTGGAACAGCGAGTTCATCCATGGATAGGGGTGCGGGTTGGACGGCGGGGTGGAGCCATAGACCGTGTTGCAGCCGGTGCTGGCACCCATCATCATCACCGACATGCCGTTGGCACGGCGGCCGTCGACGGACTGGAGGTCCCGATGGTTGAAGGCGTCCTGCTCCAACACCGCGACGAGTCCGCCGATGAGTTGGGCATCGGTGAGCGGGCCGCGGGCGGCTTCGTAATCGGCGATGCGGGTGGCGGTGTCGGCGTCGTTTTCCCCGCCGAGGCCGATGATGACGTGGGCGAAGGTTTTGCGGAAGAGTTGGTATTCGGGTTCGCTGCGGGCCTTGAGGGCGGCGAGTTTTTCCGCGCCTTCCTGTTGGAGGCGGGCGGACTTGGAGCGGAGGCGGTCGGCCTTGTGATGGTAGAGCGGGCGCATGTAGGCCTCGGTGACGGAGGCGAGCGCGCGGAGGACACTCTTTTCGCCGCAGCCGGCGCAGGCGCCGTCGCCGGAGACGAGGGCCTCGTAGTTGCGGCGGACCATCAGGTGGTTGCGCAGCGCCGCCTCGCGGGACTTGGCGGGGTCCTCGTCCTGATAGAGGCCGAGGAATTTCTGCGGGGTGTCCGGCAGCAGGCGGGAGAACACCTGGGCGGTGCTGAGGTCGGCGTTGAGTTCCTCGGTTTCGCGGGTCATCCGCAGGGCGTCGTGATCGCCGCAGACTTTCACGCATTCGCCGCAGCCCTTGCAGAGGTCGGAGACAAAGATCGAGAACAGCCCGCCGGCACCGGGGGATTTGGCTTCGAGCGAGCGGAAAATGGCCGGGACGCTGCCGTAGGCGAGCGGGAGCTTGTCGATGATGGCGGTGAACTCGGACTTGGTTTGGTCGGAGATGGTGGTTAGAGTGGCGACCTCCTCACGGATGATGTCCTTGAACGGGAGTTTGGTCTTGGCCTTGACCGCCTCGTTCATGCGGGCCCGGGCGCGGGCTTCGAGATCGGTTAGTTCGGTGCCGAATTGCAGCCGTTGGTCGCGGTCGGTGACATAGTTGTTCACCGCGGTGCGGAGAACGGTGGTCACGTCCTGCGCGGTGTTGGGCAGGGCGGTGTCCGGGCAGGCGGTGATGCACTCCATGCATTGGGTGCAGTTCTCCGCGATATATACCGGCGTCTCGCGGCGGGCGACGTATTTCGACTGGGTGGCACCGGTGCCGGCCCCCATCACCCCGAGCGAGGCGAGCGCGCCGGCCGGTTGGTGGTAGCCGAGGCCGTTGCGGAACTCACTATCGAACTTGGCGAGCGTCTGGAACGGCGCACGGGCCGGTTGGCCGGCGGGAGCGGGGATGGATCCGCAGCCGGAGGCACCGCAACCGGCGGTCGGGAGAATCGCGTTGTCACCGATGGGCGCGAGCAGCGGGTTGCGCATCGACGAATGGTCCGGGTCACCCGGTTGGCCGTATTGGATTTCAGCGACGCGTTTGAAGCCCTCGGTCATGACGGTCATGTTCGACTCGACCACCGTCTCGCCGAAACGGCCGAATTTTTTCACATACTGGGCGCGGACGCTTTCGAGGAACTTTTCCTCGGAGATCCGGTAGTTGTCGAGGAACGGGCTTACCCTGAAAAACCCGCCGAGGAAGGCGTTGCCCTGCATCCGGAGCTGGAGTTCGGTCTGCGAGGTCGCGGCGCGGGCGATGTCGAACCCGGGCAGGATGAAGATCCGGATCTTGTTGTCGCGGATCCACTGGCGGTATTTTGCGGGGATCCGCTGCCAGGCGGCCTCGGGGGATTCGCTGGATTCCCAGACCAGCGAGCCGCCGGGTTTGAGCCCTTCCAGCGGATTGGTGTGGGTGAACGCCTTGGGGTCGCAGCAGAGGACCACATCCACGTGGTTCAGCTCGCAGTTGACCTTGATCGGCGATGGAGCGACTGTTAGATAATAGTTGGTCGGCGAACCCTTTTTCTCCGAACCGTATTTCGGGTTGGCCATGATGTGGAGTTTTTCGATGAGGAAGCCGTCCGCGTCGTATTCGGGGTCGCGCTCCGAGATGAAGCTGCCGAATTCGCCGACGAGTTCGCCGAGGTTCTTGCCGGTGGTGATCATGCCCCAGCCGCCGATCGAGTGGAAGCGCACGGCGATCGAGCCCTCGGGCAGCAGCGACGGGGTTTCCGCACTGATCACCGCGTAGGGATGGTTCACGCCAAGGACGAAAAACGATTCGCCATCGGCGGCGGTACGGCCGTCCTGGCGGGGGATGGTGCCGGTGGCGAACTCGTAGGCGCCGAGCGTATGCTCCGGCCGGAAATCGCGCGAGCCGATGCCGTAGGCCCCGCGGAACAGCCGTGGGGTTTCGGCGGGAGTCAGCCCGGGCACGCCGTTGGCGGAGCCGAAAACGGCGACCTCGTTGGCCTTGCCGAGGGCGACCCGGATGTCCCGGGCGAGCGGGTTGTCACCGGCGAGTCCCTCGTCGGTGCGCTCGAGGATGATGACGTTTTTACGGCCGCGCAACGCGTCGATGACGGCCGCCTCGGGGAAGGGGCGGATGACGTTGAGGTGGATCGAGCCGACCTTGGCTCCCCGGGTTTCGCGGAGGTAATCGCAGGCCGCCTCGATGTTGTCGGCGGCGCAGCCGAGCGAAATGAACACGGTGTCGGCGTCCGCGGTCTTGAATTCGGTTAGAAGCCCGTAGGGTCTGCCGGTGAGACGACCGAACTCAGCGTAGGCGTCCTCCAGCATGCCGAGGATCGGCTCGTTGAAATTGTTCCTGCGGGCGACCACGCCGTTCATGTGGTGTTCCTGGTTTTGGACCGGACCGAGGAGTACCGGGTTGCGGAGGTCCATCATTTGCGGCAGGCGGCGGCGTTTGGGACCGAAGAGTTCGCGCTGGGCGGGCGTGGGGCAGTCGATCTGGTCATCGGGCGCACCGAGGAACTCGCGGAGGAGGGCGGCCTCCGGGGCGAGGTACATGCGTTCCGAGTGGGTGGTGAGCATGCCGTCCTGGATATTCATGCCCGGGTTGAGCGCGAGTTCGCAAACCCGGCGAAGGATGATCCCCTGGTCGGCCGCCTGTTGGGCGTCGCGTGCCATCAGCATGATCCAGCCGGTGTCGAGGGCGGCGTAGATATCGTCGTGGGCACAGTGGACGTTGAGGGCGTGCTTGGTCAGCGCGCGCGCGCCGATCTGGAGGACCATGGTGGAAAACTTGCCGGGCGCGTGGTAATACTGCTCCATCGCGTAGACGATGCCCTGGCCGGAAGTGAAGTTGACCGTGCGGCGGCCGGTGACGGCGAAGGCGGTGGCACCGCCCTGGGCAGCATGCTCGCCCTCGGTTTCCACGGCGACCTTCTGCTGGCCCCAGACGTTGAGTTCACCCTGGGCGTAGGACTGTTGATAAAGCTCGCCGCCTTCGGTCGAGGGGGTGATCGGATAGAACACGCCGCCCTCGGTGATGCGGGTCTCGACGTGTTGGGCGACGAGCTGGTTGCCATTGCAGGTCACGCGGATGCCCGGATAACGGGGGTTGGCGGATGGGGAATCGGAGTTTGGAGCCGGGTGTGATGAGGCATTCATAGGGAAAAGAAATCTGGCAGGAGGTTGGAGTTTGTCCGCGCAATATGGTGGCGGCTGCGGTTTATGCAAGAAATTAGGTTTTTCCGCTGCGGGCGGGCACGGCGGATTTATGGAAATCTGCAAACGATTGAATTGCAGGGCAAAGCGACAATCTTCCAAATCGGAGTTGGAGGACATTGCGGGGGCATCAACCACTGATACACTGAGGACCACTGAGGGAACTGAATTTCAATATGTTCAGTGTTTTCAGTGGTGATCAGTGTGTCAGTGGCAAAATCTTATCGGAGAGGCCCCAAATCCCAGCAACCCATTGACCCCTGTCGGGGCCGTGCAAAAATCCGCCCTGGCGGGCGGTTCCGCCAACAGGGCTTGCCAAGTCCTGCCTGGTTTTCATAGTCTTCCGTCATGCCCGACTCCGCCGCCAATCTTGTGGACCATCCGGAAGCTCTGCGGCGGGTGGGTGACTGCCGCCGCCGCCGGGGCACCGTGCTCGACTTGAGCGGGTTGGGTCTCACCGGCCTGCCGGAAAAAACCAGCCAGCTCGCCAAGCTGACCGAACTCAATCTCTCCCACAACCAACTGGCGTCCCTGCCGCCGGAGTTGGCCGGGTTTGAAAACCTGGAGCGCCTGGATCTATCGCACAACCGGCTGGCCGGGCTGCCGCCGGAACTCGGCCGGTTTACCGCGCTGACCTGGCTGGACCTGTCCCACAACCCGCTGGCAGCCGTGCCGCCCGAATTGGGCGGGCTCGCCCGGCTGACTCGCCTTTACCTCACCCACTGCCCGCTCGCCACCCTGCCGCCGGAGTTGGGTCGGCTCGCGGGGCTTACCCGGCTCTATTTATCGAACAACCAGCTCCGTTCTTTGCCGCCGGAGCTGGGAGGGCTCGTCAATCTGACCCGGCTTGATCTTGCCGGCAACCCGCTCGGCACGCTGCCGCCGGAACTCGGGCGGTTGGCGAAACTAACGGTGCTCGGGTTGTCCAACACCCGGCTCACCGCGGTGCCGCCGGAATTCGGCGGCTTGAACAAGCTCACGGTGCTCGATCTAACCGACAACCCGCTCGGTTCGCTGCCGGAGGAACTCGGTGGTCTGGAGCGGCTCACCGAACTGGATCTGATCAACACCCAACTGCACACCCTGCCCGAGTGGCTCGGTACGCTGGAGCATCTGGAGCGGTTGTTGCTTCACGATAACCCGCTGCTCCAGCTTGCACCCTCCGTGCTGGGGCCGGATCCACGGCCGTCTCCGGGCGCATCCCCCGTGCCGGCCAAGGCGATTCTGGATTTCTACTATTCCCGGGAGGCGGCCACGACCCGGCCCTTGAACGAGGTGCGGTTGGTCCTGCTCGGACCTGCCGGCGTTGGCAAGACCAGCATTGCCCGCGCGTTGCGGGATAAGCCGTTTCGCGAATACGAGGAGCGGACCCGGGGCCTTGCCATCACCGACACCGCCCTTGCGGATGGTGCCAACGCACCTGTCGCCGTGCGCATTTGGGATTGTGCCGGTGCCCCGGCGGCCCGGCTGGTGCACCCGTTGTTTTTCAGTTCGCGTGCGGTCTATCTGGTGGTGCTGACCGGGCTCGACGACCAAGCGCAGGCCGATGCCGAGCACTGGCTCCAGTTCATCGAAACCCATGCGGCCGGTGCCGACGGGAAACCTCCGACCGTGATCGTCGCCCTGAACCAATGGAATGTTCCCGGTTGCCGGGCGGAGGTGGATCGGAATGCCCTGCGCGAGCGATTCCCGGGGCTTGCCGGGTTTGTGGAAATGGACTGCAAGGCGAAAAAGGGTCTGCCGATCCTCAAAGCCGCTCTCGCTCGCGAGTTGGACCGTATGCCCTGGGTCCACGAGCCGTTCTTGGAACAGTGGGACGCCGTGCGCGGTGCTTTGGTTACCGGAGCGGTCACCCGCCCGTATCTGACGGATGCGGAATTCCGCGAGGTTTGCGCCGCACACGGAGTGCCGGACGCCGGGCAACAGGATTATCTATCCGATCTGCTCCATCATCTGGGGGTGGCGGTGGACTGCCGGCGCGATCCGCGCCTGACCGCGCTCGGAGTGCTTGATCCCGCTTGGCTGATCCAATCCCTCTATCCGCTGGTGAGCGCCGCCGCCGACCACGCCGGGTGGCTCGCCACAGACGACATCGCCGCCGCGCTGCCGGCTGAACCCGACGCGGCCAACCGGGCCTTGCTCATGCGAGTTCTCGTGGGCATCGGTCTGGCCCACACCGAACCGGGGGAGGCCGACGGCCCCTGGCTCCTGCCCAATTTCCAGCCTGCGGCACCTGCCCTCGATCTAGCAGGCGAGCCCGGAGCGATCCGGCTGCGGGCGATCTATCAAAGCCCGCCAGAGTTCATCATCCAGCGCATCATCTTGCGGCGCGGGCGTTTCATTGAGGAGGTGGATGGCAGGAAATCACACTGGCGCGGCGGAGTGGTCCTCGTCCGCAAGGAAGCCCGCGCCGTCATTGAAATCGCAACGGATCCGCATCAAATCACCGTCACCGTCAGCGGGCCGCGTGGTCCACGCAATCACCTGGCCGGGCTGTGCGAGGTCGAGTTGGAGGAGCTCCACGCCGGGCTCCCGGAGCCCGCTCCGGTGGTGGAGGTGATCGACCGGAGGCGGCGGCGGGGGAGGGGAGGCAGAGAGGCTGCCGCAGGTGCATGACAAGCCCCGCCACCCCGCAAACCGCAGGCAGGGACCGACCTCCGGGCGGTCCGGTTTGGGAACGGTTCCGGCTGCGGGAAAAATCGTGTGAGTTCCCCACCATCCCGATGCGGGAATGTTGATTCAGGAATTGACATCAATTTGAGGTGATGTAGAATACCCGGAATGACTAAGACACAAATCCAAGTTCCAGAAGAGCTGTTTAGGGAGATTCGATCCTTTGCCAAAGCGCGGGAGTGGTCGTTGGCCGAGACGTTCCGCCGTGGGGCGGAGTTGTTGCTGGAAGTTTACGCCGGGCAAGCGCCGCCCGTCGGGAGCGTTTGGAACCCTCCGGTTTCAGCGACGGTAGGCTGGAAGGGTCTGAGTGCGGAACAACTGCGCGAGACGGCATTTCACGATGTGGAGCCAAAGCTGAGTACACCATGATCTCTATTGATGCGAATATCCTGCTGTACAGTTATTGTCAGGATTCTCCCCACCATCTGGGGGCCAGAAAGTTCCTGCACGGCTTGGTCGAGCGCGAAGATGTGGCCCTCAGTGAGTTTGTACTGACTGAGTTCTATCTGCTGCTGCGAAATCCGGCGGTACTGCAATGGCCAATGGGCGCAGCCGAAGCCGTGGCGGTTGCGCCTTCCGGCGGGGAGTGGTAGCGTGGCCAGGTGGGTGGAGTGCTTGGAATTCCTTTCGCGCTCGTTCACCACAACAGCCAAGCCATCGCCATGAAAACGTTCGTCCGTTCCCTGTGTCTGTTGATTGCCCCCTTCTTGCTCGGAGCTTGCCATGTAGTCACCACGCCGCGTCCAGTCGGTGATACTCCCGTAAATATGGTCAAGGCCGAATGGGACGGGACCTGGTTGGCCACCGGGGATGGAGAGGACAAATCGGTCTTTCAGATTCATGTGACCGACGAGGCCAAAGGCTACTCCGTCATGGGTGCCATGGAGTTCAAGGACGAGCGCTACACGGTGCAACAGATGTCGCTGCATTTGCGCAGCCTCGCGACGAAGAAATCCGGCACGTTAAAACTGCTCAACGTGCTGGATCAGGAGTCCGGCCGTTGGTATCCGGTCGTGTTGGACCGCAAGGGTGACACGATGACCCTCCGCTGGATGTGCCCGGTCAAACTGCGTGAGCTGGCCAAGGCCGGGAAGCTGCCCGCGTTGCCGGAGCCGCCCGCTCCGTCATCAACCACTTCCGCCACCGCTCCGATGCCTGCCCTACCGGCGGACCTCAGCGTGCATGCCGACGAAGCGTTCACGGCGGCGTTGGAGAAATTCATTGTGGAAAACGGGCCCGATGCCTGTGTCAATTCCGACAAGGAAGATACCATCTCGGCAGAACGCCTGATCAAGGAGTGAGGGATAGGAGTGTGCACAATAAGGAGCGACGACCTTATTGTCGTCGTGCGGAAGGGGCGTCGATGACTCGATCATCCAGCCCGTCATCGTGGTCCTTTCCCCGCATCATGACTCCATTCGTGATGGTCCAAATATCACAACGAAATCTAATCAGCGACCCTTTGGGGGTCGCAAGTAATTCCTTAGTTTTATCAGCGTCTTCCTTCGATCTCGTCGAGGAGGTTCGTGGCTCCGTCGACCTCGGCCATCGTCCAGAGCAGGTACCGCGCGTCGACGTGGATCGAACGCGTCCGCACCGGGTCGAAGAGGTAGTCGGACGCCACGGTGCCGAACATGCCGTCGAAGAGGAGCCCGACGAGCTCGCCCTTGCTGTTGAGCGTGGCCGAGCCGGAGTTGCCGCCGGTGGTATCAACCGTGGAGAGGAAGTTCACGGGTACGTCGTTAAGCACCGGGTCGAGATACGGGGTCATCTTGCCGGCACGCAGGGCCTTGATCGCGGAGAGCTGGGCCTCAGGCATCTTGAAGGGGCTGGTGGAGGTCGCCTTCTCGACAACGCCCTGCAACGTCGTCTGTGGCAGAAACCATAGGCCGTCGCGGGGCGCAACGCCCAGGACTTGGCCGAACGTGACGCGCAGCGTGCCGTTTGCATCGGGGGCGACGAGGCCCCCGCTCTGGGCGAGCAGCGCCCCGGCGAAGCGGGGGCCGAGGCGGTAGCCGGCACCGGAGCGCTCCTTCGACTTCTCGCGGACTTCCTCCGCCAGTGGGTAGAGGGCGGCTGTCAGCTCGATGGCGGTGTCGTTCATGGCGAGGAGGTCGGCCGTGGACCGGTCAAGGCACGCGAGACGGACATCCTTCTGGTAGAACTGCGTGCCGGTCAGGAGTTTCCGGAGGAAGGCGTCGATCGCCTTGTCGGCATCGGCCTCGCTCATTTCAGTGGAAAGACCGATCTCCTTGTCGAGAATATCGATGCGTTGGGAAGCCGGGAGCTTCGCGACTGCTGCCAGCGAGTATTTCATGAGCACGCGGTCGGCCTTGACGTCGAGGCTGCGTTGGAGCCGGTCCTGCGCCTCCCGGATGCGGCTCCAGTTCCGTTGCTGGAACGCCGGGTCGCGGTCCGCGTCGCTCTTCGGTCGCTCGATCGAGAAGCGATAGACCGTCTGCGCGGCACCCATGACCGAACCCTTGCCACCACAGATCTCGGCGAGGAGGGAGTCGCGTTCGCGCGTCCGGGCACGGTCCGTGATGAGGGCGTTCAGGGCGGGAAGGACATCGCCGTAGTCGGCCTTGTGCTTGGGATTCGCGTCGATCCACGCGAGCAGCGACTGCTCTTGTGCCTTACGCGCGGCGAGCAGGCCACCCTGAATCATGCCGTTGAGGACACCCTTCGATTTCGTGAGCGAGTTGTTCAGGCCGCGCAGGCGCGTGGAGACGCGGATGGCCGTCTCCTTGTCTTCCTGGGACAGCTTTTCGAGGATTGCAATCTGGTCGGTGTTGCGTTCCACGGTCCGGGGCAGGCCCCATTCGACGGTCTGCTTCACTTCGGAATAGGGGGTCAGGCGCGCGGTGCGGCCCGGATACCCGGCCACGAAGACGAGGTCGCCGGGATTGGCGCCCTTCGGCGAGACCCGGAGCCAGTGTTTGGGCTTGTAGGGAACGTTTTCCTTGGCGTATCCAACGGCCTTTCCCGCGGGCGAGACATAGGCGCGATAGAAGGCGAAGTCCCCCGTGTGCCGGGGCCACTGCCAGTTGTCGACCTCGCCCCCGAAGTTGCCGATTCCAGCGGGAGGGGCGTAGACGAGCCGCACATCCTGGATCTCCATCTGGCCGAACTCGAACCACTTCATCCCTTCGAAGAAACTCGCGATGGTGCAGCGCAGGCCGCCTTGCTCGCCGGCTGCGGTCAGCTCTTTCACCCGCTTCTCGACTGCGTCGAAGCGCGCGCGGTCGGACAATCCCGGGTCGAGCTTGCCGAGGATGTCAGCGGTCACTTCTCTAACCGATACCGTCACGAAGACACGCGAGCCGGGGCCGTTCCAAAGCTCTTCAGCGCGCGTCTTGGCGAGGAAGCCCTGCTCCATCAGGTTCCGGTCGGGCGTCGAGTTGTACTGCAGGGCACCCTGGACGCAGTGATGGTTGGTCACGATCAGCCCGGCGGGGGACACGAACGAGGCACTGCCACCGCCCAGCGAAACGATCGCGCCCATCGGGTCTCCCGTCAGGTCGGCGAACGCGCTGGGGTCGCCTGCGAAGCCCATGCTCTTCAATTTCGACGTCAAGGCTGGAATTTGCTGCGGCATCCACATGCCCTCGTCGGCCGTCACGGGCCTGGCAGTGGCGAACAGGACGCACAGCACGCAGATGAAAGCCGACGCTGCGCGCAGGGACGGCATCGGCCGCTTGGGAGACGATCTTTGATGGTTCATGGTGATGGGGAGGGAAGGCGCTGGGGCGGAGATGTTTCCTTTTGCGGGGCATCGTGCTATACGATCCGGGAGGCCGGTTCATAGGGTATATACGTGCAACGGTATGCCAATTCGTTCAGCCGCGGTCCCCGCCTCCCTGTTTTGTCGATCACCGCTCCGTTCCGATCCGGTAGAGGTGTTTGCGGGAGCGCAGGATGAGCGAATTGGCGAATACCGCGGGCGAGGCCATGAAGCCGTCGTCGAGGTGGTTCTCGGCAAGCAGCTCGAACTCGCCGGCGGCGGCGATCACCGGCACCTCGCCGTCCTCGCCGAAGAAATAGATTTTTCCATCCGCGAGCAACGGCGATGCGGAAAACGCGCCTTTGACCCGCTTTTGCCAGACGGTTTGGCCGGTTTTCGCGTCAACGCAGGAGGTCATGCCGTTGTCGCTGACCATAAACAACCTGCCGTCGGTTAGAATCAGTGACGAGCGGGAGGGGACGGACTTTTTATATTTCCAGGCGACGTGGGTTTCGGTCACGTCGCCCTTGCCGTCCGGCCGCACGGCAAACAGTTGAAAGCCGCCGGCGGCGCTGGTGGCGTAGAGCAGGTCGCCGTCAAAAAGCGGCAGGGCGGCCGCATTCATGCCGCCGCTGCGCACCCGCCAGAGTTCTTCTCCGCTGTCCGGTGCGTAGGCGATGGTGGCTCCGGCGCTGGGGCTCACCAGTTGGGGTTTGCCCCGCACGGTGATGACGGCAGGGGTGGAGTAGGCCTTGTGGTAGTCCGTGCTGTCGGTGTCGTAGGCGATGTTGCGATCGCGTTTCCATGCGGTCTTGCCGGTGGTTTTGTCGAGCGCGGCGACGTATTGGACATCCACGCCGTCGAAGGTGAGCACCAGCAGGTTGCCGGCGAGGATGGGCGAGGATCCCGCCCCGCGAAAGTGGTCACAGAGGAGGTCCTGGCGCGTCCACAGGGTGGCGGCGGTGGCGGTGTCCAGACAGGCGGTGCCGGCCTGGCCGAAATGCAGATAGACACGGCCGTCTTCGATGACCGGGGTGGGGGTGCCGTAGCTGTTCATCGGGTGGCAGAACTTCGGTTCGGCAATTTTGAACACGACTTTTTGGTGGATGATTTTGCCGCTGACCGCGTTCACGCACAGCGCGCCGAGTTCGTGCCCGTCCTCGGTGGCGGTGGTGACCCAGATCTGCGAGCCCCACACGACCGGCGACGACCATGCCTTGCCCGGCACCGGGGTTTTCCACAGCACGTTGTCGCCCTCGCCGAACTTGACGGGCAGTCCTTTGGCCGCAGTTTGGCCGTTGGCCTCCGGTCCCCGGAATTGCGGCCAGTTGTTCTCAGCACGGAGCGAACCGCAACCGAGGGTGGCGGCCAGCAGGGATGCAGTCACCACCGTGCGGGGTTTCAGGTGCGCGATTTTCCAAATGATGGCGGAATTCGGGAGGCGGGGCATGGAGTGGGATTGGTTTGAGGGGCTTCAAGCTGGCGCTTGTTGAATGAGTCGGTCTATCGTGAATGGAGCAAGCTTTGCATGTGGGAGAGGGTGGTCCCGCAGCAGCCACCAAGGATGGGGACTTCGTGCTTGGCGTGGAGTTCTAGCATGGCCTTGGCCCAATTGTCAATGGCGTCTGCCTGGCTGACGGATGAGCCATCGAGCTGGGTCACGCATTTTGACGATGCGTTGGCCTGGATGCCGATCAGCCGGGCAAGGGTGCCGACGGGGTAGGCGTCGATGATGAACTGCGGGTGAGTGCAGTTGACGAAGTAGCCGACCGGCCGTCGGGTGAGTTGCCGGTCGAGGAAATCCATCGCCTCGGGAAGCGGGGTGCCATCGAGCACCTTACCGTCCGATCCGGTGCAGAAACTGATTAGGTAAGTCTTGTCCGTGGCACCCATGGCACGGGCGATGCCGAGCGCTTCGCCAACAGCGGGGAGGGTTTGGGCGAGGAGGAAATCCGCAGCGGTGGCGGCGAGCGCGGCGATCTGGGGGGAGTGGAAATTCTCCGCGGCATCTGCATCCGGGGCGAGATCCGGGCGATAGCAGTCGTTCTGAGGGCCGGTGAGGGCTCCGACGAGTACGGGGGCCGTGGCCGGGTGGCGATTCCGAAGGTCGAGGAGGAAGGAAACCGCATCCGCGTTGATAGACTCGGGCACTCCGGCGGCGGCGACCCGTGCGGCATCCATCCGCCAGGTCGGCGCGGTGAGCAGCAGCGGGAGTCGGGCGTCGCTGGCGGTTTGCAAATACTCTTGGTAGAGGGAACTCATCTCGTTTTTCGCGTCGGCCGGCCCATAGATGAGCGGGGTGTTGAAGAGGGTCGGGTGCAGCGTGATGCCGGGGCGGCGGCGCAAGCGTTCGGCGATCGCGCATTCGGCGAGGATCCTGGGATGGGTGGCGAGGAGGTGGGTGAGCATCGGCACGGATGGGTAGGTGTGAATCTCAGTCCATTGGTAGGAAGATTTGGCTGTTTTTCAAGGTCAAATCGCGGAGG
>JAIPKB010000317.1 GCA_021733795.1 Akkermansiaceae bacterium | reverse complement strand
TCAAGTTAAGGCAAAAGGCCCGATAGGTGACCTGAAAAATAAGGAGCCGCGACCTTATTGTCGCGTCTTTGTGCATGAAAAAGTCAAAAGGAAGAGGGGGACAATAAGGTCCCCTCTCCTTAACTTGACGCGCATGCCCACCGGGGCGCTCACCCCGGAGTTTCCCACCGCCTTGCGGAATGGCTACGGGATGCGGGCGGGCGACCGGGCCTGCTACAACGCCGTCACTAACAATGACGTCGGCACCGCGCTGACCGACCACGTCTGCCTCTACAACGATCCCCACTCCGAGCTGGATCGGCACTACCGCTTCGAGCGGGCACGCAACATCGTCGGCGACGACTACATGCACTGCGTGAACATCGACCCGTCCATGGATCACGGACTGATGGAACACCCGTTCTTCGACGCCCCCCCCCGCGAACTGCCGGCCTGGTATCCAGGTGCCCAGGGGATCAACTTTTTAACCACCGATCCGTCATGTCCGTCCGGTTGATCTCCCGCACCCAAATCGCCGAATTACTGCCGATGGGCAAGGCGATCGAATTGATGAGGCACGCGTTTGCCGCCCACGCCGCCGGGCAGGTGGTGATGCCGCCGCGCCAACGGGTGGAAACCGCCGAAGGCGACATGTTGCTCAAACCGGCCTATCTGCCGGGTGAGGGTTTCTGCGTCAAACTGGTCCTGACCTATCCGGGCAACCGGGCCAAGGGGCTGCCCGTGGTACAGGGCCTCATGCTGGTCTTCGACGATGCCACCGGAACCCCGCGGGCGCTGATCGATGCGGCGGAACTCACGGCGGTTCGAACCGGCGGCGGCGGCGGACTGGCGGTCGATCTGCTGGCCCGGAGGGACTGCCGCAGCGTCGTCCTGATCGGGGCCGGCGTGCAGGGGCGCAAGCAATTGGCGGCGGCGATGGAGGTGCGGTCGATCAACCAGGTGTTCCTTTTCGAGCCGAACGACGACGTCGCCGAGGGCTTGATCGAGGACCTGCGGACCGCCACCACCGGCCTGCGGATCATCCGCGTCGATGACCCCGACGATGGCGTGGCCCAGGCGGACATCGTGTTGACCGCCACCACCAGCCCGATCCCAACCTTCAACGGCTCGGCACTGCGGCCGGGCACCCACATCAATGCCGTCGGCGCATACCAACCCGACCGTCGGGAACTCGACGAGCGGACGATGCGCCAGGCCTACGTCGTGGTCGATGGCCGACAAGCGGCGGGCGTTGAGGCCGGCGAGCTGGCCATCCCGGGAATCACCGCCGACGCCGAACTGGGCGAAGTGGTCAACGGCACCAAACCCGGACGCCTCGACGACCGGCAAATCACGTTGTTCAAGTCCGTCGGCATGGCCGTGCAGGATGCCTTCAGCGCCACCTTCGTCGTGCGGGAGGCCGAGCGCTTGGGCATCGGGATGGAAGTGGACCTGGCCTGAAACACGAGGCCAAACCTGCCCAAAAATAACGAGGGGCACCCGGTGACGAAAACTGAAAAATAGGCTTGCACCCGCGGGAGAGGGAGGTAGCTTCTCACTATCCGACAGAATTTTATCGCTTTGCTCCCCGCTGCGCGGAGGGCTGGCACACCGCCAAAACCCACAACCCAACAAACCATGAAATCAACCGAAATGAGAATAAACCCTATCAAACACCTCGCCCGCGCCTTGGTGCTCGGCGTAGGACTGGGCGCGGCAACCGCGCAAGCGCAAGTCATTTTGGAAGTCGGCGGTGCCGGCACCATTGGCGACACCACCCTGACCACCGCGAAGGTGCCCGCAGCCGGGGTGAACTGGACGGCAGCTGGCGGGGAGGGAATCAAATACTCCAGTCTCACGAGCCCGACCTTTACCGTGCCCGCCACCCATGTGAACGGCGAAATGGTGACCCTGAAGTTCACGCACCGCTACAATTTCGAGGATGCCTGGGATGGTGGCGAGATCTTCGTGAACGTGAATGGCGCGGGTGAAACTTATGTGGACGAGACCGCGTTCTCTCAGAATGGCTACACCGCCAATAATTTGGTAGGCTCGGTGTGGACCGGTGGCGAGTGGGCGTTTAACAGCGCAACCACGGACTGGTTCACGGAGGCTCTCATTGAAACCATCGCCACCGTCGGTCCAGTCAACCAGGGGGATACCATCGCGATCACCTTCAAGGGCGGCTGGGACGATGGTTATAATCAAGCGACGGACCCCACCACCCCCTATGGCGGGCCAGGCCCGGCTTGGGAGATCGGGACATTCCAGCTGAGCGACGCCTCCAGCGCGGTGTTCTCCAGCATCGATTTCATGGCGGACAGCTCCGCTGGCTTCACCGCCGTGAGCGACCCGGGGCTGGCTGGCCCTTGGACCTACCTGAAGCCGACTTCAGTGTTCGAAATCAATGCCGACACCCTGACGGCGGACCGCTATGCGCCCAATGTCGTCGGCTCGGTGATTGATCTCAGCGGTGCCGACATTGCGGTCGTGCGGCTTACCGGAACGCTCGATGCAGGCGATACCTTTACCCTTTTCAATCTTACCGGAGGGACCTCCCTGACGGGAACTCCTGGCACCCTCAGCCTGCCACCGGGCACGTGGAATACCTCGAATCTCTTGGTGAATGGAACGATTGTTTGCGTGCTCCCGCTGCCCCCGTTTACAGCGCCCACCCCGCCGCCGGTCACGGCCGGCATGATCGTGTGGGTGTCTGGCGACGGGGTGGACGCGAGCGATCCCGCTCAGGTCCGGGTGGCGGGTGCCGACACCTTTGTCACGCAATGGAAGGATTTCAGCACCAACAACCACCACGCCACCAATGCCACGGCAAACGACCAACCGAGATACATTGCCAGCGGGTTGAACGGCAAGCCGGTGCTACGCTTCGGGCAGGACAACGACGACGACGGCGACCGCCTGTATCTCGGCGACCTGAGCGCGGATTTCCCCACAGCGGGCTCCGTGTTCGTGGTTTCGACCATCGACAACGACGGTCGTTACAATCTGTTCGGCAATTGCGGAAACGACGAGCGGTGGGTGGCCGACACTTGGGACGAGGCCAGACCGGGCTCCTTCCGCCAGGGCAGATCCGAATCCGCCAACTTCACCAGGTCCGACTGGCCCACGACCGGGTCCCACGTCTTCGCGCTGGAAAGCAGCAGTTCCACGTTCGAAGTCCTGATCGATGGCGATTCCATCGGCACCGACACGCCCGCCTACAATTCCGGTAGCGGTCAGAACTGGACCATTGGCAACCGGGCCACCAACGGCCAGCAGTTGCGGGGCGACATCGCCGAACTCATTCTCTTCAACCGCATCCTGACTCCATTGGAAGCGAACAAGGTGGGCGGCTATCTGGTGCAGAAATACGGGCTGACCACGACGTATCCGCCCCTCTACTTGACCGCGACGCTCACCCGTCCGGCCGATACCCAGGCATATCCGACCGGCACGTCCATTGTGGCCTCCACCGAGGTGGCCGCCGGCTCAGTGGGTGGCGGCACCGCCCCCTATACCGTGGAATTCTGGGTCGACAACGTGTCCGCAGGCACCGCCACCACCTCGGATCCCTATACACTGGACCTCGGCCCCTTGGCCAACGGCCCTCACGAGATTTATGCCAAAGTCACCGACAGTTCCACTCCCACTCCCGTGACCGCCACCTCCGCCACCCATGCCTTCACGGTGGCTCCGGCCGTCGCCACCACCACCACGCTCGCCTCGTCAGCCAATCCCTCCATCTATGGCGGAGCCACGGTGACCGCCACCGTTGTCGCGAACAATTCGTCGACGCTCACGGGCGGCACGGTGCAGTTCTACGACGGTGTCGATGTCCTGGGCGACCCGGTGGCGGTGGATACCGCCACGGGAAAGGCAAGCTACAGCCTCAACCTGCTTGAAGTGGGACCCCATGCCATCACTGCGGATTACAGCGGCCACGGCGTTTACGCTGCGAGTTCCGCGCTCGCCCTGTCGCAGGTCGTGAACAAAATGCCACTGACGGTGACGGCAAGCAACGTGTTCCGCCCGACCGGGACCGCCAATCCGGATCCGCTCCCTTATAAGATCGCCGGCTACCAGAATGGTGAAACCCTCGGCTCGTCAGGGGTGACCGGCGATCCGCTCCTGACCACCGCCGCGAACCTCGCATCGACGGCGGGAGACTACGCCATCACTTGCGCCTTGGGGAGCCTGGACGCGGCCAACTACAGTTTCACGCTGGTGAGCGGAACCCTGACCGTCGCCGAGGTGCCCAATACCTTCAGCGTCAACTTCTATGTCGGTCCGGACTGGCCATACGGCGGGTTGACCACGGACGAAGAGAAGGCCAACGTGAAATTGGACCCGTATGTCGCCGCCGGTCTCGGTGACTGGTATACCAACGGCTGGCTGAACTTCCTGGTACCGTGGGCGCCGACCTCGCCTCAGACCCCGGTAACGCTGACAAGCAATCATGGGTCCCTGGCCACATTCAAGTTCAATGATTGCCGCAATGGCTGGACCTATGCGGGCGTGCGCACCACGTTGCTGGGTGACGGCAATGGGAACATGATGGATGGTCACGTCAACTCCACTCTTCAAAACGATGGTGACCCCAACTTGTTCGACATGGAGGTGTCGGAGATTCCCTTCGCCATTTACGATGTGATCTTCTACATGGGCGCCAATCAGGACCAATTCGGTGATGGCACGGGAGTCATTGAGTTCAACGGTGGCGCGGAGCGCGCTTTCACCCTCAAGTCGGGAGCCTTTGACGGCACGTTCACCGAGCTGGTCGACGCGACCACTCCTGGCAACTACATCGTCTTCAAGGGAGTGACGGGGTCCTCGTTCACGACCCGGACCTGGGGCTTGGGCACGGGCGCCATCCCCGGTTTCAACCACCTCGGCCCGTTCGGGTTCCAGATCAGGGCCGCCGCCGCCGACTACGATACCTGGGCGGGGAAATACCAATCCGCCGACCTCAGCGACCCCGCGGCCGACTACGACGGCGACGGAGTGAACAACGACGACGAGCGCCTGTTCGGGCTCGATCCGACCAGCGGAGCCTCGGTCAATCCGATCTCGGTCCCGCTCGACGCGGCCGCCGGCACCC
>JAIPKB010000316.1 GCA_021733795.1 Akkermansiaceae bacterium | reverse complement strand
GTCGGCGGAATAGGAGAAGCGGGTGTCGGGCCTGAGATCGCCGGTGGATTGGTAGCTCTGTCCGTCCCGGAGATAGAGGGTCTCTTGTTGGGCGGTAACGGTACCGGTCTGCTTGGTGGTTTCGGTCACTATTCTGCCGATCGAGACGCCGTTCACATTAAAGTAGCCCGGGGGGGTGGAGAACTCAGCATTCCGATAAAGGGTGGTGTATGTGGTGAGTGGGATGCAGGCTCCGGTTTCCGCAGACGGTCCCCACAAGGCGGTGATGTCGCCGGCTAGGTTTCTATCGGTTCCCGAGATCATGTTGTCAGGTGTCTCGAAGAGCGAATCTCCGGAGCCGGGTGTTTCGTTATAGCGGTATTGGTAAGTGGACAATCCAACATATTTGGTGAACGTGGTTACGTTGAGGGTGTTGGACTTGATGCGTCGTTTGAGCGCGTCGTAGGCATAAACAGTCTTGATTCCGTGGCGGTCTGTCTCGTAGAGCAGTCCGCAGCAGTCGTAGCCGCGGGTGATGGTCCAAAGCGCGTGTTCGTTGGCGGGCGCGGCGGAGGGAAAGAAAAAGATGGTGAGGGGGCGGTCGAGATGGTCGCGTTCGTCGACTTCCCATTCGTCAGTGATGGTGCTGGCGGAGCCGACGGTGCGCGTTGAACAGTACCCGTGATCCACACCCTTGGAGGTTGTGCGGGTGATGGTTACGGTATTGTCGGTGCCGGTGCCGGTGGTCACGGTGAGGGTGCGGTCGAGATCATGATTCTGGTTGATTTCAATAAACTCGTATTCGCATGTGGAATCTGTGCCGTCCGACCGGCTGACAGTCTTGACCTTGCCACCAAGACCGGAAGTCCCGGGCGGATAGTATTCGGTGACGTCCCTAAGGATCTCGGAGTCGGAGGCGTAGGTGTCGGTGGTGAGGGTGTCTTCCGAGTCATCGAACGTCAGAATGCGCTTGGAGATGACATTGTTTGCTCCTTCGGAAAGGGTGTCGGTTAGGGTGTCGAGGATGGGGTTTGAGGGGGGATCGCTGCAGCTCCAGCTTCGGGTTTGGGTGGTGGCGGAAGCCGCTCCATAGGGTCGGACGATGCTGTGGGTCAACGGGCCATAGGTATGGGATTCGTAAGTGTAGTCGGGATACCGAATGTCCGACGGCTGGCCGAAACCCTGGGGGTATCCGTTGAGGTTTTCGTAGATCCAGACGGTGACAAGCTTTTGACCATCGGGATCGACGGTGCGTTTGACGGGTTTCCACCTGCCGCCCTGCTTCTGGAACTCGGTTTTGACATGGGAGATGAGGATATCTCCGGATCTCGGGTTTTCATAGGTCTTGACGATTTCGGTTCTGGTCAAACCGTCCAAAACGGTTTGTTTTTCGATCTTGGCCATGCCGCCGCCATCGGTGAAGGTCCAGGTGTTGTTTGTAGCGTCGCCTGTTTTGGACCACGTCATGACGCGGTCGGTGCCGGTTCCGTTGCCGTCGCCCGGGGTGGTGAAATAGGTGGAGGTGAGTTGGAGTTTGTTGTCGACGGTGGCGACGACGATCCGGCGGACAATCTCGCCGGTTGGATCGGTCGGGTCACAGGAGATGTCGATGGTGTAGGCATTGTCGTCGCTCGGGATGTTGTCGTTGTCGTAAATCGTGGCAATGGCGGTGGCGCTGGCTACCGTGGCGAGGGAGCCGTTGCTGGTGGTGAGGGAGACGGCGCCCGGAGGGGCGTTGAGCCGGAGGATGCTTCTGCCTGGATTGATGGTGGTGTCGAAATTGGCGGTGATGTAGGCGGCGACATCGCCGAAATCGGAGGTGCCAACGGGAATGGTGAAATCGACCGATCCGATGGCACCGGTGGGATCACAGAAGCCTCCTCCTCCGCCACTGCCGGAGCACATTCCGCAGTCTCCCCCGACCACGCAGAACTCCCCGCATTGGTACTTCTTGACGCCATCCAACGTGCAGAAGATGCGGATCTTGATCGTGCCTCCACTTTTCCATTTCTTGATTGAAACGTCGATGCCGCCGTCCTGTCTGTTAGGTGACAATTCCGTGGGCGGGCTCATTTCGCTCTCCATCTCGATGAACAAGCCGACGTGCGAGCAGTCGGGGCATGTTGGTGCGTTGGGATTTGGGTCAGGCGGATAAACGGTGAACTTGAGCAGCCCCTCGGCATCTTCAAGCACCCGCAGGCAATCGGTGGATTCCAAATCAAGAGAGGTGGGGAGAAGGGGAGCGTTGGGATGGGCCGGGGTGGTGATTTTGGCGGTGGTAAGGTCGTAGCAGTCGCAGCAGGGGCAGTCGACGCCCGGGTTGTCCTCGGACTGGCTGGCAAGCGTGGCTTGGCCCGGCATGAATGCCAGCCAGAGGATGGCGACCGGCAAGGCGGCGGGCTGAAGTGTGGCGATGGCGGTCTTGAGTTTGGAATTCATGGCGGCGGCTGGTGGGGTGGATGATGGGTCAGTGGGTGGGGCTGCGGTGGAGGGCGTGCTGGATGGCGGTGGCGACGCGGCCGTCGCCGGGGTCCAGCGCGGCCAGGGCGGCGAGGTCTTCGGCGCGGGCGATCCTGCCGAGAGCGTTGGCGGCGGCCATGCGGAGCAGGGCGTGTTCGGATCGATTGGCCACCTGGTCAAGTAGGGTCTGGCGGTAGTCTTGCAGGCGGCGCTCGTCGACGGTGAGCACCGCAGTGTGGGGGGGGGGCAGGTTTTCGATGGTGGTGGCAGGGGCGAACACGGGGGCGCGCAGCGCCGGGAATTCGTCGTCGGCAAGCCGGCAACCGGCATTTTCGGGCGAGTCGCTTGCGAGGAGATGGAGCGAGAGCAGGGCGGGGGTGGAGACGGTCGGGTCGAGGCCCACGAATTCGCGGAAGGTGTTGGTGACGGCCTCCCGGAGAGCCGGTGTTTCCCCGGCGTTGTCCCAGACCTGACGAAGGTGCTGGATGGCGTAATCGCGGGTGACCGGATCGCGGTGCGGATCGCGCGCGATGGTGGCCAGGGCTTCGGCGAAGCGCTGGCGGGCGGCGGGCTGGCGCTGGAGTATGCAGGCCACCTCATGGACACAAGTCGAGTGGATGACGGCGGACACCCCGGCCGGACGGGGTTCCATCAGGGCCGCCAGAAGGGACTCGATTTCTCCTGATGAGAGATCGTCGGGAAGCTGGCGCACCCGGTCCAGGCGCTCGTTCCAGCCTCCGGCGGGGACCTCGACAACCGCTTTGGCAACGGCGGGCCTGAGTTCGGCAGCGGCGTCGGCGGGCAGTGTCGGCGCGGCGATGGAGCGCAGGACTGAAGCCGCCGGGGCAACCGGCGGAGCGGGGGCGGCACGCCGTCCCGCATGGTGCCACCACAGCGCGGCCGCGCCGAGCAGGGCGGCGGCCGAAACGAGGATGGTGGTGCGGCGGCGAATCATGGATCGATCAGCGGGGGCTGGAAAATGGGAATTGGATGGCCTGCGGATCATTGCCCCTGTCCGGCCTCGGGCGTGTCGGCGGCGGGCGGTTCGGAGTCGTCGCCACCGTCGGCCGGGTCGGCCAGGTCGGCGGGTTCCCGTTGATGGAACGGACGGATCCAGTGGCAGACGAAGGGTGTGCCGGCGCCGGGAGCCTTGTAGATGAGAATCCGGGCTTCGCCATTCTCATTGAAGTCCGCGGCTGTGAGTTGATGCCAGGTGTCACCGTCAGCGAAGAGGGCGTCGGTGACGCCAAGCTGAAGCCAGATGGAAAGGTTTCCGGGGATGACCCCGTCGATGACATAGCGGACCGCGACGACCCGGGTGCCGTCCGGCAGCACCTGGATGACCTGATGATCGCCGGTCACCGAGGCGGGGACGAAGTAGAACACATTGACCCGGGTGGCGGCTGCGACCGGACCGTCTTGCGACAACCGTGCGAGAACCCGCGGCGTGCCGGAACCGCCATCGGGGTAGCTGGCGGTGAACCGGCGCGACTCCGGAGGCCCGCCTTCCATTTCCACAAGGCTCAATTCCGGATCGGACTCGATGACGAGGGATCGGGGGATTCCGGGCAGGTCCCAAATCCGGGGCGTGCCCGAGGCCAGGTCAAACCCGGGACCAAATTCGGCGGCCAGAACCTCCACGGTGATGTTGCGCTCGGACACCCCGGTGGTCGATGAAGCATGGGCGGCAAGGACAAAGGAGCCGGGCTGGTCAAAGGTGACAACAAGCGGATCGTCCACCGAGGCCCCGCCGAGCGCTTCGCCATCCAGAGCAACGGTGGCAACGGTGGCCTGTTCATCGGCCCCGGACGGGGTGGCGACCAGCTTGAGTGAGTCGCCAACCCGGAGGCGGAGCGTTTCGGGCGCATCGAAAAGGTTGGTGGCGGTCCAGCGGATCAAGTGTTCTTCCTGAAGCAAGCCGTTTTCAAAGAACACGGTGACATTGGTTTCGTCGGAGGGAGCGAGTGGCACGTTGGCGAACCACCTGCCGCGCAAGCCCTCCTGCACCGGCACCGCAACACCTCCAGCCGCAAGCGTGACATCGTCGGTGAAACGGGCTTCGCCCTCGATGCAGGCCGGCGACACGGCGGATTCCGACTGGCCCTGGCCGATCCGGTCGCTGCTGCGGCAGAGGTTTTCCAACCAGTCGGGGATGCCGCTGCTGTCTTCATCCAAACCCACATGACGATAAAGATTGACCGAAACGACCGAGATGCCGACTCCGGCGCGAACGTTGCGGCTGTCGATGGTGACCCGGTGGGTGCCGACGGCGAGCGCGCGGGTCAGCGCGACGATGCGGGTCGGCTGCCCGCCAGGCAGAACCAGGCCGGTGACGGTTTCCAGGCCGTCGATCAAAATGGTCACTGGCACCGGCGGGACGTAGTCAGTCGCCCCGCGGGCGCCGGCCACGACCTCGATCAGGTAAACCCCTGAACCTGCGATTTCAACCTCCCACGACACCTCGCCGCGGCGTGCCATCGAAACCAAAGTGCCATCGGTGCCTATCAACCACGAGCCTGGAGTTCCGGACCACTGCGCCAGCCGTGCGGCCTCTTCAAGCACCGGAGGCGGGGTGTCCTTGACCAGGGGGTCGGAGTTGTAGACGCGGAGTTCGTCGGCGTCGTTCACCCCGTCGCCGTCGCTGTCGGCGCGGTCCGGGCGGGTGCCGAGGCGGTATTCCTCGCGGTTGGTCAGGCCGTCGCCGTC
>JAIPKB010000024.1 GCA_021733795.1 Akkermansiaceae bacterium | reverse complement strand
CTCCGCCGCCGATCAGCACCGTGGCCAGATGTTTTCCCTGCAATTGGGAAATCTTCAAACACAACTCGCGGACGGCGGTGGTGAGTTCCGCCGGCCCCAGGCTGCCGTAACGCCCCAGCCCGAGAAAGACCGCAAACTGTTTTGAATCGTGGGGAAGCAGGACGGTCTGTCCGAGAATGCCGCCCATTGTGCCGCGCCGCGTCATACCCCCCACCACCCCCTCGGTCTGCCAATCATGCGGCGCGATTCCGCTCACCCACTTGTCCAGCACCCGTTCCGGCCCCATCGGTTCCGTTCCCTCATAATGTCCGGCCGCACGGTATTGGATGGCGGGTGTAGGCCCTGCGGCGGTACTCCCGGCCTTCTCGATGCTGCCCCAACGCAGATGCACGGTCACGCCGAGGTCCGGTAGCGGGCGGGCAGGGTCGTCGGTGCCATCCGGAGAGCCGTTCCCGAAACCGCCGTAGCCCATGCCGCGCGGGGTGTTGGATTCGTTGAATGGCGCGAGCGCGCTGTTACCGGTGATTCTGCGCACCAGGCTGTTGAGCGTGTCCGGGTCGTTGTCGAAGTCGCCGTGGGCGGTTGAGTTGGCAGCCCGGGTGCCGGTGGAGTTCCCGCTGGGGGATAGGATCAACTCCGCGGCGGCGGCGTGGTGGGCGTCGAGGCCCCAGAACTCGCGCATTTCGGGGTCGGCGCGAAGATTCTCCACCATGCCGAGGATCGGTTCGTTCTTGCGTGCCTCACAGGCTCGCGAAACAAAATAGAGCAGGGACTTGCGATAGAGGTGGATCACATGGTCCCGGCGTTCCGCCGCCTCGGTCATGGTGAACATCGAGCAGTGGCGGATGGCGTCCTGGGAGCTGATCAGGTTGCGGAGCTTCTCCGTGAACAAGGTGATGTTGGCGGCGGGTGCCAGCAGAAACAACTCCTGCACCGGAAGCCGGGAGGCCACCAGCTTCGGCAGCCAATACGCATGGAAGATGGAACCCGCGCTGTGGCCGCAGGCGTAGCAGCGGACATGCGCGGCATGGCGGTCATGGAATTTGCGGAAGTGGTCGAGCGCCAGGCTGGCCCCGCCCCGGGCTCCGCACGCGGCGGCGGCGAAGCTCTTGATCTCGCTCCATACCGCGCCGGCCAGGCCGTGCAAGGATAGTTCCAACAGCGGATCCGAGAATTGATCCGAAAACCACCCGCGTTGCCCCCCGCCTGCCAGCAGACCACCGAACGAGTCGAGGATGCCGGTCTTCCAGACGAAATAAACCGGATAGATTCCCGCGCTTTCCCAGATCTTCCCGTAGTGCAGCACATACCGCAGCGCGTCCTTCTCGGACACCAGGCCGCCATGCGCCCAGAACAACACGCGCAACGGCCGTCCCGCCGCCTTGGCCGTCTTGAGCGCGGCGGGCAGATGGGTGCCGAAGAGCTTTGCCACATCCGCTCCGCTGGTCCGGAAATCGCCGCTGGTTTCCAGTTTCCCCTGTGCCATTTTCACCACATGCCGGCGGAGATAGGCCGCTTCCTCCGCCGTATAGGCCGGTCCGAACCAGCCACGGCCACCGCTTTCGCCATTGTCGGGTTTTCTCATAGGGTTCAACGAGCAGGTTTACGGTCTTTAACTATCATTGGTCGACCCCGATGTCAAATTGGCTGCTTAGAGCCTGTCTGAAAAATGGCAGGGACGCTTTTCCGAAGCGTCCGGGTGAATGAACTGAGAATAGAAAACCGTGTCGACCGTTCATTCGCTACCCATTCTCGCGGACCTTTCGGAAAAAGGTCCCTGCCAAACCATTTTTCAGACAGCCACCCAGTCAGACGGAACATGAAGCCAGTGGGAGGTCAGGTATTCCGACCCTGCCACCCAAACCAGGCCGTTTTTTCTAAGAAATCCCGGGTTTCCGGGTCGTTGCCCTTGCAGGGTGAAATGGCAATGCCATAGTTCCCCCAGTCTGCACCCGTTACTTCTCACTCCAAAGCCCCCTGCCAATCTGCCATGAAACCGTTGAAAACCGCCGTACTCCTGCTCATGTCCGCCATCCCCGCATTCTCCGGCCCCCGCGATGCCCAGTGGTCCCAGGTCCGCAAACACATCGATAAGGACCTGCCCAAGTCCGCGATCGAGGTGCTCACCGCGATCGACCAACAAGCCCGTGCCGAACAGGCCTGGCCGGAGGCGATCCGCGCCACCGCCCAGCGGATCCGGCTCGCCGGTGCCATCAACGAGGGCCGGGATGAGATCGGCCCGATCAAGGGCCTGGAGGTGGAGCTGGCCACCGTCCCGGCACCGATGAAGCCGCTGCTCCAAACGATCCAGGCACTCTGGATCTGGGACTACTTTTATCAAAACCGCTGGCAATTCATGCAGCGCACCCAAACGGCCGCGGTGCCGTCGGCTGACATCCAAACCTGGGACCTGAAGCGCGTCCTCACCGAGGTGGACTCCCGCTTCCAGTTGGCCATGACCGAACGCGACGCACTCCGGGCCATCCCCATCGCCGACTACGATTTCATCATCAAAAAGGGCACCGCACCCGACTCACTGCGGCCCACGCTGTATGATTTCGTCGCCCATGAATACCTCCGGTATTTCGCCGCCCGTGACCAGGTGAACGCCGCGGCCGAGGACGAGTTCACCTTCGATGGCAGCTCGCCGGCCTTTGGCACCACCGCCGAGTTTCTCACCTGGCAGCCGGCGACCACCGATGAAGAATCCCCGCGCCTCAAAACCGTCCTCCTCTATCAGGAACTCCTCTCCTTTCACCAGCAGGACCTCGACGCCCGCATCCACCTCGACCTGCTCCGCCTCGCCTGGGCCAAGGAGGCCCTCAGCGGCGACGCCCCTACCCCGCGCCTCGAGGAACGCCTCCGCGAGATCATCCAACAAACGGAAGGCAACGAGTTGCAGTCGCTCGCCCGCGCCAACCTCGCCCAGTTGATGATCGGCCAGAACAAGCTCGTGGAAGCCCGCAAGATCGCCATTGCCGGTCGGGATGCCTTCAAGGAATCCCGCTTCCGCGACCTCTGCATCACCATCATCGAAGGCATCGAGCGCAAGGAACTGACACTCTCCACCGAGCTGGTCTGGAACGCCGCCAAACCGCAGTTCGACGTGCGGTACCGCAACCTCGGCCAAATCCATTTCCGCCTCTATCCGGTGACATGGAGCCCGGAAAACGAGTCCTCTCGCAACGACGACTGGATGCGCGCGCTGCTCGCCCGCAAACCCGCCAAGGAATGGTCGGTGGACGTCGAGCCCACTCCCGATTTCCAACAAAAGACCCGGACTCTCGACGCACCGCTGGATCTCCCCAAGGGTTGTTACGAATTGGTGGTAAGCCCGGTGAAGCGATTCCCGCTCCGGAAAAACCAATTGAGCTACACCCGCGTGTGGCTCTCTGAGCTGGCCGTCACCACCCGGGTTGATAACTCGACCGGCGGCGGCTGGGTCACCCACGCTCTAACCGGAAAACCGGTCAATGGGGCCAAGGTCGAAGTCTGGAACTACATCAACAACAAGGAGCGCTGGACGCTCAAACAGACTCTGACCACCGATGGCGACGGCCGTTTCTCCACCCCCCCCGAAGGCAACCGCACGCCGGTCTTCCGCGCCCGCCACGGGGACGACTCGCTCGCTACCGGCAGCACGTACCATTACAATCAGCAGGAGCAATTATTCACCGACACCGTCTATCTGTTCACCGACCGCGCGCTCTACCGCCCCGGCCAGACCGTCCGCTTCAAGGGCATCGCCGCCCACTACGACCGCCGGGACAACGACTACCACACCCGGAATAACCAGGATTTCGAAGTGCGCTTCGTCGATCAAAACCGCAAGGAAATCACCAAGCTGAATGTAAAATCCAACGAATTCGGCTCGTTCTCCGGCAGCTTCACCGCGCCCACCGACCGTGTGCTCGGCCAGGCCTTCCTCCAGTGCGAGAAAAGCAGCCAGACCCTTCGCATCGAGGAATACAAACGTCCGAAGTTCTACGCCGAAGTCGGCCCGGCCAAGGCCCAGCCGAAACTCGGGGAAAAAGTCACCGTCACCGCCAAGGCCGAGGCCTACACCGGTGCCGCCATCGATGGTGCCAAGGTCAAGTGGTCCGTGACCCGCCAAACCCTGTGGCCGGACTGGTGCCGCTGGTGCTGGTGGTTCGTCCCGCGCGATTCCGGCTCCAAACAAATCGCCCACGGCGAAGGCCTCACCAAGGCCGACGGCAGCTTCGAGGTGGAGTTTCTCGCCGAACCGGACGCCGACGTCGATCCTGCGGGCGAGCCGGTGTTCTCCTATCAGGTCAACTTCGAAGTCACCGACACCACCGGTGAAACCCGCACCGCCCAGCGCGCGGTGAAAGCCGGTTATGTGGGGGTGCAGGCATCCCTAACAGCCGATGCCTGGCAGGAGACCGCCAAGCCCGTGGAGCTAACCGTTGCCACCAAGACCGTGGATGACGAGCCGCTCGCGGCCAAGGGCACCGTGACCGTCCACCGCCTGGTCCAACCTGCCGCCGTGCTCCGCACGAAACTCGGATCGGCCTGGGGCCGCTACCACGGGGATGCCGCCAAACCGGAGAAAGACCCAGCCGACCCGAATTCATGGGAACTCGGCGAAGTGGTCCAGCAGTCGGACTTCGCCACCAATGATAAAGGCAAGGGCGAACTGGAGGTGAAACTCGAACCGGGCGAATACCGCGCCGTGCTGGCAACCACCGATGCCGCAGGCAAAAAGGTCACCGCCCTACTCCCGTTGCGGGTGGTGGATCCGGAAGCGAAGGCATTCCCTGTTAGAATTACCAACCACTTTGCGGCGAAAACCACCACGGTGCTGCCCGGTGAGGAATTCATCGCACTGTGGGGCACCGGCTATCCGGATGGGCAGATGTGGTTCGAGGTCGAGCATCGCGGCAAACTCGTCAAAAGCGGGTGGTCGGGTGGCACGAAGACCCAGGAAATCCTGCGCTTCCCGGTGACCGAGGCCCACCGCGGCGGTTTCACCGTGCGCGCGCTGTTCGTCCACCAAAACCGCACCTACACCCAAACCATGAGGGTGGATGTGCCATGGAACCAGCACGACCTGGCACTCAAG
This sequence comes from Akkermansiaceae bacterium, assembly GCA_021733795.1. Lineage (GTDB taxonomy): Bacteria > Verrucomicrobiota > Verrucomicrobiia > Verrucomicrobiales > Akkermansiaceae > Luteolibacter. Next base: position 34,517 of record JAIPKB010000024.1, on the reverse strand, counting down.
TTCGAGACCATGCGCTCGAAACTCGAACCCGGCTCCAAGGAAACCTGGTCGGTGGTCATCAATGGCGCGAAGGGGAACGCCGTGGAAATGTTGGGGACGCTCTACGATGCCTCGCTGGACGCCTTTGCCAGTCATCGCTGGCTGCAGTCGTTGAGTGGCCAGTTCTACCACGATTCCAGCCACGTCCGGCTCCAGGACGTTGGCGGCCCGACCGGCTTCCGCCAACTCGATAACAATTGGAACCACTACACTTCATTCCGCCAACCGCTCTACCGCCACTGGACGGAGGACCTTTGTAATAGGGGCTTTTCCGGCTACGCGGACACGACCGTCTGGGGGGATGCCGATGGGGAAAATGCAAGTTTCTCCGTCGGCGGCGGCGGGTTCGGCGGCATGCCGATGCGCCAAATGTTGTCCAAAGGCGCCCCCATGGCGATGGCGGGCGCTATGGCGATGGAGGCGGACGCCGCTTACGCGGAAGATGCCAGCCCAGTGCCCATGGCCCCTGCCGGCCTGCGCTCCGGCGATGGGGCGGTCAACCGCAACAGCATCGATGCGATCCTCAACGGCCCCGAGCCCGCCCCAGCCGCCCCGGGTCCCGACCTCGGCGCGGTCACCGCCCGCAAGAACCTCCAGGAAACCGCGTTCTTCGAGCCGCACCTGACCACCGACGAGCAAGGCATCGTTAGAATGACCTTCACCATGCCCGAGGCCCTCACCAAGTGGCGCTTCATGGGCTTCGCCCACGATGCCGCCCTGCGCTCCGGCTATCTGGAAGGCGAGACGGTCACCGCCAAGGACCTGATGGTGCAGCCGAACCCGCCACGTTTTCTCCGCGAGGGCGATGAAATCGAATTCACCGCCAAGGTCTCCAACCAGTCCGACCAAGCCCAGACCGGCAAGGCGCGGCTCAACTTCGCCGATGCCGCCACCCTGGAATCCCGCGATGCGCCGCTCGGTCTAACCACTCCCGAACAGGCCTTTGAAATCCCCGCCAAGGAATCAAAAACCCTGTCCTGGCGGATCAAGGTGCCCGATGGCGCGGGTTTCCTCACCTTCAAGGCGGTCGCCGCCACCGGCAACATCGCCGATGGCGAGGAGGGCATGATCGCGGTGCTCTCGAAACGCCAGCTTGTCACCGAATCGATCACCCTGCCGATCCGCAATGCCGGCAGCCGCGAGTTTGAAATGAAGAAGCTCCTCGATAGCGGCGCGTCGGACACGCTGCGCAACGAATCGCTCACCCTCCAGGTGGTTTCCCAACCGGCGTGGTATGCGGTGATGGCGCTGCCCTATCTGATGGAATACCCGCACGAATGCGCCGAGCAGACGTTCAACCGCTACTACGCCAACCAACTGGCCCGCCACATCGTCCAGAGCGATCCGAAAATCCGCCGCGTCTTCGAACTGTGGCGCACCGCCCCGCAAACCCTCGAGAGCCCGTTGCTCAAAAACCAGGACCTCAAAAGCCTGATGATCGAGGATACCCCGTGGCTGCGCGATGCCAACAGCGAGACCGAGGCCCGCCGCAACGTGGGCGTGCTCTTCGATGACAACCGCCTCGACAGCGAAATGGCCCGCGCCAGCAAACGCCTGCGCGAGCTGCAGCTCCAATCCGGTGCCTGGCCGTGGTTCCCCGGCGGCAAGGGTAGCGAGTTCATCACCTTGTATATTGTCACCGGCAGCGGCCGCCTCAAGCACCTCGGCGCGCCCGTGGACCAGATACTCGCACTGCGCGCGCTCGACTGGCTGGACAACCAAATCCGCATCGGCTACGAGGATATCAAGCCGAAGGACCGCAAGAACAACCACTTCAGCCCCCACATCGCGATGTATCTCTACGGCCGCAGCTTCTTCCTCAAGGAACGCCCGGTCGCCGCCAACAACCGCGAGGCGATCGACTACTACCTCGGCCAGGGAGCCAAATATTGGGTGGACAACTCCGGCCTCATGACCCGCTGCCACACCGCCGTCGGCCTGCTCCGGTTCGGCGACCGAAAGACCCCGGCCGCCATCGTCAAGTCACTCCAGGAAAACGCCCTCAATACCGAGGAACTCGGCATGCACTGGCGGATGAACGCCGGCTACTACTGGCATCAGGCACCCATCGAAACCCAGGCGATGATCATCGAGACCTTCCGCGAGGTGGCCAAGGACATGCAAGCCGTCGATGACTGCCAGGTCTGGCTGCTCAAACAGAAGCAAACCCAGGGCTGGAAGACCACCAAGTCCACCGCCGACGCGGTGTATGCGTTGTTGTTAGGTGGCGATGTCAAACGCCTCGCCTCCGACGCGCTGGTCACCGCCGAACTCGGCGGCGTGGCGGTGAAACCGGAGAACGTCGAACCCGGCACCGGTTTCTATCAAAAGAAATTCCACGCTGCCGAAATCAAGCCGGAGATGGGCCGGATCAAGCTCACCAAGACCGACGCCGGGGTGTCCTGGGGTTCGCTCCATTGGCAATATCTCGAGGACGTGGCCAAGATCACCCCGCACGAAGGCACACCGCTGGAGGTGAAAAAATCGCTCTGGGTCAAACGCATGACCAAGGAAGGTGCCGCCCTCGAGCCGGTCACCGGCCCGCTCGTGCCAGGCGATGAAATCGTCACCCGGATCGAAATCCGCGTGGACCGCGACATGGAATACATCCACCTCAAAAACCAGCGTGGCAGCGGGGTGGAGCCGGTCAATGTGCTTTCCAACTACAAGTGGCAGGACGGCCTCGGTTATTATGAAATGACCAAGGACACCGCCGACCACTTCTTCATCGACTGGCTGCCGCGCGGCACCTACGTGTTTGAAAGCGCCGCCCGCGTCCAGCTCCGCGGGATCTATCCGACCGGCATCGCCGAGATCCAATGCATGTATGCCCCCGAGTTCAACAGCCACAGCGGCAGCGTGAACATGGAGGTGAAGTAGAATGCCAATAAGGAGCCACGACATTCCTGTCGTGGCTGCGCGGAGCGCCGACATCCTGTCGGCTATGTGAGGCCGACATTCTGTCGGTCAGGTGTGACGGGAATCCCTAGCCGGACAGCCCCGCCCGCGGACAGCATGTCCGCCTGACTCAGCGTTCAGAATGAACGCGCTCCGGGGCGTCGGCATTCTGCCGGCTATGTGGGGCCGACATTCTGTCGGTCAGGTCCGGCGGGAATCCCCAGCCGAGCAGCCCCGCCCGCGGACAGCATGTCCGCCTGACTCAGCGTTCAGAATGAACGCGCTCCGGGGCGCCGACATCCTGTCGGCTATGTGAGGCCGACATTCTGTCGGACGGGTGTGGCGGGAATCCCCAGCCGGACAGCCCCGCCCGCGGACAGCATGTCCGCCTGACTCAGCGTTCAGAATGAACGCGCTCCTACTTTTACCCGCACGACAGGCCAAGCAACATTTCGATTTCCCGGGAGGGATCGTGCGCGCGCATCAGAGCCTCGCCAATGAGCACGGCGTTGGCACCCGCCGCCAGCACCCGGCGGGCGTCCTCCGGGGTTTTGATGCCGCTTTCGGAAACGAGCAGCACGTCGTCGGGCACCTCTTCGGCGAGTGTCTCGGTGGTGGCGAGGTCCACGGCGAAGGTCTTGAGATTGCGGTTGTTCACGCCGATCAGGTCGGCACCGAGTTCGAGTGCGCGGTCCATCTCGGCGAGGTCGTGAACCTCCACCAGCACGTCGAGTTGGAAGGTTTTCGCCTCATCGTAGAGGTGGCGCAGGGTGGCGTCGTCGAGCGCGGCGACGATCAGCAGGATGGCGTCGGCACCCGCCACCACCGCCTCGTGGATCTGGACTTCATGGACGGTGAAGTCCTTGCGCAGCAAAGGCACCGGCGAAATCGCGGAAATACCGGTCAAATAGCCGAGCGATCCCTGGAAATACGGTTCGTCGGTCAGCACCGAGAGACAGGACGCGCCGCCGTCGAAATACCGTTGGGCCTGGCGGATCGGGTCGAAATCCGGGTCGATCAGGCCGACCGACGGGGAGGCTTTCTTGACTTCCGCGATGACCCCGAGCCGCCCCGGGCCGAGATCGAGGGCGGCGCGGAACCCGCGGAAGTCGTCGCGCAGCAGGGCGGCGGCACGGAGATGGGCGGCGCGCGGCAGCAGGGTGGCCACTTCACGGTGTTTGGTGGCGATGATTTCGGCGAGTTTGTCGGACATGTGCGGACCCAACAAAGCGGAGCAGGACCGGGTGGGCACGAAAAAAATTTAGAATTTTGGCTTGCGTGCGGCAGGATTCGGTGTAGAAACGCCCCCACGCGTTCAGCGACGCGGGCGTAGCTCAGTGGTAGAGCGCCACCTTGCCAAGGTGGATGTCGTGAGTTCGAATCTCATCGCCCGCTCCAATTTCCACTCCATGGAACCTTCCCCGATCGACTGGACCACCTGGCGTGGTGAGATGCTCGCAACGCTGATGTTTGTCGTGCGGGACGGGCAGGTGCTGCTGATCGAAAAGAAGCGTGGCTTGGGAGCCGGGAAAGTCAATGGTCCCGGCGGCAAGATCGATCCAGGAGAAACGCCGCTCCAGGCGATCATCCGCGAGTGCCAGGAGGAACTGCACATCACCCCGCTCGCTCCGCGCAAGCTCGGCGAGCTGTGGTTTTCCATGAGCACCTGCCCGGACATCCACTGCCACGTTTTCCGCGCAGAGGACTTCACCGGCACCCCCACCGAAACCGATGAGGCGGTCCCGCTGTGGACCCTGCTCGACGCCATCCCCTATCACCGGATGTGGGCCGACGACCGCCAATGGCTGCCGCTGCTGCTGGCCGAAACGACCTTTCGCGGTCGGTTTGTGTTTGAGGATGAAACGATGCTATGGCATGAAATCGAGACCGGTGCACAGGCTCAGCCATCCTGACCCGCGTGGACGCCCCCCCTGCATACCCGACCCGCGAATGTAGCGGGACCAATGTAGCGGGACAGTCCTTTTGGACACGTGGAATGAAGAGGTGTTTCACCGCCAAGACGCCAAGTACGCCAAGCCAAACCGATGGAAAATTACGATGGTGAAAAATGGAACCTGATTTCAGGGGCGGCCAATTGGGGTTTTCTTGGCGTACTTGGCGTCTTGGCGGTTCAATTGGCCAGGCGAATTGGCGAAAACACCATGAAAATCCCACTTGATCTATTCGTTTTTCATGGTAAAGTACCACCATGATTGGTCGTGCGAGTGCTTATGGAGCTTTGGAAACTGCGATCCGGCGGAGTCGGGTCGTGGCACTGCTTGGGCCGCGCCAATGCGGCAAAACCACGATGGCCCGCCAATTTGTCGCTCCGGACTCGATTAACTATTTCGATCTGGAAGACCCGGCGAGCTTGTCGCGGCTCGCCGAACCGCAATTGGCACTGGAACGGCTGGAGGGCTTGGTGGTCATTGATGAAATCCAACGCCAGCCCGAACTTTTTCCGCTGCTGCGGGTGTTGGCGGATCGCCAGCCGAATCCAGCCCGGTTCCTGGTTCTCGGCAGCGCCACTCCGGAGCTGCTCCGGCAGTCCTCGGAGTCGCTGGCCGGGCGGATGGAAACCATCGAGTTGAGCGGCTTCACGCTCTCGGAGGTGGGCGTTGGCCACCACGAGGCGCTCTGGTTGCGTGGTGGGTTTCCCTTGTCATTTTTGGCGGAGAGCGACGCGGATAGCGCGGCCTGGCGCAATGGGTTCATCAGCACGTTCCTGGAGCGCGATCTGCCTGCGTCCGGCGTGGCGGTCTCCCCGCTTGCGATGCGACGGTTCTGGACGATGCTCGCCCACTATCACGGCCAGACCTGGAATGCGGCGGAGATTGCCGCCGCAATGGGCGTCTCCGCCACCACCACCCGGCGTTATGTCGATCTCTTGAGCCACACTTTCATGATCCGGCAGTTGCAGCCGTGGCACGAAAATCTCGGCAAGCGCCAGGTCAAGGCACCCAAAATCTACTTCCGTGATTCCGGTTTGTTTCATTCGCTCGCTCACATCAAGACCCAAAAGGAACTGCTAACCCATCCAAAAGTAGGGGCCTCATGGGAGGGCTACGCGGTTGAGGAGGCCATCCGCCACTTCCGACCGGAGCAGGAGTATTTCTGGGCGACCCACAACCGGGCGGAACTGGACTTGCTGATCTTCATGGATGGACGGAAAATCGGCATCGAATGCAAACGGCAGGACGCGCCCAAGCTGACACCTTCCATGAGAATCGCGATGGAGGATTTGAAGCTCGACGAACTGCACGTCATCTATCCCGGCAGGAAGGCCTACCCGCTCGCGGACGCCATCCGGGTGCTGCCATTGGAATCCCTGGCTTGAGAGAGGTTGCCATTTCCTCGCCGCTACTGGGTAGTTCCCTGCCCCGGAAAACAGTGCTTTCAGCGGTTCTCAGCGCTCTCAGCGGTCAACTTGTCCCGAGATCCCTTTGAACTCCATCCTGGGAGCCCATCAGCAATCCTCCGGCAGCTTGTCCTTGCCTCAGGGCTCGTTTCCGCTTATCCCCACCGGTGCCATGAACGATGCCGCCCATACGCCCCAGTCCACCGAAGCCGAGCTGATCGCCGTCCGCCGCGAGAAACTCGCCAAACTCCGTGAACTCGGGGTCGATCCATTTGGCGCGCGCTTCGAAACCACCACCACCCCGGGCGAACTGCACGCCGACTTCACCGAAGGCCGCCAGGTCACCATCGCCGGCCGCATCACCGGCCTGCGCGACATGGGCAAGTCCTGCTTCATCCACCTCGCCGACATCCACGGCTCGATCCAGGGCTACCTGAGCACCAAACACCTCGCCGAACACGAGGCGGCCGTCTGGAAATGCCTCGACCGCGGCGACTGGCTCGGCATCGAAGGCGAAACCTTCGTCACCCGCACCGGCGAACCGTCGGTCAAAATCGCGAAATTCACCGTGCTCTCGAAATCGCTGCGGCCGATGCCCGACAAGTGGCACGGGCTGGCCGACCGCGAACAAAAATACCGCAAGCGCCACCTCGACCTGATGGGCAACCCGGACAGCGCGGCCTTGTTCGTGAAACGCTCGCTGATGGTGGCGGAAGTCCGCCGGTTCCTGCAGGACCGCGGGTTCCTCGAGGTGGAAACCCCGATGCTCCAAGACGTGGCGGGCGGTGCCGCCGCACGGCCGTTCGAGACCCACCACAACGCGCTCAACATGCCGCTCACCCTGCGCATCGCGCCGGAGTTGTTCCTCAAGCGCCTGCTCGTCGGCGGCTTCCCGAAGGTTTTCGAACTCAACCGCAGCTTCCGCAACGAGGGGATCTCCCGCCGCCACAACCCGGAGTTCACCATGCTCGAAGCCTACTGGGCCTACGCCGATTTCGAGCGCATGGCCGACCTGGTGGAAGAACTGATCTGCCACCTGGCGGAGAAATTCTGCGGCGGCCTCGCCATCGAACACAAGGACGAGGAAGGCAACCCGGTGCGCACCATCAACCTGGCCCGGCCGTGGAAACGTGCCGCCTATCACGACCTCATCGCCGCCGCCGCCGGTGCGGATTTCTTCGAGCTGACACCCGCCGGCCGCCGCCAGCGCTGCGATGAACTCGGCGTCCAGATCTCTGCGGAAATGGAGGACCACGAGGTCATCCAGCAGGTGTTCGAAAAACTGGTGGAGGAAAAAACCTTCGATCCGTGCTTCGTCACCCGGGTGTCCAGCCAACTGGTGCCGCTCGCCAAAGTGAGCCCCGGCGGCGAAACCGTGGAGGTTTACGAACTCATCATCAACGGCCAGGAAATCTCCCCGGGCTACTCCGAACTCAACGACCCGGATGTCCAGCGCGAACGCCTCGAACACCAGTCCGGCGAGGAAACCCAGAAGGTCGACTACGATTTCATCGAGACCCTCGAACACGGCATGCCCCCCGCCGGCGGCATCGGCATCGGCATCGACCGCCTCTGCATGATGCTCACCGGCGCCCCCACCATCCGCGACGTGGTGCTCTTCCCCCTGCTCAAGCGCAAGGAATAGCCGTGGCCGGCCCGTGGCGGCGGTTTCCAACCGCCATGCCCACCCTGGGCCCTGAGCCCCGCAGGTCACCCTAATAGCACCACGCCCGCCAAACCAATCAAGCGTGTTTTCGAGAAAAGTTGACTGCAGCCCTCATCCCTTGGCCCGCGCTTTTGCCGCCCTTTCAATTTCTGCCAGATCCAGCAAATCCTGCGGGCGGCCAGCCAGGGTTTTCGCCTTGATGAGATCGCCGCGGCTCAAGTAGTGCATGGGGAAGCCCTCCTCGTGTTCCGTGCTTTTGTTAGCCCAGCTCGTGGCAAAATCCAACCCGGGAAGTGAGGTCAGAAAATCGAACAGCACCGGAGATCTGCCCACCATGTATTGCAGGCCTTCACTGGCAAAGTCCTCCGGTGTGACATCAATCAACGGAATGCCGAAGGCATGAAAAACGCGCATCAGGCGTCTGGCGTTTTCCTTGCTGGGCTCCAACCATAGATCGATGTCCTTGGTGAATCGTGGCTGGGAATAGTGGATGGCCGCATAGCCACCCACTATCAGCAAACGCACCTCATGTTCTGCGCACAGCCGTAACAGATCGCGAAAATCGGAGTTCATCAAGGGGCAGTTTGTTGGCGTGCCAATAGTCGGTCACCAGTTCCCACGCGGCGCGGCGAATCTCCGCCCCGCCCAGGGACTGCCAAAACCGGATGTTTTGATCACGCATGTCGTCAAAACCGTCGCAGCGCACGACCGTCCATTCCTGTTTTCGCGGATGTTCCATCATCTCCGGCACGCCCCCATGCTAGCATGGCAGCCCATGGGCGCAAGGGCGATTTGTCGCGCCACCACGACTTTCGGAAGAGCAGGTCATGGAGAAACCATGGGTCCAAAGGGGATCCCACGCCCGGTCGTGCCCGCCGCCCAAAAAGAAATATTCTTAATTATTTCCACGTTTTCATTTGACAACGGGGGGGACTGACGATATCATTGGCACGCTATGAAAAAATCCCTCAGTCGTTTTTCATCCACGCTTGCGTTGGTGGCTCCGGCCGCCGCGCTGTTCGTGTCACATGCCGATGCCGCCGCTTACATCAAGTTTGACGGGATCGATGGCGAATCCCAGGACAAGGACCACAAGGGGTGGTCGGATTTGCAGTCCTATTCGTGGGCTGTTTCGCAATCCAGCCAGGTTGCCGGAGGTGGTGCCGGCAAGGTGTCGGTCAAGGACTTCTCCATCGTGCACCGGATTGACAAGTCGTCGCCCATGTTGTTTCTCGCGACGGCGGAAGGGCGGGTGATTCCGACGGTGACGCTCAGCATGACGCGGAACGTGGGCGGCCGGGAAGTGGAATACTATAAGATCACCATGAAAGACGTGCTCATTTCCAGTATCAGCAGCAGCAGTTTGCCGGCCACCGCCACCGAAGGCGACCGGGTGGTCGAAACCGTCAGTTTCCGGGTGTTTCCGAAGGTTGAGATCGAGTACACGCCGATTGATGAGGCCACGGGCCTGCCTACGGGCGAGGTGGTGACCTCGGGTGAGATCGAGACCGATCCACCGGTGGCCACCAACTGATCCTCCAACCACCGTGGTTATGAAAACCCGACTTTCGACGTTGTATCTGGCGGTATTGGTGCTCGCGTCGGCACCTGTCCAGGCGAGCAACTTCGCGTTGTTGCAGGTCACCGGGATTCCGGGTGAGGTCACGGATCCTGCGTTTCAGGATTGGATCGAGTTGACCTCGCTGGGACTGGCCGGACCGTTGAACACCGGCGACCCCGGGACGTTGACCGCCTACAAACGGATCGACAAGTCCAGCCCGCTGCTGGCGAGGCGATGCGCGAGTGGCGAGTTCATCAAGGAAGCGAAGCTGGTTCTGCGGCGGACCGGACCGGCACCCGATGGTCCACCGGTGATCTGCGTGATCACCATGAGCGACCTGTTGATTTCCAGCATCAGTTCCGCGGTGGCGGAGGGTGAGGGGCTGCCCACTGAGACGGTGGGGCTCAAATGCAGCAGGATCTTCTTTGACTACTTCGCCGAGGATGGCAGCAAGTCGTCGGCCTTCCTGAGTCTGGGACTGGGCGGGGCTGATTTGGACCATGACGATCTCCCGGATGCATGGGAAGACTACTACGGTCTGCCCACCGATTTCAACAACGCGGACGAGGATGGCGATGGCGATGGTTTGACGGATTATCAGGAACTCAAACTTGGCACCAACCCCAAGTCCAAGACCTCGCGCTTTGCTGCCGCCGTCAGCCCGGCTGCGGATGATCCAAACAGCATCGACATTTCCTGGGAGGCGGTTCCCGGCATCTCGTATGTCGTCGAATGGTCGCCGGATCTGGTGCAGTCGTTCACTCCCCTTTCGGGCGTCCTGCTGGCCGATACGGCGTCGATGACGGCGCGCTTCACCAAGTCGGGACCCACCGGTTTTTTCCGGGTACGTCCGGCCAGCCCCTGAGTGTTGATCGTGGCACCGTTGTTTCATGCACTTGATGCCTGGGATCCCGCGCCGCTGCGGCGTGCCTTGGTCCGCGGTGGCTACACCCAGGAATCGCTGAAGCAACTGGGCCTTGCCGGAACCGCGTTCCAAGGCCGCGCCGCCGGGTTGTTTCGTGAATCGCTGCCCCCCGGGTCGCCTCTCAAAGCCCTTGTCCGGCTGTTCATGCTCGGTGATTCGGTCGCAGCGGCGGACTTGCTGGGCACCCTCGGAGTGGATCTCGGTTCGTTGGCGGACCTCGGGTTGCTCACGTTCGGAGCGGGGCAGGTTCGCTCGAATGTCAGCCTCATTCCTTACGCCGACAGTTGGTATGCCAGCGATTTCATGCGGATGCATGCGGAGGTGCCTGCCGATTACGTGATGGGGCTCAGTCCGGTCACCCGCTTGCTCGTTGCCCTATCGCCCAAACAACGGGTCGATTCAGTCCTGGAACTCGGTTGTGGCGGCGGGTGGTTATCGATGCAGATGCGTCGCGCGGGAATCAACGTCACGGGCATCGATATTTCATCGCGCGCACTCGAGTTCGCCCGTTTCAACGAGCGCCTTACCGGACTCAGCGGCATCGAATGGCGGCAGGGCAGTTGGTTCGAGCCATTGGGTGATCGTCGGTTCGATCTGGTCTGCTGCAATCCTCCGTACGTCCAGTCACCGGGAGGCCCTCTCACGTTTCGCGAGGTGGCGTCCGGCGCTGAGCAAACGTGTGCCCATGTCCTGCGCCACGTGGCCGAGCATCTCAACCCGGGCGGCATTGCCTGTGTCCTGCTCGATTGGTCGCATCGCAACCCCGACGACTGGGAGCAGGCCCCATTGGAATGGGCACCCTCGGCCGGTGTCCGCCGTTGGTTGTTCCAGTTGGATTCGCGGAGCCCTGTCGATTACGCCTGGCTCTGGGTTCGTCCGGACCCTCGCTTCTCCGATCCGGAGTCCGCCAGTGCCGAGGTGAAGCGCTGGGTGGCCCATCACGCGGCGATCGGCACCGGGGCGATTTCCTCCGGGTTCATGGTCGTCCAACGCTGCGAGCCAGGCCAGGAATGGACCCGCTGCGACTCCCGCACCACCGGGGAAATCCCATCCACCGCCAACGAAGAGGTGGTGCGCGTGCTCACCAATGAAACCTGGCTCCGGACCGAACCCAGCGACGCGGATCTGCTGCAGCGGCGCTATTTGGTCCCTAATGGGGTTAAAACGGAAATCAACACCACCCTCGGCGACCACGGTTGGCAGGACCGGACGATCCGCCTCATCAGCCCTGGCAAGCTGTCCTACGACGGCCAGATCGACGAAAACCTGATGCGCTTGTTGGAACTTTGCCGCAAGGACCGGTGCCCAGCCGACATGGTCGCCGAACTCCGCACCAGACCGGAGTTCGACGGCATCCCGGATTTGGACGCACGCATCGCCGCCCTGACCCGGGAACTCGTCCGCTTTGCCCTCATCACACCGGCATGAAACGGGCGAGTCACGCAGTCGTGGCGAGCGATTTCCCGGGTTCCTCTGTTGCGATCATCGTGGCCTTTACTGTGGCATGAACCCGGATGATACCCCCCCAGTCGATCCCGAAAGCCTTTATCGGCAGGCCACCGAGCGCCTGCGCCACGGGGCCGATTCCGAAATTCTGAGCGAGCTGGAGTCGGCAGTAGCCAGGTTTCCGGGACACCCAGGGTTGGCACTTCGCCACGCTGACGCGTTGCATCTCGAGGGGCGTCTGGCCGAGGCCGCGGGTGCCTACCGGCGGGTGATCGGACTCGATGGGACTTGTTATGAATCATGGTATGGCTTGGGGAGCGTCTGATTCATTGGCTTCCTCGGGCGCACGCGTTGTGACCAACGCGCCTACGAATGACTCCGCTTCCCATCCTTCGCATTCATCCCATGCCTCCCATCCTGTCGCCGCCGGGCGTTTGGGAGAAGATGCAGCGGCTTGGAGGATGGGGCTTTGCCCGGCGCGGTGCAATGGCTGGCGGACAATAAGGTCCGCCCTCCTTATCCCACCCCGTTTACTCGCCTTCCTGCCCTTCCTGGCGCATCTGATCGAGGGTCTCGGACATGTCCTCCAGCTCCTCCCACAGCGAGCGCAGCACGTAGAGCGGAGTGCCGGAACGCACCGAGAGCGCAATGCAATCCGACGGGCGGGCGTCGAGTTCCACGATCTTGCGCTCCATGATCTCGTTGCTCGCTTCCAGGATCAGCCGGGCATAGTAGATCTCGTTTTCCATCCGCACGATGATGGCGCGGGCCACTTTGGCACCGAACCCCTCCAACACGCTTTGAAACAAATCGTGGGTGAGCGGCCGCGGCGGCTTCTGCCCGCTCAACACCGAGTTGATCGACGCCCCCACCGCCGGATCGATGTAAAACACGATCGCCTTCGCGCCATCACCCAGAAACACCGCGCAACCCGCCTGGGTTGGCAGCAGGGCCACAGGTTCCACTTGAACTAGGTCGGGCATGATCTGATAGGGTTGGAAAAATGAAAGGAGGGCGGATTTCAGCGGGTGAGGTATTTGCGGGAGCCACTGACATATTTGACGGCCCAATTCTTGATTTTCGCCTGCTCATCCAGCGGCAGGGTGCGGACGACCTTGGCCGGGGAACCCAACACCAGCGAACCCGGCGGGATCACCGTGCCTCCGGTCACCAGCGCGCCCGCCCCGATGATCGAGCGCTCGCCGATCACCGCCCCATCCAGGATGATGGCGCCCATGCCCACCAGCACCTCGTCCTTGACCGTGCAGGCGTGAAGGATGGCGGAATGCCCCACGGTGACCCATTCGCCGACATAGCAGCCGTAGTTGTCGGCCAGATGGATGACCGCGTTGTCCTGGATGTTGGAATGCGGTCCCACCACAATCTCGTGGATGTCGCCGCGCAGGGTGGTGTGGTACCAAATGCTGCACTCCTCATGGATCGTGACCCGCCCGATCACATCCGCGCTGGCCGCGATGAATGCGGATTCGTGGATCTTCGGGACATACTCTGCGAAAGTCTCAATGGCCATGCGCAAAACCTACTCCGTCACCGCCGCCAATGCAAGCGCAGGCTGCCGGCATTCCATTGGCAGGTGCGTTGTGACCAACGCGGCCACTGAAGATGCGCTCCGCGTCCACCTCTGCGACCTTTGCGCCTCTGCGGTTCGTTTCACGCCAGCCCGTCGCGGAGGATTTCCAGGGAGCCATCCATGGTGGCGGTGGACATCAGATAGATGCCGGGCCAGCCGTCGCGGGTGGCCTGGCGGATTTGTTCGGCGGCGATTTCCCGGCCGACCTTGGCCTGATCCTCCGCGCTGGCCTGCGGGGAAAACCGTCCGAGCACAGCATCCGGAATCACCACTCCCGGCACGTGGGACATCCGCCGGGCGTGCTCGAAACCGGTCAGCACCATGACCCCGATGAGGATGGGAACCTGCGACCGGAATGGCTCCAAGGCCGCCAGCGGTGCCTGATGGAAGACGGGCTGGGTCATGATGTAGTCGACTCCGGAGGCGATCTTGAGTTGCAGCCGGGAGAGTTCCCGCACCATGTCCTGGGCCTCTGGTTCGACACCCGCGCCAATCGTGAAATGCGTGCGTGGGTCGGCCTGCTTGCCCAACGGCACGCCGCCGAAATCCGCACCCGCATTCAGGCAGGCCTCGGTGAGACGAATCATCTCGACAGAATCCAGATCGAACACCGCCGTGGACCGGGGATAGCTGGGCGACATTTTCGGCGGATCACCGGTGACGAAGAGCACGTTGTGGATGCGGTTGGCATGGTAGCCGACAAGGCGGCTTTGCACCCCCATCAGGTTGAGATCGCGCGCGGTGAAGTGCGGGATGAGTTCGATCGGATCGCCGGTGGCGGCGGTCCAACCGAGACTGGCGCGGAGCAGATGGATGAAATCACCCGGTGCAACCAGCGGGATGCCGCGGGAGCCATCGGTGAAATCCACCGCGTCCACCAGACCGCTGGCGGCAAGCTTGCCGATCCACTCGATTTTCCGGCTGCTGACGCGCTCATCGGTCCCTCGCGGCGGCAGGGATTCCAGGCTGACGACGAACTGCCCGGCCTTGAGCTTGCGGGAAAACGGACCGTTGAGGGACTTTTCGGCGTCGCCCACCGGCGGCAGGGCGGTCTCGATCCGGATGGCGGCCGGCTTGGCCGCGACCTGGCGGGATTGCAGGTAATTGTGCATCTCCTGGATATGGGGCGGATGCATCTCGCAGCAGCCGCCGATGAGCCGCACGCCGCGGTCCGACAGGCTGCGGGCCATTTTGCCGGCGGACTCCGGGTTCACGGTGGTTAGCAGCCGGCTGCCGATGCGCTGAAAGCCGCTGGCATTGGGCATGACCACCAGTTTCACCGCGCCGGAAGCGACGGCCGGGGAGTCATTCACCGCATCCACAAAGGCACTGGCATCCCACGGGGCGCAGCAGTTCACCCCCGCCACCGGCACGCCGAGTTCCGCCATGCGGTTGATGAAGGCGAGTGGATCCGGCTCGAAGCCCCCGCCGTCGCCGGCCGACCGCAGCGCCAGCTGGGCGATCACCGGTGGTGCCCCTGGAATGGAGCCGATCAGGCCGATCAACCATTCCAACTGGGGCAGGGACTGGAAGGTTTCCAGCAACAGCGCATCCGCGCCCGCAGCCACCAAGGTTTCAATCTGGCTGCGGTAACACCGGTCCACCTCCGCAGCGCTGGCGAGCGGCGCAACGGTGGGACCCACCGACGCCATCACGAAAAACGGCCCTTCCGCCCCATGCTGGGCCTCGAACCTGGCGATGGCTCCGCGGGCGACATCCATCCCGCTGCGGTTGATGGCCTCCACCTGGTCTTCCAGTCCGAAGGTCGCGAGCTGGCCGAGGTTTGCGCCAAATGTGTTGGTTTTCAAACAATGCGAACCGGCGGCGAGATAGGCCTGATGGACGCCGGCGATGAGTTCGGGCTGCCGGAGATTGAAATGCTCGTAAACATGGTTGGTTTCCGAAAGCCGCCCGGTGGCTTTGAACAGATAGGAACCCATCGCGCCATCGCAAAGCAGGGCGCGGGATTGGAGAGTGGTCAGGAAATCGCTCATGTGCCGGGACGTTCTACGCCAATCCCGCCGCCGAGTCAAAGCCGCCGTAGCCCCGCGTACCGGAAACTGGGTCGCCTTCGATATTCGGTATTGCGTTCGGCCGTCTCGTGTATTACAATCCGGCCATGCAAACTCTCGTATTGCGCATTCCGCAAAGCCTGGCCGATGAATTGGAGGCCGAGGCACGGCAGTCCCATCTCACCAAATCAGAGGTGGCCCGCCGCCGTCTGATCGCGGCGGGCGCACAAACCCCAGCGCCCGCCTCGGGCTTTGAGTTGATCGCCGATTTGGTTGGCACCGTCACGGGAGGCCCTGCTGACATGAGCGCCAACAAGAAGAACTACCTGAAGTCAAGCGCCTATGGCCAGTCCCGCCGTCATCGTTGATGCCTCTTTTCTCATCGCACTGTGGCGCAAACAGGACAGCCACCACGCGTGGGCGCTCCAACTTGCCAAACGGCTGCCACCGCCATGGATCACCTGCGAAGCAGCACTCTCGGAGGCCGACCACCTGCTCGCGCCAGACGGCTGCGCCACGCTCCGGCTCGCCTGCTACCGGGGCGCGTTGCGCGTGTGCGGTTTTGATGGCGACGCCTTCCTTCCTGTCCTCGACCTGTTGGACAAATACGCCGATGTGCCCATGAGCATCGCCGATGCTGGCCTCGTCCGGCTCACCGAAACCCTCCCCAACCCGCTCCTCCTCACCACCGACGCCGACTTCAGATTCTACCGCCGCCTCGGCCGCAAGGTGGTTCCGGTGAGAATGCCGTGAATGACACGGATCAGCGTGGCGGCGTCCGCCGTTTTCTTCCGATTGTGGAGTTTTCCCTTTCCAAATCCCGGTTCCTTGCGGATTTTGCGGGTGCCCCACCGGAATTAGCATGACCTCGCCGCTGCCAAACCATGATTCGCCGCCGCTTCACCCGCTCGCCCGCGCACTGTGGGTGGTGGGCGGACTGCTGGTGCTGATGTGGGGCGTGGAGTTGGTCGATTGGCTCGGCGGCAGTTGGCTGGAACTGGATCGCCACGGCATCCGACCGCGGCGGATGGATGGGTTGTTAGGAATCGCGTTGTCACCATTCCTCCACGCCGGCTGGGGGCATCTCGTGGCCAACAGCGTGCCGTTTTTCATTCTCGGCCTGCTGGTGATGGGCCGGGGGGAGCCGGTGTTCTGGATGGTGAGCGCCGGGATTGTGTTGTTAGGCGGGTTTGGCGTTTGGCTCATCGGGCGGGCGGGCACCGTGCATGTGGGCGCGAGCGGCCTGATTTTCGGCTATTTCGGCTACCTGGTGACAGTGGGCGTGGTGGAACGCAGCGTGGTGGCGGTGGCGCGGTCGCTACTCATCGCCCTACTCTACGGCTCCATCCTCTGGGGTCTGCTGCCCAACCGGTCCGGCATCTCCTGGGAAGGCCACCTCTGCGGCCTGCTTGCCGGCATCGCCCTGGCGTGGACCTTCAGAGGGAAAAAAGTGATGACGTGACGGTCAATACGATCAATATAGCCCGAATTCGGATTACTTAAGGTTGATCGGATATAAAAAACCACTCTTGTGGCTCCCGCAAGACGAAGGATCGACTGGCGATATCCACCCTTGATCTGCTGATCTTTCACTTAATCTAGCTACTTAGAGCCTGTCCCAACGGAACCCGGTCACCCCCTCCGGTCGTGCGTAGGAACCCTCGCCAACCTTCTGGCCCTCCAGATAAACCTCGTAATCCTGCCCGTTGTCCCTCACCCGGATGTGGAAGGGTTTACCTAACATGTTCGTCGCAATCACCTTGTCCTTGCCCCGGCGGCGGTTGAGTTTGACGTCCCCGTTGGAGTTCATGTTGAGTTGGACCGAGCAATCGTTGATATTGTTCTTCGCCTGGAAAATCGCCGCTCCATACGGTTTGACGATGGTGTACGTCCCGCTCTACTCATGCCAGGCACCCCGCTTCCATTTCACATTGCCGAAGGCTTCGATGCGTGCCTGCATGGAAAACATGCCGCTGAACATCGTCATATAGATTGTTTTCATAAAGCTGATTTCATCGGGCGGCGGGGTAACGGACCGGCGGATCCGGCTTCTCCACCGGCGTGCGTCGGGGCGTCTGCGGCTTGGCGTTCTGGTCGTTGTAGGGAACGCTCCCGTGAGGCCCGACCTTATAACCCCACTCCGCAAGGTGGGCACTGCCCGGCCGGAAGTCCTCGCTGATCCGCTCGAGCCGGGACTGTAGTTGAGCCTCGAGCTCGCGGGCCTGGGCCGCGTGTTCCGGTTGATCGACCAGATTGTTCGTTTGATAGGGATCGGTGTCGTTGTCGAACAACAGCCACGGACCATCGAGTTGCCGCGCGTAGGTGTAGCGGTTGGTCCGGATGGCCCGGTATTCGTTGGCGAACTGGCGGGAGATGAACGGGGCCACCCCCATGTAGAGTGCCGCCCGCTCCGCGTCGCGACCGGACCGGATTATCGGTGACAGGTCCTCACCCTCGACTGAATCGGGAACCGCCACCTCTGCCAGACCCAGCAAGGTTGGCAGGATGTCGGGGGTGGTGAGCGGCGTTTTGACGGTGCGCCCGCCGGTTGCCGGAATCCGCATCAGGAACGGCACCTGCGAGGCCTCGCTCCAGGCCACCTGCTTGGTGCGTGGCGGCACGCCGTGTGAACCGAGCATCTCGCCGTGGTCCGAGCTGAATACGAAAATCGTGTGGGTGGCCAGCCCGGTATCGGCGAGCGTGCCGAGCAGATCGCCGATGCAACGGTCCAGCGCGGTACAGTGGGCGTAGTAACCCTGCGCTTCCTTCCGCGCCTTGGCCTGCATCGCGGCCGGGACATTGGGCGGCAGCTTGATTTTGTCCGGCGGATAGAGCGCCTTGAACTCGGCCGGCGCGGTGTCGTGTGGGAAATGCGGGGTGCCGTAGGCGACAAACAGGATGAACGGCTGCTTGGTCCGGGCGCGGTCCCGGAGATATTGTTGCGCGTCCTTGGTCTGGGCAAAGGCATCGTAGCCCTCCCAGAAGTGTTTCACCTCGGAGGTGCCGGTGTAGTAGTGCGAGTGGTTGTAGGTGTGGTCGCACTCCGCCCCCTTCCAGTAGTCCCAGCCCTGCCGCCGCGACGGCGGGATGTAGGCGCAACGACCGTTGCCGTCGAGATGCCACTTGCCGATGTAACCGGTGGCATAGCCGGCCGCGCCGAGAATCTCGGCCATGCACAGCTCGCTGTCCGGCAGATGTGCATCGTTGAGGAACATGCCGGTGGAAGTTGGAAAGCGTCCGGTCATCAACGCCGCACGATGCGGGGTGCAGACCGCGCACACGGAAACGGCATTGCGGAAGTTCAGGGACTCCTTCGCCAGGTGGTCGAGGTGCGGCGTCTTGACGTTCGGATCTCCCGCATAGCCCGTTGCCGAGGCACGCCATTGGTCAGCGAGCACATATACGATATTGGGCTTGGAAACCTTGTCCTCCGCAGCGTGCAGCACCGTGAGCGGCGACAGCAGCAGAGCCGTGAGGAGGTTCGGAACAACTCTGCGTCGAGTGGAGGCAGTCGGGGGCATGGTTGGTTTACCGGCTTGCCGGTTTGTTTCTATCGCGCCTTCAATCCCGCCAGTTCATTCCGACGCGATGGCGGCGCCCCGCGTAGGCGGGCCGGTCACGGCACGGAGGGAGACTCGGCTTTCGCGCCGCCCATCGCGTCGGTGCCTGCATCGAGCCACGCGGGCATGTTCGCCCGGTCCTCCGGATCGCGTGGACGGAACCCGTCCCAAGCCCGGACGTACCGGAACTCGTTGAGATGGGTTTCCGTGTCCTTGAAGCGTGCTCGTCGAGCAGCGCCCTCGCTTGTCTACAGATCTCCCAGTATTCGATGTTATGATGGAAGCCGTTCGCCCAGCCCTCGTTGTAGTGGCGCATGATGTTGACGCAGACCCGGGCGAACCTGGCCATCTCCTCCGATGGATTGATTCGTGCCGCCTGTCATTTTCCACCGGGCATCATCTGACTGCGCTTCAGCGTCAATTGATACAGTTCCTTGCCGTCGGGGTCCACCGCGCGCATGGTGACCGTCGGATCGGCAACCGTGGTGTCGAAGGTGAATTCGCCGAACGCCTGTTGGTTGACGAGGCCCAAAGGCTGCAACTCAGGCTGGCGTCCAATGGCGCCCGGGCCCGGACAACCGCCGAGGCTGCCCATTTCGAATTCATAAAACACGAACCCGGAAGGCCGCGGGATTTGCAGGACGCGGGCACCATGCCGATCCCCCGATAGCAACAGGACTCCGCCGATGCGCTTTTCCTCGATCAGTGAGAAGATGCGTTCGCGTCCGGCGGGATCAAACACCCCCCAGGAGTCCTTGCCCGCGCTGATATAATCACTCCACATGGTTCCGCTCGTGAGTATCACAAACGGCCCGGTGCAGGAGGTCAGCTCCTTTTCCAGCCACCGCATTTGTTCGGCGCCAAGAAAGCAGTCCGGCTGTCCACGGCCTTGGCGGAAATATCGCGTATCGAGCATGATCACGTCGCAGGGGCCGATGCGGGTGCGGAAGAAAATGCCATGGCCATCGTCAGCGAACCCATACGAGGGATTGTTCCAATTCCGCATCCAGCTTGCACGCGTCGCACTGCGGTCGGCTGCGGTGAATCGGGCACTGGTCCCGGACGCGTCATTGGCACAGTAGTCATGGTCGTCCCACGCCGCGTAGACAGGCACGGAAGCCACCAACTCACGCCAAGCAGGCGAAAAATCGCGGAGCAGATAATCCGCCCGCTGCAGTCCGACGCTGCTCTTGCGATCAAGGCTCGCGATGTCGCCGAGCAGGAGCATGGCCGAGTTGTCCCGCTTACGGACGGTGTCTAACAATGGCGGGAGCCACAGGCTGCCGGTCTTGTGGAAGTCGGCTCCGAACGCCATCTTCATCCGGCCGGCCTGCTGTGGGGCCGGAGCGGTGTGAATGACCGCATCGCCTGGCATGGCGACCGCCAGACCATCCATCAGCACCCGATAAGGGTAGCGGGTATCAGGCTGCAACCCGTTGACCTCGACCACCGCCGTCAGATCGCTCGCCGCCGTGCTTGCGACCGGTCCAAACTTCCGCTCTTCGTCTCCGATCCTGACCAGGACCGCAAGCTGCGCCGGCTTGACGGTCCGCACCCAGACCGTGACCCCGTCAGGAGCCAGGGACCCGAGCATGGGGCCACCGAGAATCCTCAGACCGTCCTGTTCCGCAGTTGCCAGCAACTCCGAAATATCGGCAAGGCTGCCCTTGGGTTGCCGAGCGAAGGCCTGGCGGGCCGCGGTGAAAAACTTTCGCACCGCCTCCGGCTGCGGAACTTGGTTGAAGATGGCCATGTCATCCTCGAGCGAGCCGCGATTGCCTTGCCCGATGCCGGGCTTGCCCGCCGCCGCCGCCGGCGCGGCCAGCATCACTCCGAGCGACATGGCGCTCAGAACAACCGATGAAACAGATAGGAATTTGAACATGGGGAGCATACGGGAATTGTGTCTCAAATCTTCGCCACCTTTGCGAAGAAACCGCGATTCAGGCGCACGGGTTGCGAGATCAGGGCTTGGAACTCAGCGTTCAGAATGAACGCGCGGAGCGCCGACATTCTGTCGGCTACGTGAGACCGACATTCTGTCGGGCGTGAGGAGGGGCGTAGCAAAATGCTGGACAGACGATCCGGGGCGAGCCTGCTTCGCTGAAGCTACGAAGGCCAGAGCCGCCCCGCAGACGGCCTGCCGCGAGCCGCGCCAGCCACGGCAACGCCCGCGGACAGGCTATCCGCTGGACTCAGCGTTCAGCATGAACGCGCTCCGGAGCGTCGATATTCTATCGACTGAGTCATGCCGACATGCTGTCGGCTTGCACTTGAGGGAGCACTGGAGAAGCGCTGGCGGAAGAGGGTCCCGTCGCGGATTTGCTCGACGGGGGGGCGTTCGGTTTGGCTTTGGGGCGTGTCTTGCCGGCCGGATAGCGGCGGACTTCGACATCGTTCGTTTGCGCCGCACCGGGCGTGCTGCGGCCTTCGGTGATAAGTCTCTCAAGCAGGGCTTTCATCTCGGCGACTTTCTCCGGCATCGCGGAGGCGAGGTTCTTGGTCTCGCCGAGGTCGTCGGCGAGATGGTAGAGTTGCACGGGTTGCGATTGATCGCCGCCGGTGCCCCAGCCACCCGAACCGGGGGCTGGGATGTATTTCCAAGTCCCTAACCGGACTGCGGGAACTCCTCCACTTGAAGCGCTGACGGCATTCGCACGGATCGGTTGGTCGCCGCCACGCAACAGCGGCAGCATGCTGAAACTGTCCTCGCCCGCGTTGTCCGGCAGTTGCGTTCCAAGAACGTCGGCGAGGGTACGGAGAATGTCGGCTTGATGCACGAGTTGGTGGCACATGGTGCCGGACTTCACGGTGCCGGGCCAGCGCACGACGAACGGCACCCGATGCCCGCCTTCCCACGCGTCCGACTTGTACCCGCGCAGCGGTCCGCTCGGATAGTGTCCCATCTGTTCAAGCTCCTTCGCGCCAACGTAGGGCGCGCAGCCGTTGTCGGAAGTGAAGATGACCAGCGTGTTTTCCGCCGCACCGCTCTTCTCCAGCGCGGCGAGCACCCGGCCGACCACGGCGTCGGTCTGCATCACGAAGTCGGCGTAGAGGTTGAGTTTGCTCTTGCCCTGCCATTCCTCGGTGACCGCCAGCGGCGTGTGCGGCGAGGTGAGCGGCAGATACAGCAGGAACGGCTCCTTCGCCGCCACGGACTCCGCGACGAACCGGATGGCGTGGTCCGCGAGGGAAGGGAGGATCCCCGTGAGCTGCCAATCCTTCAGCGCGGGACCTTGCAGGCTCGCCTGGTTGTTGCCCAACAGATTGCGCGGCAGGAATTCGGTCGGGATGCCGAGCGTGCGGTCGTTCTCGATGAAACAATACGGCGGCCAATTCGGCACGTCGGTCCCGAAGTATCGGTCGAACCCCCGGGTGGTCGGCCCGCCGGCGATCGGCTTTGCGAACACCTCTTGCCACGCCGCCAGATGTTCGCCGCCAGCCACCGTTGCCTCATCGTTGGGCCCTTGTTTCCCCGCGCCGCGGAAATACTTCCGTTGCTCCGGTGAGATCGGCCAATCCCAACCGAGATGCCATTTGCCGATGGCTGCCGTGCGGTAGCCGCGCTGCTTGGCCAGCGTGCCGATGGTCATCCGGTCCGGCACGATCAGTGGTTCCCCGAAGACGCCCACGATCCCGTTCTGCAAGCGTGTGCGCCAATGATAGCGACCGGTTAGAACGGCGTAGCGCGATGGCGAACACACGCCCGAAGAGGAATGGCCGTCGGTGAAACGCATGCCCTGCGACGCCAGCTTGTCGATGTTAGGTGTCGGGATCTTTCCGCGTTGCGGGTTGTAGCACTGCACGTCGCCATAGCCGAGGTCATCGGCGAGGATGACGAGGATGTTGGGTTTGGAGGCGGGCGCCGGTTCGGCAGCCATGCACACGAGTGAGCCGGCGGCGAGCGCGATGAGGATGATTGGTGTATTCATGTTGCTATCGGATTCCATGTTGAAGCTGGTCAAAGATGACCTTGTCCATCTTGATTTGATTTTGACGGTGTTCGGGCAGCGGCCAGAATCTGTTGAATTCGGAACCTGCCCGGGCCTCTTCCATAATGGCCGTGATCCTTGCCACAATGTCCGGATGGTCATCCGCCACATTACGGGTCTCGCCGATATCGGCGTTGAGATTATAGAGTTCGATGGGTTCCTTGGTTCCTCCGAACCGGACACCCTTCCACTCACCCAGGCGAACCGCCTGCTGTTTTCCCATGTGGGATTCCCAATACAGATACTCACGCGCCTGCTGCCGCTCCGGCTGTCCGAGCAACGTGGGAACCAACGAAATGCCATCGGTGTGCGCCGGCGGCGCGACCCCTGCCAATTCCGCCAACGTGGCCATGATATCCCACCCCGCGGCGGGGATGCCGCTGGTTTGGGCGGGTTGGATCCGGCCGGGCCAGCGGGCGATCATGGGCACCCGGATGCCGCCCTCATAGAGA
The DNA here is from genome assembly GCA_021733795.1 of Akkermansiaceae bacterium. Taxonomy (GTDB): domain Bacteria; phylum Verrucomicrobiota; class Verrucomicrobiia; order Verrucomicrobiales; family Akkermansiaceae; genus Luteolibacter. Next base: position 11,017 of record JAIPKB010000024.1, on the reverse strand, counting down.
AAGCGCTTCTTCCCCTTCAAAGGACCATTCGCCGCGAACCTGTTCGTATATTTGTAGTAGCTGTTTTCGTCCCCGTTATCGCTGGTAAACAAAATGATCGTCTTTTCGTCAAGCCCCTGAGCTTTCAGTTCCTGGATGATGCGGCCGACATGGGTATCAAGACGCGTGACCGCGGCGGCGTAGAGCTTCTCAAGATGAGTCCATTCCCGGTCCGCGTAGGGTCCGATATCGGGCAGTTGCATTTCATCCCCATCCTTGGGGGAGCGGCCGTGTGGGACTTGGGTCGGGAAATAGACGAAGAAGGGATTGTCTTTGTGGCTCCTGATGAAATCCAGGATTTCCCCCACAAACAGATCCTCCGAATAGACCCCCCGGTTCCCGACAATCCCCGGCCGGCGGATTTCGTCGGGTCGATTCTCTGCGAAAACGATCTTTTCATCATTCTTCCACAATTCGAGGGGATAGTACTGAAACGCATCACCGGTGCCTTTGAAGCCGAACCAGTAATCCCATCCATGCGCGGTCATCTTGCCTTTCGGCAGTGGGATCCCCGCTTCCAGTTTGCCAAATTGAGCGGTCTTGTATCCGGCCGCTTTCATGACCTGGCCAAGGGTCGGAAGCTTCGGCGGCCACAGCTCGGCGGGATACTCCTCCATGTAACCCGAAAAATCCGCAAGATGAGGTGGGAAGTTGTCGCGGATCGGGGCATGACCGGGATGCATCCCCATCAACAAGCCGACCCGTGAGGGCACGCAGACGGTATTGGCCGCATAGAAGTCCGTAAAACGCATTCCAGCAGCCGCCATTTTGTCGATTTCGGGCGTGAGGATGAGCTTCTGGCCGTAACTGCCCAATCCCGCGTAGCCCAAATCATCCGCCATGATGAGGATGATGTTGGGCTTGGCAGCCGGTTTGTCGGCGGCGTGGAGAGAAGCCGTCATGGCAATCAACGGCACGGTGATGAGTAGGGATGGGAGTTTCATGGTTGGTTGGTGGGGTGTTCAGGCCGGCTCCGGCCGGATGCCTTTGATTGGTCGAGCAAGGCCTTCAGTTCCTTGACGATCTCCGGGTGTTTGAAATAGAGGTTCACCTTTTCTCCCGGATCGGTTTCGAAGACACTCCGATAGTTGATGCGGAAGGCCATCCGCCCGGTCAACAGGCTGTAGCGGCTGGGGGTGCAGACCGTGGATGGCGAATGCGCGTCGGTGAATCGCATCCCATCATGTACCAGCCGGTCAAGGTTCGGCGTGGCGACTTTGGATTCCGCGTTGTAGCAGCCGACATCGCCATAGCCGAGGTCGTCGGCAAGAATGAACAGGATGTTCGGCTTGGCCGGCACCGGTTGCGCGGCCGCAAAGGCAGTGGTGCAAGCGAACGCTAGGGCAGCGAATAGGGAAATGGTGGACTTCATGGCAAGGGATTGGCAACCAACCAGTCATCAGGTGTCAGCGCGCCCGCCCGCTGGAGATGCTCCTTGTCCCAGGACACCAGCGCACAGCCGACAAGCTCCGCCGTCGCGGCATACATCGCCTCGGCCCCGCGCAAAAACTTCGTGGTCCCCAGTGCCAATGCCTTGGCCAGCAGCATCGAGCTCACCGGATGCTCTTTGGCCCCGGCCGTTTTGAACACAAGCAGACACTGGCATCCACGGCGACCTCTCTCATGGCTTCTCAAGCCGGTTGCGGCCCTTGTTGAGATGCTCGCGGGCGATGGGGACGCGTGGTGCGGCTTTCATCAATTGGTCGGCTTCCGCGAAGCATGCCGCCAGCTCGCGGGACGCGGCGGCGGCCGCGGGACCAGTGACCCTTGCCGCGAGTCGTAACGCGAGGCGCAGGCCCTCCGTCACCAAGTCCTTCATTTTCCGTCCCGTCAGCGAAGCATGAGCCTTCGCTTCCCGGTAGCGTTGGTCATCAATCTCTAGCGTCGTTTTCACAGACCCAGATTCCCATATTCCCAGAATTCTGGCAAATGGAATTGTACGATGCGATTGATCTTAGCATTCGGCTTGCCTGCAACGGATCTCACCGCTAGCGTCGCTGTCGGAGAGCCTGTGGGTTCCTAGATAATTTTGCCATGAAAACGCCAAACGATCGTCAGCGGATCAAACAGTGGTTCCTCGGTTGAAAAAATTCACGTCCGGAGTGTTCACCCAACCAAAACGGACCGCTTTCGGGTTGGCCACGCCATCGGCGGAAACGACGATGTCCGCGCCTTTGATAGCATTGCAACCGCAAGCGAAACGGCAGTGGTGATGGTGGATTGTGGTTTCATGGGAATCAACGTGACTTCCTGCTGACGTGCGCTTCGGGCGTTTTCTTGCATGCCTCAGAGCCTGTCTGAAAAATCCCTCAGGCAGGGACCGTTTTCCGAACGGTCCGCGAGAATGGGTGGCGAATGAAAGCCCGGTCCGGCTTTTTCATTCTCAGTTCATTCGCCCGGACGCTTCGGAAAAGCGTCCCTGCCATTTTTCAGGCAGGCTCTCAGAGCAACATCATCGCCGGATGCTCGATCAGCCGCTTCACCTCGGCGAGGAACTGCGCGCCCAGCGCACCATCCACCACCCGGTGATCACAGGACAAGCCGATGTCCATCCGCAATCCCGGCACCACCTGGCCATCCTTGACCACCGGCTTCTCCACCATCGCACCCACCGCCAGAATCGCCGCCTGGGGCGGATTGATGATCGCATCAAACGACTCGATCCCCCACGCCCCCAGACTGGAAACCGTGATGGTGCCGCCGTCGAATTCATCCGGACGGAGTTTGCGCTGCTTGGCGCGGGCCGCCAAATCCTTGACCTCCCGGGAAATCGTCAGCAACGACTTGGTTTCCGCTTGCTTGATCACCGGGGTGACCAAGCCGTCCTCCACCGCCACCGCAATCGCCAGGCCGATGTGCCGGAACCGCACGATCGAGTCCCCGGCAAACGAGGCGTTGATCGCCGGCAGCGCCTTGGTCGCATTCACCATCGCCAGCAGGATGAAGTCGTTGAGTGAGTATTTGTTGCCGTGGGATTGCGCGGTCTGGTCGTTCACCAGCTTGCGCAGATTGCTGAGCGGCTCGGCATCCACCTCCAAATGCAGATAGAAATGCGGAATCGTCTGCTTGGAGATCGTCAGCCGGGAGGCGATCACCTTGCGCAAGGTACTCAGCGGCTGGATTTCATCCGCCTCACCCACCACCGGGGAAATGCCGACCGGTGCCGCAGCCGGTGCCGGTGCCGACACCGCCGCCGGCGTGGCACCGGTGGCCTTGCCCTTGATCGCCGCTGCCAGCGCCGCCGCGGCACTGGCCTCGGTGGAAACCGCAGGCACCACCGGCAGCGGGGCCGTCCGGCTGGTGGCCGCCTCAATGTCCTCCTTCACGATCCGCCCGCCAGGACCGGTCCCGGTCACCCGGGCGAGATCCACCCCAAACTCCTCCGCCAGCTTGCGCGCCAGCGGCGAGACCTTGAGCCGCTCATCGGCCCCGACCACCGGCTCCGCCGACAACACCGGAGCCGCAGCAGCGACGACCACCGGCTCCGCAACCACCGCCGGAACGGCGGCTGGAACCGGAGTTGGAACCGCCACCGGAACCGCAGCCTGCGCGGCCGGCGGAGCCACCGGCTGTACCGCGCCCCCATCCGCACCGTTGAGCACCGCCAACACGCTGCCAATCGGCGCCTTCTGCCCCTCTTGAACCAAAATCGCCGTGATCTTGCCGTCGTCAAACGCCTCCATTTCCATCGTCGCCTTGTCGGTTTCGATTTCCGCCAGGACATCGCCGATTTCAACGGTGTCACCGACTTTCTTGTGCCACTTGATGAGCGTCCCCTCGGTCATGGTGTCCGAGAGCTTGGGCATGTCGATGTTGATGGGCATAATGGTATGGGGTATGGGGCTGCCGGGTGAGGATGACCGCTATGGTGGAATTTTCCAGTGTTTTTGCGTCGAAATTGGCGACAAAAAAGCGCGGGGTGCTTGGCAAGGCACCGCCGCGCGGGAAATACTTGGAATCCGGCCCGGTTACGGGGCGATCTTCTTCATCGTCGGGATCAACCCGATGTGCGGGCTGCCAACCGGGCCTTGGGCGCTGCTCATGTTGATCGTCGCCTGGGACGTGCTGCCGCAGCAATCCTTCTTCGGGCAATAGAACCGGGCGCATTTGCCACAAGGAATTCTCACCTTCTTGGTGACCGTCTTGTAGCGGGGGACTTTCGTCTCTTTGATCTGAACCATGCCACCCTTGCCGCTCTTGGCGTCGCCGGGAATCACCACCTCCTCGGTGATGATGTCATAGCCGCAGGTCTTCACCTGCTTGGTCTCGGTGCGGTAACCCGCATTCTGGGTATGACTGCCGAACATCGAGCAGCAAGACGAAAAGCCGAGGGAAACGGCCACGAGGGAAACAAGCATGAGCAGGTTTTTCATGTATTGGATCGGTTGATTTGGTTAATGAATGAGGGAAACAAGTCACATGCAGCAGCAGGAGGCCAAGGCAAACGCGGTGATTACGACGGAGGTCAGGGCAAAAAGCAGTTTCATGTGGGGAAACCGTAGCCCCCCTCCCACCCAACGCAATAAAAAAAACAATTTTGGCGGATTTTGGTAAAATCCCTAATCCTGCGCTGGCTTGCCACCATCGGTTTTTGTCTTTTTGAACACCTCCCACATCTTGCCGTTTACATTAATCGGCAATCCATTGGGGTTCACGAACACCGCGTAGAGCCAAATCACCAGGAGGCCCACCAGAGAGAGAAGGTTCCGTTACGGACGCCAGCCGCCGATGACGTTCGTATTCACTTGGAGCGAATCGGCTGGCTCCCGTCTGCTGCACCCTTTATTGTTCGGCTCATTTGGTGCTGAGGCTTTCCAAGAAGCTGGCGGCATCCCTGGCCGAGGCCACCCTGAATTGCCTTTGACCCAGTTTACCGGTTGCCAGGAATCTGTTCCATTCTGCCCTCGCCAGGTTGATGGCTTCGTCACTTGCCTCAAACTCCGCGAGTGGCTTGCCCATCGTCCAGAAAAAGTCCGCTCCCCAAACGGTCACACCGTCGTCCAAAAGCTCAAGCTCCTGTGCGAAAGGGCAACCCAACGACACCCCCATGCGCGGCTTCATCGCGAGGTCCTCGTCAGCTATCGTGGTTTTGGCCATGACAATATTCTGCCAGGGTTTCATGGGGATGTCTTTCTGGAGGGAGGACGGGTCAAACGTGTGCCACTGGCCGCCATCGAAGTATTCCACGATCCGGTGCATTTCCAAGCGTTGGGCGGTCGGCGGGATGGTTGCGATGGAACGCGTCTTGAGCGCAGCAAGGCGGCGGCCAGGTTTGCATTGGCGGTGCAGATCCAGTTGCCTCCACTCTTCAAAATTCCCAAGGCATCCATCGAGCGAGGCGGCTCTTTCTGCTTCATGCTGCCGATGAACTCCTGGATATTTGCGGCGTAGTCTTCAAGCTTGCCACTGCCCGGCCACAGTTTGTCAGCCAAGGTTCTCACCTGTTTGTCCTCGGACTGCACGCATGTTGTTTGCCGCAGGTATGGCTCCGCCGGGTCGCGGTCGGGTGACACAGGTCTGTCGGCGACCAGGATGATCGAAGACCAATCAATCTGGACCTCCTGATTGCGGCTGCCCTGTAACTGCACGCGGACGACCGCATTTGACGCTTCCCGCATGCTGAGGCGGTATTCCTTTCCGGCCTCCCGGGGAGTGGTGAGGATTGCATAGCAGACGGGAATCTGGGTCTCGGTCAGCTGCGGCATGGGAAGCAGCACCTCATGGGGGCCGGCCGCCAGTAGTTTGACCCGCGCGCCTCCAAGGGCACCAACAAGTCCTCCGCCTTTCATGACTCTCGGTGGTGCCGCCGTCACGGCCTTGGGTATCTGCCCCTCGAGTGTGACCAGGCCGGGTTGCTCGATGACGATGCCGGGTGAGACGTTCTCCGGAACCCCCTTGTTCCTCCCTTCGCATCCTGCAGTGGTTGTCAACGCTGCAGCGGCCAGAGCGGTGAAGCAGGCTGCCCTCTGGATTGAATTCATCGATTCCATTCTTGGTCGCGAACGTTGAAAATCAGCGGCGGCTTCAGCCGTAGGCTGCATTGTTGTGTTCGATACGGGCATGATTCTAATGCTCAGGAAGGCGGGCGTAACCGAACAAGATGTTGCCTTCGTTCGTTTTGCCGAGAAGTTTCCATTGTTCCGGTTTTTCCCTCTTCGTGATTGGACTGCCTCCCACAAACAAACCTGAGGCGGCAAACGTAATCAATATCGATACAGCTCTTTTCATATGATTTCCTTTGTTGGTGACGTGAAGCGCAAGCACCCCTACCAGCGGGGGCGGGCGTTGATCACGGGGTTGGGGTTGGGGTCACGGAAAATCATCGAAGCCGAACGGCTGGCAAGGGTTGCCATGGCAGGCTTGTTGGCCCCGTTTCACGTTGATCCGTCTGATTTCACAGGCGAGGCGTCAGGTTCGTCATTACTGTGGATTTGATGGTGGCGGATTCGTCGAATCGGGCGTCAAGCGTCCAGCAAATATGGCAACCAGAAGAAGCAGATACGAGGCGGCGTGAAACACTGACCAAATGATCGAAAAGACGGAAAACGCCCACACTCTCCCGGCTTGCCGTCCGCTCTGGAAAACCCAACTCTGGAGAATCGTCTGCACAATGGGCATGGCTATGCATAACACCAAGACCAAGCCAAACCCCAAGAGTGCCCATAACGAGCCGCGTGATCCTAGCTTCCAATTGGTGAAAATCACGAAGCATGCGACGAGACAAACAAGCAATGTCGGTAGCTGCATCAATAACATTGAGAGAAATATCCTAAGCTGGTCTGGTGTGTTCATAAATCTTGATGGGGATCTTGTCGCCTAAGTTCCGCGCCTTTCTCAACACCTGTGAGCGCTATGGTCGCTCGCATGAGGTGAACATTTGCAGTCGGCTGGTCTCGCACCTTCTCGATTCTCTCTACGACTCCGGTCACGACCGCTTGCCGCTGCTTTGCCCGCTCGTGGGAAGTCCAGCCAGGTTCATTCGCGTAAAGCGAGGTTGTCGTTGCAAACAAAAGCCCAATAATGAAGGTCTTCATGTTCATAAGACACGTCAGGTGGAGATTTCTTAGCAAGGTGGTGCTCACCGGCCCGGTGAGGGCGCGCATCGCGCGGCCTTACTGGGTACGGTGGAGCAACTGGTTCGATGGCGTTCTATATGGTTCCAGAACCTCATTTGCCCAGACTTGGGCCTCCAGATACGTCCCCTTGGGGAGTCCGAATCTTTCGACCAAACCGAACAACTCCTCAAGACGATATACTTCGCTCAGACAAGAAAGCCCAGCGAATTGAATGCAGTGCACCGGGACTTCGTCTGGGGGGTGCAGCAGTGCGTCGCAGACCATGCTGTCAAGATAGGTGAAGCTGATCACCTCGGATGGAAAAGCAACCAGTGGGACTCGGACACGTCTGGCTGCAGGCCAGAACCCTTGGACCTCGGGTGTCTCAAGAGCAAAATAGTATGGATGCTCGCGGCGCGGGCATCCGCCCTTGGCGATGAAGGAGGCACGGAGGCGTCCCTCTGAACGCCGCCGGGCGTTCATGTACTCCTTTCGCTTCTCGGGGGTGAACCGTGGAGGATGCCACGTGTTGGTCCCGGTCATCTGGTCCATGGAAAATCCTCGTCCCGGTTCCAGCTGACGGCCACGTATATGCCGGCAATCGCTAACGACACCAACAAGACGATGGCGGCAAATCTAAGCGTCTAGCGTATTCCGCCCTGCGCTCGAATCCTGCCCCATCGCTGCTGCCTCTCCTGGTTCCACGGGTGTACTTCTTCTAGCATGGCTTTGGAGTTGGTTGTGATTCTGATTCCTGCGTCAGTTTAGGTTTTCGTCGGACCGACTAGAGCGAGTTTCCCATTACCGCGGTCGTGGCGTCAGAGCAGCATCAAGGGTTTCAGAATGTGGAATCGCAGCGACCCCATGATTCAACAGGGTCTTCATCAGTGCTTCAATGATCCTTCCGAAACGACACGTACAAGAGCGTTCCAAATGCCAAGGCGGCGGCGAGGAGACTCACTGCTGCTCCGGACAGGAACGCATGGACTATGCCTGCGATCCCCGTGAGAATCAGACCGATTATTGCTAGCCCGGGGATTGCCGAGGTTTTTGGCGTGTTTTGTGTGTCCATGATTATATATGCATTTTTTTGGTTTTCCTTCCCGGTAACCTCCCATACGACTTTTGGCACATGAAGCCTGAGCGACCATGCATATTCCCTGGAATCGTCGGCATCCTTGGCCGGATCCGTCGGTGGTGACAATGCTGCTATTGGTCCCGCTAATCGTCCCAGGATCTCCCACATCTCCTTTCGTCAGGTTCGTCACCAGAGCACCCGGCGTAAAGTCAAGAATAGGGGAGGAATACAGCCGACAAACGGTGCCCGCTGCTCCATTGAGCGACAATTCAAAGGCTCCGCTGCCCAGCGATCGAAATGAACTGACGGCTATATCCGGGAAGACAGCATCCGGATCAGCCGCATCATCGAGCAAAAATCAGTTTGGAGAACGCCAAAGGATAGCGACCGTAGAACTGGCACGAAGCGTGCCAGGGTACGCAGCGACCAGCACCAAGAGTGACAGGCCGTTAAACGGTTCGCTACTCCGACTTGTTGGCATTCTTGAGATTCCTGACACAAACAATGTACCACCCAGCAGCCGCGCTCGCCAACACCACAAATACAGGAAGCAGCAACAAGAACCATGCTTTACAGAGATGGCTCACCCGCAGCAGGAGTGCTTTTACTGGCGTGATTGCCTCTCCAGTCCGTTGCCATACATCCTCGATGCGTGGCACGTGCTTCACCATGATTATCAGAACCACGATTAGAACGAGACACAATAGGACAGCGCTGAAGGCTAGAATACGGTTGTTCTTCATTTTTTGCTAAACATAAATCTGATTACATTCTCTTGCATACGTCCTACCTCGATAGAGCTCTTAATTGACCAGTCCAATAAAGGTAAATCTTTAACTGAATTAAACTTAAGTTCTTTGCCATTCAACTGAAAATCTTATGAATGGTTGCCACCCACGACCTGTTCTGCAATTGCCTCGTCATCAAGCTGAATCTTGAAGGCATGTGTCTGCTGTTCATCGCTATTTCTGGAGGGTGGCTCGCCAGCATCCGTGTCACCTGCAAAGACGGGAATCGCGTGCTATTCGCGGGGACGAGGCAGAAATCTTCCCAGCACCGGACGGCGGAAAAGACTCTCTAACCGGTAAATCTCCGTCGTCACTTCCGCTTGCTCATCCCAACGCCCGAGCCGCCCGAGAATCCGCTCAAGCTCGGTCAGGACATCGATGTTGCCTGGTGAGGCTTCCCGGGCTTGCTTTACGGCGGCCAGCGCTTCCTCGTCTCGATCACTCTGGGAGAGAAGTTGCGCAAGGTATCTCTTGTCTGAAGGGTATCCCGCGGGTGAAAGTTTCACGCACTCTTCCATGGTCTTGATTGCGTCCTCCCGCGCGCCGGACAAGTCCTTGGCGATGGCAAGGTAGTGCAGGGATCGCACTTGCTCACAAAGGGTGAGGTTTTTCCTGATCTTCAAAGCCTCGACAGCCTTGAGTAGACCGGCGGAGTCTCTTTGTTGCCGTGCCAAATCAGCCTCGATGTATATTAGGTGGCTGCTGTTGGGATAGGCTGCCTTGAGATCTTTTAGTGATTGCTGCACCGCAGGTAAATCCTCACGGGCAAACGCCTGCATGGTCTGGTATTGCCGTCGGTCGAGGATGATGGGATCCCAGAGAATAAGATCCTCGGCAAGGGGCAGAGGAATCGGTTCGTCTCGTTTCCTGCCCACCTCGATGGAAGCCAGGATGGATCCAATAGGGAAGAAGGTTGGGATGTTCTGTCCCTCGGCTGCTTCCAACCCCGATGAGATCCCCGCCGCGTGTCCATTCTGATCGATGACCGGAAGCCCGATGATCGCCTTCGCGGGATCGATCCAAGATCCTATGCTCCCGGTACGCCGGAATACGTTACGTTTGAAGTCTGCAGTCGGGCTTTGTCGAAAGGAGAGGACCGGGCCAAATGCCGCGGGCTGGTCAGTGTCATATTGCGCCACCGCGACGGTTGCAGCTATCGCGGGATCCCTGTCAGCGAGTTCGATCCAAACCTTTGGACGATGCTCGAACTTCACCAGGGCAAGACCGGGGGTCGGCAGGACCTCGAGAATCCTGGGGGCAGGCAGGGACTCTCGCGTGGTGGTGAGGATCGAGGAGGGGCCGGCCTTTGCCATCCAGACGTGCAGGGTGCACAGCGCCAATCCGTCCTCAGAGATGAAGAATCCCTCCGAAGGAGGCATCTCCCGTCCATCCACCTTGCTCTCGAGCCGGATGATTGCGTGCCGCTTCTCTGCGATGAGCTCGGCCCAAGGGGCAAGATTGGAGCCTGCTTCCGCCAGGGGCATGGCGCTGCCGAGCAGCACAATCGCTCGAACAAGGGCTGACTTCATAACGCGAAAGCCGCCAATGATGAACTTGACCATGACAGGACGGTGGCTGGTGTCGGTGATGCGCATTTTTTTGCAGATTAAGGTAGGGACGCCGGTTGCCCGACGCCCCCCTCGCAGATCCCGGCGTGCGGAACTACCGCACCGGGCTCCTCAGGAATGCGCACAGGTGGAACGATGACCATGATTGAAGTGTTGGTTGACCTTTTCCAATGGGTTAGCTAACACAACTGCAACACTCGGTAGTTTCTACTGGCTAGGTTTTGAAACATCAGGTCTTTCACCTGACAAGAAGCGCCTTGCTTAGCTCGGCGCACAACGATAGAGTGGATGCACCGGCGGTGGCGAGCCCGAATTCAAAGAAGGACGTTGTCGCCGGTTGCATCCCACGGCTTGTTGGACGGACCGCTTCGCGGTGCGCAAGGGCGGAGGTTGCTGGCTGGTAGAGTTTGATTCAAGGACGGTGATGGAAAGTGGGGACGACCACGGCGGTTTCCGGTAGCATTCGCGTGTATGAAAAATACATCAGAA
>JAIPKB010000315.1 GCA_021733795.1 Akkermansiaceae bacterium | reverse complement strand
TGCCGCCGCAGCCGAGCGACGAAATCCAGACATTCTCGCATACCCTTGGCTTGTCCTGGGTATCACGCATCGCCGCGAGGATAGGCGCCGTCAACGGGTCTTTACCGATGTAATCGAACGTCGAAGTGTTCGCATGCCCTTGCATATTGGACTGGCCGGCGAGGATGAAGACTTTGAGCGGCTTGGCGAAGGAGCTCGGCGAGAGGACACACAGCAGCGCTGCGGTTAGGATTACAGTTGGTTTCATTGCCATTGATTCGCTGGTATTCAGATTTTTGGGGAATGCGGCTTGGGGCTGCTTGATCAGATTGAGGAGATGGTGTTTCATGGAACGGCTATTTTTTGGATTCATTTTGCCGGTGGTGGAGTGGTGCTGCGGAGCGGGGGATGATCTTTCGCGGCCTCGATGGCCTTGATGGCATCTTCTACTGCGCCGACACGCAGCTTGTTGAGTTCGCCACCGGGATACTCGCCCCGCTCAACCTCGGCGTTGAAGCTGGCAATCAACTCCCTCAGCGCCGGGATCTGCGGCTTGGCGGCGGATCCGTAGCCGGTGATCATTTTCATGATCTCGCCCGTGCGGCTCTCGCTGCCATGCCCGCCCTGGGTTATCGCCAGACCGACCGCTGCCGCGATTCCTTCTTCGAAATGATATTTGGTCAGCGCCTTCAAGCCCGCCATGCGGATCACATTGTTGAACATGGTGTCCGCTGGACTTGGGTTCTCCACGGCGGCGAGAATGACCGGGGCGAGTGCAATGACATCATCCTCGGTGAGTTGGTTCTGGAAGCAATGCTCGAGCGTGGCACGGGCCCAGCCATCCGGATTGGTTGATACCGCGCGGATGGCCTGGTTGCGCAACTTGGGATCCACTTTGTTGAGTTCCTCCCGCAGCGGGCCGGAGAACACGGCGGCGGCCAACTGGCCGTGCGCGACTTGCACCGGGTCCTCCCAACGGATCGGCCACAAGGGTTCCGCGGTCGCCACGAGTGCCTTGAGAATGTCTTCGATGACCGGCTTGGCGGTTCCGCCCATTTTTCCAATAGCCTCGGCCGCCTTGTAGCGTACACAGCGATCCGGGTGAGCGAGTTGTTTGACCAGGACGGGCAGAGCCTCCGCCGTGTTGATGAGTCCCAGCGTCTCGCAGGCACCCTGGATTTGATGCGGATCGCCGCTCTCGGCAAGTTTGATGAGTTCGGGCACCATTGTCTTGGACTCTGGACGTGTAGCCAATTCCTGCGCCGCCCAGCCACGGACGATCGGCGACCAGGCACCGAAGGCGGCGACCAGTTCCGCGGGAGACATCGCGCGTCGATCGAGATCGAAATGGCCTGCCGCCACGGTGACAGCGGCTTCCTGCTTGCTAAGCCAGCCCTTGGAATCCGCGTCGCGGCCGGTGATGACGAGTTTCTTCAGTGGCAGCGAGTAGGTGAGCACATAGGTGGCGGCGGGACTCAGTCCGTTGTAACTACTGTTCCCATAGTAGGTATTGTCATCCGTCCTGCCGGCTCCGTATTGTTCGCCGCCGTCATAGGTGAACGACCCGTCCGAGCGGCGGACCAGATCGTAGTGCCACGAGGACTTGCGGAAGAACTCAGCGGCTGTTTCGGGTCCGCCGACGGCCGCACCGAGGGCGCTCCACAGGTAGCTGAATCCCTGCCCGGTGTGACCGAATTCGCGATTCGGGTAACCTGCCGTGGCCATGCGGGCGAAGAATTCCGTATCCTTCGGCTTGTTTCCCATCGCGGCAAACAGCACTGCGGTGATGGCATTCATGCCGTTGTTCTCATGGTAGGACCACCCTGGTGCGTGTTCGCCGTAGGGGATGCTCCCCTTGTCCGTGAAGTAACCGAAGAACCCGGCGGCGCGGATAATGGCCTGATCGATTTCCGGGTGCTTCACGCCGCATTTTCTGGCGAGCACGATGCCGAGGTTGGCGGGTAGTCCGGCCATGTTGACGGGACCGTAGGGTGGCACGGAGCCGTTGAATTTTCGGTCTTTGGTGAGTGACGCATAGCCATGACCAAAGGTGCCGTAGGCGCTCTGGCCTCGCGCCAGGGAAAGTGCGTTGTTCTTGATGGTTGGTAGAATTTCCTGATCGCGGGTGACCATGTAATACTCGCAGAGAAACACCGTGATATAGCCCATGTTCCATGAGGAGCCCCAAACGGCGTCGTAGGTTTTCGTGGGTTTCATGTCCGGATCCACCTCCAGCTTCAACAGTCTGCGCGCGAACTCACGCAGTTTTGGCAGATACTCCGGCTTGCCTGTGGCGAGCAGGGCCAGACCGTGGATGGATCCTGCCCAGTTGGGCTCCATCTTTTCCTTTTCTAACACCTTTAGCGCGTTATCGAGTATGAGTTTCGATTTTTCGCATTTGTATGGCGCAGTGTCGCTGTAGCTGCCCATCACGGCGAGCTTCAATGCGAGATCCTGCGTTTGGCCTGCGCGCCAGACGGTGAGCTTGAGCACTCCGTCCCGGGCCTTCGTTTCTGCTTGCTGAATCGCCAGCGCAAAGGATTTGCGTGCATCATCGCTGAACGGTTTGCCATCCACACCGAAGATCACATCGTCCACCTTTACGACCCCGTCGGCAGGTGATGCGGCTCCCACATGGGTGACCAGGATCTGGCGGCTGGCCTGCGTGGTGCGGCCCTGTGCCCTCTCGTGATTGCTGTCACACTTGTTGTCAATCCAGCCGCGCATGCCGGTGGACCCGAGGTTGTAGGTTTCGCCGTATACCGGTGAGCTATCAGGATCGATTTTGAGCGCGGCGATCGCTCCGGCGGCAGTCAGATCGGGGTTCGGCGAGTATGCGAGGGCCGAGGCCATCAGGCATGCGCACAGGATCGGGATGAGTGAGGATGGACGCAGTTTCACGGTATTGGATTGGGGTGAAGGTCGCTAAAAGAAAGCTACACCGGCATTACGGCGTCAGCAGGTCCACCATGTTGTCGCCGAGGGACTTGCCGATGAGGAAGTAGCTCTCGGCGTTCCAGTTCCAGTGGTAGCCCTGGTCCGCTGGAGAAACCGCGGCAACACGCCAGAACGGACGGGCATCCGTGCTGAGAACGTTCGCGGGCTTGGGCACACCGGCCACCCAGAGTTGCGCCTTCTCGATTGTTCTGTAGCCCGTGTAGGGAGGTAATTCTACCGGTCCCGCGTCCATACCGGTCGAGGCGATCGCAAAGGGCAGGTTCGGTTTGCCAAAGACTTCCCTCACGTCCTTGATCAGGTCGGGCAGGTTGTCTTTGTATTCTGCAGAGGCTGTCGCGTCGATCATGTCGTTGAATCCCTGGTGCCAGCCGAAACCGACAATCTGGTAGCCCTGCCCGGACCATTCGGGGAATTCGGTGTCGAGGTTCGTGAGCACATCGCGAGTGTAGTCGATGATGGCGGAGAAGAAATCTCCGACCCGTCCACCCCGGGCGGCCACCGCGCTGGGGGGACGGAAGTCTTTTACCAAGGACCTGCCGCCCCAGGCGGTCTTCACGAGCAAAACATTGTTCGATGGATAGAAGTCGCCGATCACGTGACCGAAGGCAAACTCCGGGCCGATCTTGCCGTTATCGGCCCCTTTGAAGGGCGGTCCCAGATCGCCCTTTCTGACGGTGCCGCCCAAATTCGCGCCTCCGTCGCGCCACCATAGCTTCACATCGGAACGGGTCCTGAAGGCACTGGTTGCCGGTTGACTGGGGGTGGCGAGAAGCGAGGCATAGTTGTAATCGGGATACGAGGCATCGTTCACCGCGAGGTAACGCAAACTGCCCACAGTGCCAGCGCCGCTGTTTCCGTTCTCCACATCTCCGTAGCCGACCATGTTCGACTGACCGGCGAGAATGAAGACCTTGATTCCGTTCGGGTTATCGTCCCAGGTCTTGAATTGGCGGCTGACTCCGGTTCCCAGCGATTGGCCGGTACCGCTGGTCACGCCTTCGAGGTTGACCGTGTATGCGGTGTTGTTTCCGAGTGCCGAAGCGAGAGTCAGGGTGGCGCTGCCACCGTCGCTGCTCAGCGTCACTCCGGTGATGGCGATGGTTCCGCCGCCATCCTGAACCACCTGATAGTTGAGCGGATTGGCCGCGGACGATGGATTCATGGGTTCAGAAAACAGCAGCGTGATGGAATTGCCACTGCCCCAAAGATTCACCAAAGAGGGCTCGGGATCCAATCCGGTGATCGGAGTGGCCAACACCCGGACAAAGAGTTTTGGTTCGCTGAGCAGCGAGGGATCGATCGAGACGCCCATGAATTCGACATCGTTGCTCGTCGACTCCACGGTCTGTATGGCCGCGTTGTCCTCGAACCAATTTGCAAGGTCGGTGGAATACCACACCTTGTAGTTCATGTTGATGAGGGACTGGACGCGGCGGGTGTAGCCAAGGGAACCCGTGGCGGGATCAAATCCCCCCCGATAGGGGCTTGAAGACGCCGGATCGGTCGGGTTCATGCCGAAGATGCGTTCGTAGTCGTTGCTCGAGCCGTCGCCATCGTCATCCTCGTCCGGCATGCCGAGACCCGGATATTGGCTGTCACGCCAAGCCACATAATCCAAGCTCATCCCCGTGGCCGGCCGGATCTGCAGGCCACTGATGTGCAGACGGCAATCTCCATCGCTCGTGGATGGATTGCCATCGATCCCGTCATGGGCGTCAGCCAACACCGAGATGTTGCCCAGATTGTTGGAGACGATCGACTGGAAAACCACGTAGTTGCCGTTGGCCACGAAGGAGCTGCCATTGACGCCAGGGATGCCGTTGTCGAGGAATTGGGAAGAGGCGCTGCGAAGCACCGTGTTCGAGGTGACAAAATCCCCGGCTGCCCGCTCCGTGTTGGTGAAATCCCCCCAACTGCCGTCATTGTGGCTGAGGGAGTAGATGTAGAGATCGTAGGCCGTGTCCGGAACCAAGCCTGTGATGGAGATCGTGGTATCCTGTGCCTTGGAAAAGAAGTTCCGGTTCGCGGCGAAGACCTTCAAGGCCGCGTTGACGTTGTATCCGTCGCTCGGCAAACCCGTTACCGAGACAGGAGAAACCACAGATCCCGTGGTATCGATCAGATTGCTCGCCGAGGTGGTTCCCTGGTTCCAGGTTTCACCGGGTGCGCCGACCACTCCGAGGAGTCCTGTCGCAGGGGTGTCGGCATAAATGTTGACATTGAAGGCCGAGGGCGCTGCCGGATCGGTGAATTCCACGCTGGCGGTATCGGTGAGGGTCAGGCTGTCGGCGACGACAGTGGCGGTGAAGACGACGGTTCCTACGGTGCTTGAGCTAACAGCGAAGTTCGCCTCGCCCTGCGCGTTGGTG
>JAIPKB010000023.1 GCA_021733795.1 Akkermansiaceae bacterium | reverse complement strand
AGCTCGTGACTTCGGATGCACGGCAGATCCTCATCACCAAGGTGGATCCCGCATCGCCGGGGGATGGCAAGTTCGCCAAAGGGGATGTGATCCTGGGCGTCGGCGGAAAGCCTTTTTCCTATGACCCGCGCACCGAGTTCGGCAAAACGGTCACGGCGGCGGGAATCTCCGGCAAGCTTGCCCTCACCCGTTGGCGCGCCGGCACGGCGGCGGAGGTGTCGCTGGATATCCCGATACTGGGAGCTTACGGCAAGACAGCACCTTACGACTGCCCGAAATCCGCACGCATCCTCGAAGAGGGTTGCAAGGCGCTCGCCAAGCGCATGGAACTGGATGACTACACCAAATCCCAGAACCCCATGACCCGCTCGATCAACGCACTCGCCCTCCTCGCCAGCGGCAAGCAGGAATACATGCCCCTCGTCCGTCGCGAGGTCGAATGGGCGAACCGGTTTTCCGCGGACAGCATGCAGACGTGGTGGAACTCGTTCGTCATCATGCTGCTGGCGGAGTACAAAATCGCCACGGGCGATGACAGTTTCACCTCTGGCATGAACCGCCTTGCGCTTGATGCGGCCAAGGGGCAAAGCATGGTCGGCTCATGGGGGCACGGGTATGCATTGCCGGAAGGGAATTTGGGCGGTTATGGCATGATGAACGCGCCCGGAGTCCCGCTCACCATCTCGCTCATCCTGGCCCGCCAGGCAGGTCTGAAGGATCCTGCGGTCGATCTCGCCATTGATCGCAGTGCCAAACTGATGCGGTTCTACATCGGCAAGGGTGCCGTGCCTTACGGTGATCATGCCCCATGGACGGAGAACCACGAGGACAACGGCAAGTGCGGCATGGCGGGCGTGATGTTCAATCTGCTCGGCGAAAAGGACGGCGCGGAATTCTTTTCGCGCATGTGCGTGGCCTCCCATGGCCATGATCGCGATACCGGACACTGCGGAAACTTCACCAACCTGATGTGGGCGATCCCCGGCGTGGCTCTTTCAGGTCCCGTGGCGACCGGAGCCTGGATGCACGAGTTCGGCGGCTGGCATGGCGATCTCACCCGCACCTGGGACCATCAATTCCCGCATCCCGGACCACCCGAACCGGCGGATGACAGTTACAGCGGTTGGGATGCCACCGGCTGCAATTTGCTCTCCTATGCCATGCCACTGAGAAAGATCATGCTCACCGGCAAGAAACCGAGCACGGCACCGCAGATCGATGCCGCCACCGCCGCCAGCCTTCTCGATGATGGCCGCGGCTGGACGCAAAGAGACCGCTATAGCGCATACGACAAGATCGATTCCGATACGCTGCTGGCAAAGCTCGGCAGTTGGTCGCCCACCGTGCGTGAGCGCTCGGCCATCGCCATTTCACGCCGCAAGGGGGACAAGCCGGTCGCCGCGCTGTTGGAAATGCTGGATTCGCCGAGCCTCTATGCCCGCTACGGTGCCTGCGAAGCGCTGATCCGTCTGGGTGACTCCGCCGCGCCCGCCGTGCCGAAGCTCACCGCCTTGATCGGTCATGAAGATCTCTGGTTGCGTGTCAAAGCCGCCGAAGCACTTTCCAACATTGGCAAGCCCGCCATGCCCGCCTTGCCTCTCCTGCTGGAGCGCCTCACGCACGGCCCCTCGAAGTCCGATCCGCGCGGCATGGAGCAACGCTTCCTCTGCTTTTCCGTCTTCGGCCACATGCTCAAAAACGCGAAGGACGGCATCGACCGCGATCTTCTCCGCCAGGCGGTGGCCGCCGGGCTACGCAATGAGGATGGCCGCGCACGCTCCTCCATCGCCGAAGTTTACCAGATGCTCAGCTACGAGGACATCGAGCCCCTGCTGCCGGCCATCCTCGAAGCATCGGCCAAACCCGCCCCGAGCGGTGAGATGTTCGCCGATGGCATCCGCATCGCGGGCTTGGAGATTCTCGCCGGGCACCACATCGCGGAGGGCATCCCCGCCTGCACGGATTATATTATTAAGCAAAACACGTGGGCCAGCGAGCATCGCACTCCGGTAATTCTTGGGATACTCGCTTCCTATGGCGTCCACGCGAAAGCCGCCATCCCCGCGCTCAAGCAAGCGGCGGAAATGTTCGATAAGGGCGAAGAGGACTTTCCGAAGCACTTGAGCGTCCGCAAAGCGGCCGATGTCCGCAAGGCGATCACGGAGATCGAGGCGGCCACGGCCAAGCCCGAACTGCGGCAGATCCGCTGAGTTTCGCCCCGCGTGAAGCCAAACGCCCTGCACTTCGTTCAGAAACACTCAGCGGACACGCCGAAGATTGCCATGACACCCCGCGAACGCATCCTCGCCACCATCGAGCGCCGCCCCGTTGACCGGGTTCCGGTCGATCTCTGGCTCACTCCCGAAGTCCTGGATTCCCTCCGCAGCCACACCGGAGTGGAGGACGAATACGAACTCTATCAAACCCTCGGCGTGGACAAGATCGCCTGGGTGTTTCCCGGTTACCGCGCCGAGAAGTTTGATCCCAACGAGGGCGAGGGCCTGGATCCGTGGGGCGTGCCGCTGCACAAGGTGAAATCCGGAATGGCGACCTACATGGAGTATGGCCAACCTCCGCTCGGAGAAATGGATGATCCCTCGCAACTCGACGATCATCCGCTATGGCCGCTGGTCGGTGAGTTCAACTACGCCGCGGCCAAAGCCACTGCAGAGCGCGCGCGTTCGTTTGGTTTCGCCACGATCGGCCCATGGATTTCCCACTACGAAATCTATTGCCACATGCGCGGCATGGAAAACGCGCTGATGGACGTCATCGCCGAACCCGAATTCCTCAATGCCGCGCTCGACCGGATCGATGCCATCCAGAGCGAAATGCTCGACCGCTTTCTCGGAGAACTCGGCGACCTGATCGACATCGTGTTCATCTCCGACGACATGGGCACCCAGGAAAGCCAGCTCATTTCCATTCCCTCATGGAGCGAGCACCTCAAGCCCCGTCTCGCGCGATGGTGCGATCTGATCCATACCCATGGCAAGAAAGTCCTCTTCCACACCGACGGAGCCTGCCGGGAGTTCGTCCCGCACCTCATCGAATGCGGTGTCGATATCCTCAACCCAATCCAGCACATCTGCCCCGGCATGGACCGCGCCGGTCTCAACCGGGACTTCGGGAAAGATGTGATCTTCCATGGCGGCGTGGAAAACCAGCACGTCCTGCCGCACGGGTCGCCTGATGAGGTGCGAAAGGAAGTCATTACCTGTCTGGAAACCCTCGGAGCAGGCGGGGGTTACATCCCCTGTTCGTGCCACAACATCCAGGCCGGAACGCCACCGGAGAACGTCCTTGCCCTGATCGAAACGGTGCATCACTGGCAAGGACGCCCGTAGGGTCTTTTTGTCCTCGCTTTGCTCACGCCATGCCGATTTGGCTTTCGGCGATCCAGTGATCGCCGTGATCACGGCTTCCTGCGTTCCGGAGAGGTCCGCGGGAATGGATGGTGAATGAACTTTGTCGTAAGCGCTACTCTGTAGCGGCGCTCTATGAGCATCATAGCCCATGGAGCCCTCTTTTTCTCTCCATCGTGCCTCCTTGCAACGAGATGTCACCGGATGCTTTTTGCGCTTTTCGCCTCTTAGCCGCTCCAGGGCGTTGCCCTAGTATGCAGGAAGGCCCTCGGCCTCCAAATCCGCCGCCCGGCCTCCTCAGTTTCTGCTTTTTGCTTTTTGCTTTTCTTCCCCTGATCCCTGGCAGGAAATGTCGCGGAATCGGACGCTTTCCCTGGACTTATCCTCTTTTAGAACAAGCTCCCAAAAAAATTTCTCTGCCCGTTCCGCGACTTCCGTAGTAGTGTTGCCCTCGTCGAGCACGCCAGGCACGGTGCCAGGCGCAATCTCGCCCTTTCCATTCACCTCAAACCAACACCAAACCCACGATCCGCCGCAATCACCCCCTTTTCCCCCGCTCTCCGAACCGCTCTTTACCCCCCTCGGGCACTCCAAACCGGAAAAGGACTCCCTAGCAGCAAGACACTTATGAAAAGGAGCTGCATTCCATTCATCGCATGCACACTTCTGGCGGCACCAGCGCAGGCAGCGCTAACCGCTTACGACGGCTTCGATTATACCCCTGATGAGGTGGTGGTCGGCAAAAACGGTGGGTCCGGGTTCTCCGGTGCCTGGGTTAATGAGGGTACAAATGGCACCGGCTATGTGGTTAAGCCCGACGGACTTACTTTCAGCGATCTTTCGGTGACAGGCGGGCGGGTCCAAGTGCAGGCCAACGGCGGTTGGGCCGCCTCTTCGCGCATCGGGCGCGATCTCTCCGCGAGCGCCTCGGGTCAGACCTACGGGTCGTTTTTGTACCGCCGGGAAAATGATAACAGCCCCAACACCGTTGCCGGATTGCTGGTCGGCGCTCCCGCTATGGCAGACAACGATCACACCGCCCAATTTTATCCCGACGAGTGGCAACAGAATGTCGGCGTTCGTGCGGGCGGTGACCCTGTGGCAACCGCAACCGGCCAACCCCTTGCCAAAGGCGAGACATTTCTCGTTCTTTTCTCCGCCAATCTCGCCGCCGAATCGCAGGCATTAAGCATGTGGGTGCTTAGCCGCAACCAGTTCGACACTTTCAAGAACGGAGGCCTCACCGCGAGTGAGTTGAACAACGCCAGCGTCGGCTCAGGAAACACGAATGTCTGGGCAAGGGCGACCGCCTCGGGCACTTTTGATCCCCTCGGGCCTACGAACAATTTGAAGTTCATGGCCTTCGGAGGAGCTGACGGGATCCAGGTCAGTTATGACGAGTTGCGCCTTTCCAAAACCTCTTTGGCAGATGCCGCCCCGAGGGGCATCGCCGTCCCTATCATCACCAGCTTCACCGCCACTCCCGATGTGGTGGCCGAGGGCGGGAGCGCCACCCTGAACTGGTCCGTCAGCGACGCCGACACCGTCACCCTTGATGGCGGCTCCTTCGTGGACAGCGACGTCACCGGACAGGAAATGGCGATCGCGACAAACCTGACGAGCACCACCACCTTCACGCTCACCGCCACCAATGCGCTGGAAAGCACCAGCACCCAAGTCACCGTCAGGGTCGGCACGACAGGCGCGGAACCCTTCATCAGCGAGTTCCTCACCATCAACGACGGTGGCCTCGAGGACGGGGATGGCGACAACGAGGACTGGATCGAGATCTGCAATCCCGATTCGGTCCCGGCGCTCCTGACCGGATGGTTTCTCACCGACGATCCGCTCGACCTCACCAAGTGGAAGTTTCCCGCCACCACCGTTCCCGGCCTCGGTTACGTGGTGGTCTTCGCATCCGGGGAAAACCGCATCGCCGGAGCGGAGCTGCATACCAACTTCAAACTCAGCGGAAGCGGTGAGTACCTCGCCCTCGTCAAGCCGGACGGCACCACCATCGCCACCGAATTCGAACCCACTTACCCTCCGCAGCAATCCAATGTCAGCTACGGGTTCCACGGCAATCCGCCGCTCGTCCAATCGCTTTTCCCCCCGACTCCCGGCAGCGAAAACACCATGTCGGCCGGCCCCATCATCCGCAACCTCAACGAGAACTCCGACCCGGTTCCCGGCGACGGTGATCCCATCATCGTGAGCGCGGAAGTCTCCGCCAGCCCCTCCCCGGTTACTTCGGTGACCCTCCACTACCGCGTCATGTTCGGTTCGGAGATCCTCCTGCCGATGACGGACAGTGGCGGAGGAATCTACCGCGCCACCATCCCGGCCTCCGCGTCAACGCCCGGCCAAATGGTGCGCTGGCGCTTGACGGCAGCCAGCCTGGACGGCAAGACCAGCCGCTCACCGCTCTTCGACGATCCGCTCAACTCTCCGGAGTACCACGGCACCGTCATCGCCGATCCGGCAGTCAGCTCGCAAATCCCGGTCATGCACCGCTTTCTACAGAACCCGGACGACACCGAGAACCGCACCGGCACGCGCGGCGCGTTTTTCTACAACGGCGAGTTCTTTGACAACATCTTCTCCCGGATCCGCGGCGGCACCGCGGTCTACTGGCCGAAGAAGAGCTACAAGATCGAGTTCAACGACGGACACCACTTCCGGCTCCGCGACGGAGTTCCCCGGGTCGATGAGATCAACCTCAACACGACCTACACCGACAAAAGCTACGTCCGGGCGGTTCTCGCCTACGAACACCAGCGCGATGCCGGTCTGCCTTCTCCCGAAGCCTTCCACGTCCACCTCCGGCAGAACAACGCCTTCTGGAATGTCGCGATCCTGGTCGAACAACCCGATCGTGATTTTCTGCGACGCTGGAATCTCGATCCCGACGGCGCCCTCTACAAGGCAACGGGCGTACGCTACGAACCATCCGATTCGCTCGCGCCCGTGGAGAAGAAGACCCGGCTGCACGAGGACAAGTCCGATCTCGACGCCTTCATCGACGGCATCGCCCAGACCGACACTGCGCTCGATACCTTTCTCTTCGACAACGTCGATCTGCCCACCCAGATCAACTATATGGCGACCACCTGCATCACGCAGAATATCGACGGCAGCGACAAGAATCACTACATCTACCGCGATACGGAAGGCAGCGGCGAGTGGACCATGCTCCCGTGGGACCTCGATCTCACCTTCGGCCCCAACGCCCTCATCACCGACACCATGGTGTTCAGCGAAGCCGGGGTCAGCCATCCCTGGGTCGGTGTCCGCCCGCACACGCAAAATGGTTATCCCGATAAATACAACCACTTCCTCGAAGCCATCGTCGCCAATCCACGCAGCAGGGCGATGTTGCATCGGCGCATCCGCACCCTGATCGACGAGTACCTCGCGACCGATTATTTCAACAACCGAATCGACGAACTGGTGGCGATGATCGGTCCGGATGTCCTCCTCGACAAGGCCAAGTGGGGCGACGACACGCACTTCGGCGGCACCACCTACACCCTCCAGGCCGCCAACCAGCGCATCGTGGACGAATATCTTGTCCCGCGTGTTCCCTACCTGAGTGTGACCCAAGGGCAGATCGGCAGCGGCAACGGCAGCGTGCTCGTCCCCGAAAACGCCGCGTGCACCTCCCTCGTGCCCACCGCTGGCTCGCTCGGCGACATGTGGAAGTTTTCCAGCTTCAACGACTCCTCATGGCTCAGCGGCACCGGGGCGATCGGATACGAGCGTTCCCCTAGCTCGAGCACCACCTACACGCCGCTGCTTGGCATCGACCTCCTCTCACCCTCCATCTCCGCCAGCCGGCGCATCGACACCAATGGCGATGGCTCCAACGAAAACAACTCGTGCTACGTCCGCTACAAATTCAATGTCGCGGACAAGAACGCCGTGTCTTTCCTCAACCTGCGGGTGAAGTACGACGACGGATTCGTGGCATTTCTCAACGGCGTCAGGGTGGCGGCCCGCAACGCCCCGAGTTCGCTCACATGGGATGCCGATGCCACCGCGTGGCATGACGATTCCCAAGCCATGGTGTTCGAGGACATCGACATCACCGCCTTCAGGTCTGCGCTCCTCAACGGACCCAATGTCCTCGCGGTGCAGGCCATGAACTACGGTGACACCAGTTCCGACATGCTCTTCTCCTGCGAACTGGTCGATACCGCAGCCAACGGTGGCGGCGTCGGGATTCCTCCCTCCCAGCCCTCCCTGCCCGGCATCGCCTTCGGTGTCATCGAATCAAACCCGGCCTCCGGTGATCAGGACCAGGAGTTCATCGAACTGCGAAACACAGGCACCGCATCGGTGGATCTGAGCGGATGGACACTCAGCGGCGGCATCACATTCTCGTTCAAAGGCGGGACTGTCGTGTTGCCCGGCGAGAGCATCTATGTGACGCCAAACCGCTATGCCTTTCGCCAACGCACAACCGGTCCGCGGGGAGCGGAGCGGCTTCTCGTCACCGGTGACGCGTCGGGGCATCTCAGCAATTTCGGCGAATCGCTCACGCTGACAAACGTCGCTGGTGCTACGATTGCCAGCATCACCCTTCCGTCAGCGCCAAGCCCCGCGCAACTGTATCTGCGGATCACCGAACTCCACCACAATCCGCCTGGCGACGGTCTCGCGGAGTTCATCGAACTGCAAAACACGAGCACGACCGTGACGCTCGACCTCACCGGCGTGCACTTCAGCGAAGGCGTTGACTTCACGTTCAACGGATCGACGCTTGCTCCCGGGGAACGCATCCTTGTGGTCCACAATACAGCGGCATTTATCGCGGCGTTCGGCGCGGGATTCCGCATCGCCGGTGAGTTTGAAAATGCCACAAGACTCAGCAATGGCGGAGAAAGCGTCGTGCTTGATGATGCAAACAACAGCACGATTCAGAAAGTCACCTACGACGACACCGCTCCGTGGCCCGTGCTCGCAGACGGCGCGGGAGCCTCGCTGCAATTTATCGTCGGCAGCACCGAAGAACCCGGCGTGAGCGAATCCGCGCGCTGGTTCGCCTTCGCGCCAAATCCAGGCAGCGTCCCTGACGATGCAGATGGCGACGGGCATAGCAATCACGCCGAGTGGCTTGCCGGAACTGACGCGGGCGACGCAGCAAGCCGCTTCATGATTTCCAGTATCGCAAAAGGCGGCGACGGGAGTATCGTGGGATCGTTCCAGGGAAAGGCGGGCAGAACCTACCGTGTCTTCACCTCGTCCGACCTCACCACCTGGACTCCGCTCGGCGCAACCATCGCTCCTGCGGCCAGCGGCATTCAGACCTTTACCGACGCTACGCCCGGCAGCGGTGCTCGCTTTTACAAAATTGCCACGCCCGCGCCTTGATTTCAAGGATCAGAGCGTTGCCTTGGGCTGGTATGAAGGAGACCCTTGACCTCCAAATCCGCCGACCGGCCTTCCCAGCGTTCTGCCTTCTGCATTTCTTCACCCGACCCCTGACCCCCGACCCCCGACCCGGAAAGGGCCCACTCCAGCGTCCCTGCCGGATGCCCTCGCGCAGGTGGACGGCGTCTGCTTCAGGCAGGATTTGGCTTGGAATCGCGGGCATTTCCTCACTTATCCTCTTTTAGAATAAGTTCCCTAAAAAGTTTTCCTGACGCTTCTGCGACTTCGGGGGTAAGATTGCCCTCGTTGAGCACGCCAGGCACGGTGCCAGGCGCAATCTCGCCATTTCCATTCAGCTCAAACCAACACCACACCAGCAATCCACCCGCATCTACTCACCTCAAACATCCCAAGCCACACACCGTCGGAATGAATACCAACCCAACACAATCGCAATGAAAACACCGATTCCAGATCATCCGATCAGAAACACCCTCAAGCACCTCGCCCTCGCTTCGACGATGGGTGCGGCGATGTTTTTCGGGGCCTCACCCGCCAGCGCCGCACCACCCGTCACCGCTGGCCTGAAGCTCCACTTGGACGCGTCGGCGCTCACGGGCTTGAACGACGGCGATACAGTGACCACCTGGACCGACGTGTCCGGGAGTGGCAACAATGCCACGGCTACGGCTGGCGGCAGTGCCGCCACTTACGAGACCAACGAGCTCAATGGACTCCCGGTGGTGCGCTTCAACGCTAACAATAACACCAACTTTGACTTTACCAGAATCTCGACAATCCGGACCGTGTTCTGGGTGCTCAAAAAAACCAACTCCAGCCAGCAGTTCTTGCTGGGAGACAGCGATCAATACCATTTTCATGACGCTAACCCCAATCTTTGGGATGCCACCTACGCGAGTGCTTTTATCAGGAACGGTACGACCAAACTCATGGGGACTGTGGTGAACGGGACCTCGACTGCGCTGCCATCCTCCTCATACTCGCTGCTCAGTCTGGTCACCACCGGCAACGTGCAGGCGAATCGGCTCAGCCGTGACCGCATCTACGGCCGTAGCTGGGCGGGTGACATGGCCGAAGTCCTGATTTACGACAGGGCTTTGACAACGGAAGAGGAAGAGTTAGTCGGCGGGTATCTGGCAGGCAAATATGACCTGATGACGACCTATCCGACCGAACTGGCCGTGAGGCTGACCAGCCCGGGCAACAATGAGGCATATCTCTCGGGCACGTCGATTTCCGCCACCGCCGCGGTGGTCTCGGGCACCGCCCCCTATACCGTCAAATTCTTCACCCGCAGCCTGCCGGGAGGCACCTTTGCCCAAGCGGGTGTCGATTTGACGGATTCGCCCTATACGCTCGACCTCGGAACATTGAGTGATGGAAGCTACGAGATCTACGCCACGGTCACCGACAGTGCGGATCCGCCGGTCACCGCCACCTCCGCGACCCACACCTTCACGGTGGCCTCGCCCACCGCGACCACGACCACGCTCGCCACCGCCGGCCCACCCACGACCTACGGGGATAGCGTGACCTTCACCGCCACGGTCTCGCCGCCCCCCACGGGCGGCACGGTTCAGTTCTACAGTGACTTCGATTTTCTGGGTGCCCCGGTGGCAGTCAATCCCACGACAGGTGAGGCCACCATTTCCACCACCAAGCTGTATGTGGGAACCAATGATATCACTGCCGAATACCTCGGCTACCAGATCTACGAACCAAGCACAACCGCAGCGGCGATTCAACAAGAGGTCGGCAAGGCGGAACTGACCGTGACCGCGCACAATAAAGTCCGTGCCCCCGGAGTCGCCAACCCGACCCTGACCTATCAGATCAGCGGCTATCAGAACGGTGAAACCCTCGCCACCTCGGGAGTCTCCGGCGAGCCGATCCTAGCCTGTGCCGCCCTCCCCAGTGATCCGGTGGGGGACTACCCCATCACCTGCGATGCCACCCCGATGAGCGCCGCCGACTACAGTTTCACAGCGGTCGCCGGCACTCTGAGTGTCGTGGAGGTCGTCGCGCAGCTCGCTTACGAAGGCTTCGACTATGCCCCTGGTGCGGTGGCCGGCCAAAACGGTGGTTCCGGGTTCTCCGGTGCCTGGTCTAATTTGGAGACTTCGGGCACGGGTATTGACGTGATGGCCGACGGACTTGTTTTCAGCAATCTCTTGGTGTCAGGCGGGCGGATCGAAGCGCAGGCCCTACAGAATGGAGGAAAATCGCGCGTCCAGCGCGATCTCTCCGCGAACGCCCCGGGTCAGATCTACGGTTCGTATTTGTACCGCCGGAATTCCACTATCGACGACACCACCGTTGCCGGACTCATGATCGGCGTTCCCGGTGAGGGGGACAACGATTCCACCGCCGCGTTTTATGCCGACGAGTGGTTCCAAAATGTCGGCGCTCGTGTGGAGGCAAACATGGGAACCTGGTCAGGCGACCGCCTTACCGCAGGTGAGACATTTCTCGTTCTTTTCTCCTCCAATCTCAACGACGGGTTGCAGACAGCGACCATGTGGGTGCTAAACAAAGACCAGTTCGACACTTTCAAGGCTGGAGGCCTCACCGAGGCTGAATTGAACGCTGCCAGCGTCGGCACGGGAAGCTCCGATGTCTGGGCAAAGGCGACTACTCAGGGCCCGGATGATACCCTCGATCCTGTGAACAATTTCAAGTTCATGGCCTACGGAGGATGGGGTCCCCCGGAAGGGATCCTGGTGAGTTTTGACGAGTTGCGCCTTTCCCAAACCTCTTTGGATGAGGTCGCTCCAGTCATCTCCTCCGAGGCCTTCCCGCTGACCATCACGCCGAACGCGGGCACTGCGGGCAACTACGACTTTGTGTGGACAAGCCAGGCCGGCAAGCTCTACGACTTGGTCAGCAGCACCGACCTTTCGACCCCGCCGGCCAGTTGGGATGTGTGGCAAGGCCAGGCGGACATCGAAGGCACCGCGCCGACCAACATGCTGGAGGACATCCCCGGCGGCGGCGACCCGAGCCGCTTCTTCGCGGTGCTCGAGAAGAATCCCCCGCCGCTGCTCAGCGAGGACTTCGAGGCCGACGACGGCGGCTTCACCGTGGTGGACCACTCCGCGGGGGGCACCGGCAGCGACTGGACGCGCGGTGATCCTGATTCGTCCGGAGAGGGCGGTTCGGTCACCACCGGCAATGGAGGATCGACCAATTGCTGGGGCACCGACATCGGCAGTCCCGGCACCTACGCCGCCGGCACCGATACCTCGCTGATCTCGCCGGTCATCGACCTGGCCAGCGTGCCCAACGCCGTGCTCTCCTTCGCCCAGGCGATCGACATCCTCAATGGCGACACCTTCGTGGTGAACGTAATCGACGACGATATCAGCGGGGGCATCAGCGTGCTCGAGGCCGCCGTGCACACCTCGACGCCCGACCTGGATGTCAATGCCGCCGATTGGAAAACGGTCTCCTCGGTCGCCATCACCGGCGGCCAGCCGGTGCGCATCGAGTGGCGTTTCACCGGCACCAACGACGCCGGAAGCCCCTACATCGGCGCCTACCTCGACGACGTCGTGGTCGAAGACGCCACGCCCTGAACGGATTGCCTGCTGCTTCGCGTCGAGCCAGGGCATCGGTGGGACGGCATCCGGATCGTCTTTGGCCCAGTCCGGCACCGGGAACCAGCGGATGTGCGTGTAGCGCGGGTAGGTCTCGAAGATGTCACCCAAGCCGATCTCCATGTCCTCCCGCCAATAGTCTTGTACAAAGGGACACGCCCTTAGTCTTACTGGACTGGTATGAAGGAGGCCCTTGGCCTCCAAATCCGCCGCCCGCCATTCTCAACTTTCAACTTTCAAATTTCAAATTTCAAATTTCCGCTTTCCGCTTTCCGCTTTTCTCCCCCCGACCCCCGACCCCCGACCCGGAAAGGGCCCACTCCAGCGTCCCTGCCGGATGCCCTCGCGCAGGTGGACGGCGTCTGCTTCAGGCAGGATTTGGCTTGGAATCGCGGGCATTTCCTCACTTATCCTCTTTTAGAACAAGTTCCCAAAAACATTTCTCTGTCCGTTCCGCGACTTCCGGGCTAATGTTACCCTTGTCGAGCACGCCAGGCACGGTGCCGGGCGCAATCTCGTCGCTTCCATTCAGCTCAAACCCACACAAATACAGCAATCTACCCGCATCTCCTGACCTCAAACGTCCCAAGCCACAAACCATCAAAATGAACCCAAATTAAACAAAAACACAATGAAAACACCAGATCCAGATCATCCGATCAGAAACACCCTCAAGCACCTCGCCCTCGCTTCTGCGATGGGTGCGGCGATGTACTTCGGGGCCTCACCCGCCAGCGCCGCACCACCCGTCACCACTGACCTGAAGCTGCATTTGGACGCGTCGCAGTTCACGGGCTTGAGCGACAACGATCCGGTTCCCACTTGGACCGACATGTCCGGGGGGGTGGGCGGCGATGTCACCACAATCAACGGCATACCCTACTACAAGGCTGCCGGAATCGGCGGTCTCCCGACCGTGCATTTTGACAATGGAGACGCGTTGGGCAACAGTGTGAATTACCCGGCGCCCGTCACCATCTTCTATGTATCACGCCAAACGGGTGGCGCAAACGCGCGGGTGCTCGCTGCCCGAAACAACAACTGGCTGCTGGGATACTGGGGCGGCAGCAGGGGTTCCGCCTTTTACGAAGGTGATGTGATTTTGGGTGGCAATGGAGGCTCGGACACCGACCCGCACCTGTATGCGACTACGATCGGTGGCGGTGGCCAAGACTCCACGGTCTGGGCGGAAGGAATCCAGATCGCTTCCAATCAGGGAGGCACGCAGGGTCCCAACGGCATTGCTCTGGGCGGCGGCGGCCAATACAATGAGTTTTCCGATTGCGAAATCTCGGAAGTCTTGATCTACGGCCGGATCCTGGACTCGAGCGAACTCGACGCGGTCGGCGGGTATCTGACAGCGAAGTATGGCCTGACCACGACCTATCCGACCGGCCTGACCGTGAGGCTGAACAGCCCGGCCAACAATGACGGTTTTGTCTCGGGCACGTCCGTTTCCGCCACCGCCTCTGTGGTCTCGGGCACCGCACCCTATACCGTCAAATTCTTCACCCGCAGCCTGCCGGGAGGCACCTTTGCCCAAGCGGGTGGCGATTTGACGACCCCGCCCTATACGCTGGACCTCGGCGCATTGAGTGATGGAAGCTACGAGATCCAGTCCACGGTCACCGACAGTGCGGATCCGCTGGTCACCGCCATCTCCGCGACCCACACCTTCTTGGTGGCCCCGGCCACTGCAACCACGACCACGGTCGCCTCCTCAGTCAGTCCCTCGACCTACGGGGATGATGTGACCTTCACGGCCACAGTCACTCCGACACCCACGGGCGGCACGGTTCAGTTCTTACTCAATGGTAATCCTCTTGGCACCCCGGTGGCAGTCAATGGCACAGGTGAGGCCAGCGTAACCACCAGCACGCTGGGGGTTGTGGGACCCCATGAGATCACCGCCGAATACAGCGGCTACCAGATCTACGATCCGAGCACCACCGCCGCCTCGATCACGCAAGTGGTCAACAAGGCGGGACTGACCGTGACTGCGGTGAACATGCTCCGGCTCCCGAACACACCCAACCCGGAGTTTCTCTACTTGGTTACCGGCTTTAAGAATGGCGAGAACCTCGGCACGTCAGACGTGTCCGGCACCCCGGACCTGACCACCACGGCGATCCTCGCTTCGCCCCTCGGAGACTACCCCATCACCAGCGCCGTGGGCACCCTGGCATCGGACAACTACAGTTTCGTGACGTTTGAACCCGCCACCCTGACCGTCGCCGATGTGGCGGATACTTTCGGCGTCAATTTCCACGCTGATGAGAACGACCCCTTGTCTCAAATCCAACCGGGTGTTCCTGCCGGTTTCGGCGACTGGTTGACACCCGGCTGGAAAAACCACTATGTGCCATTTGGCGTGGAGGGTCCATACGTTGTCCCATTGACCAGTAACAAGGGTAGTTCTGCGACATTCACCCTAATTGACGCCCGCAATGGAGGGACTACCTCAGAGTATCCACGCACCACGAACCTGGGAGATGGCAACTACAGCTTGATGGCTGCCCTTGCCCACGGCACCAGCGATGCCGGTGAACCAGATTACATGAAGTTCGATATGACGATGACTGGTATTCCCTTCACCACTTACGATGTCATCTTCTACTTCGGCAGCAGCTATTGGAATGGGAATCGCACGGGAAAGATCGAGTTCAATGGTGCGGCCGCGCGTGCGTTCACCCTCCAGGCGGGAGCAGCCTATGACGGCACCTTCACCGAGATGGTCGATGGCAGCACCCCGGGCAACTACATCGTCTACCCGGGCGTGACGGGGGCTTCCTTCACGGCCGTGATCTATGGCGATGGTTTCAACCACCTCGGCCCGACCGGTTTCCAGATCAGGAACGCGCATCAGCCGGCGACCATCACGAGTTTCGGGACCAACGTCGTCGGAAGCAGTGCCGTCATTGGCCTGCCCGTTGAGGGCGTGGCCACCATCGACTGGACCGTGCCGTATGCCTCCGGGGCGACGCCAGAGTTGTTAGCCGCCCTCGCGCCTGAATTCACGCTGTTCTCCGGGACGTGCACTGATCAAATCAGCGGTGTCGCTCCCGTCACTCCTGACTTCAGTGCCGGCCCGGTGACCTACACCGTCACCGACGATACCACCGACCCGGTCACCACCAACGTCTATACCGTGACGGTCACGGTGCTTCCCCCCTTCACCATGGCTCTGACCGGAGATGGTACCACCGGCTTCAGTGAATATGGGGGCGAGGCGGACGGCTTCCGCTTCCAGACGCTGGGCTCGGACCTGGCCGTGAACTGGCTCGGGTTCTATGACGCCCCGAACAACGATGAAACCGGAACCGTGGGTGATGGTCTGCTGGCCTCACATCGGGTAAGCATCTGGCTCGAGAGCGACGGCTCCCTGGTGGCACAGACGACTGTCCTCACCACCGACGCTTTGGAAGGAAACTTCCGCGGCAACAACATCACCCCGGTGACCCTGACGGCGAACACGGGATACGTCATCGCTGCCGACTACGGTGGTGGAGACCGGATGCGGGAGGGGGATGATTTGACCGGCTGGGGAATCCATGGCATCGCCGAACTCGCGGGTCGTTTCGGCGGCGCGGGCGGGGAGATGCCGACAGACGAATGGGCTGTCATGGTTGGTCCCAATTTCGGCACCACGGCCGCTGTTGGCGGTGGCTACACCGGTTGGGCCGCCGCCAACGCTCCCGGCCAAACCCCGGAGCAGGACCACGACAACGACGGCGTGGAAAACGGCATCGAATACTTCATGGGCGAGACGGGTTCCTCGTTCACGCCCATGCCCGGCCTGGACGCGACCAACAAGGTCTCTTGGACGATGGATCCGAACTTCGAAGGCACCTATGAGGTCCAAACCTCGCCCGACCTCGTCACCTGGACGAATGTCGATCCGAAGCCCGTGCCTTCTGGCGGCAGTCTGAGCTACACCCTGCCGACCGGCATGGGCAAACAGTTCGTCCGTCTGCTCGTGACACCGGCACCATAATGTGAGTCAACCAAGGGTGCGGCGGCCCCGCCGCACCCAGACGGCTGACAAGCTGTCTAAAAGAGACGATCAACCACCAAGGCCCGCCCCATTCCAACGCCGGACTGGGGCGGGCTGAGCCCTTGACTGACAAAGCACAACCCACTCCAGACGATTATCTGCTTCAAAAAGCAACTCTCTTCCGCCCGTTCTTCTCTCGCCACTGCGACCCTCCCGGATTCCCCGGAAACCGCCACTCCATCCACCTCACCATCATGAAGCCACAACTCCATTGTCGCCGATCCAGAGGTTTTGCCCTGGTGATCACGCTTTCGCTGATGATTTTATTGACGCTCCTCGCGGTGGGCTTGCTGACTTTGTCCGGCGTCTCGTTGCGCGCCTCAAGCCAAGGTCAGGCGATGGCAGTCGCCCGTGCCAACGCCCGTCTAGCCATGATGGTGGCACTCGGGGAGTTGCAGAAGACTGCAGGACCGGATCGTCGTGTGACCGCCCCGGCGAATTTGGCGAAGTCCACTCATGCGGAGGGCTTGGCCGGGGTGTGGAAATCCTGGAAGCCCGGGCCATCCGGCGTTTCAGAACAGGAATATGTCGATGCAAAAAAGGGCGGCGGCTTCCTCGGGTATCTCATCTCAAATCCGAATCCAGCCGCAACATTGGAGCCACAAATGCTCCCAGCTCCTTCCACGCTTGGAAGCACCCCTCTCGTTAGCACCGGCAGCCTGGGGGACAATCTGACAAACCGTGAAATTTCCGCGCCGCTGATTCGGATCAAGGGCGGCACGGCGACCACTGCCGGCAACTCCGGTTCCTTTGCCTGGGCGGTTCTTGACGAGGGGGTAAAGAGCCGCATCGATTTCCTCCCGTGGGATGTACCGTCCGGCGTGGGTGACTCGATCACGCAAGCGGGCACTTCGGCGCGCAACCGCTTTATCAAGGTGGATGGCATGGGGTTTCTCGACGAACCGGCCACCAGTTTGCGGGATTCCCTGCCCAAACTCGTCACCCTCAATCAGGCACAAATCAAGTCATCTCCGCAGAATGCCGTGCAGCGATTCTTCAACGACTTCACCGTCAACTCCTCGTCGTTACAGGTGGATGTGGCAAACGGCGGCCTGAAGACCGATCTGAGCGTGTTGTTCGATGGGGACTATGGGGCCACCCTGCCTGCCGGATACTCGGGGCGCTATCTTTATTCCGATAAAACCACCCCGTTTCAAAACGCCACCTCAGACAGCCAGTGGGAACTCTATGCGAATTACGCAAGGCTCTATCGCCGCACCACCGCCAATGACAATCCCAGGGACGGACTCAAGGCGGCCCTGCCCGTCGCAACCACATCAGGCTACTTGAAGGAAATCAACGATGCCACCTTGAACAAGAAGCGTTACGAGCCGGACATGAGTAAGGTAAAGAAGCCCGTGCTGATGCCCACGGTGGCGCGGGTGGACATGGTGTTCAGTTTGGTGGCCCGGAATAACTATGTCGACAATAGAGGGGGCAAATACCTACACATACTCAACTTGATGTATCTCCCAGTCATCACGTTGCACAATCCCTACAACGTGACACTCCGCTGCACCAATCTCCAGGTCGAGTTTGCCAACGTTCCCATCGGGTTCCAAGTCGTGCTCAACGACCAGCCCACTCCAACCAGGGGACTCGTCGCCTTCAAAGAAATGTATATTTGGGAGCGAGGCAGGGAGAAAGTCTTCAACATGACGCTCTCGACCAGTCTGGACCGTGCGACGGAGGTGGTGATGAAGCCGGGCGAAACGAAAATCTTCGGAACGCCCTTTCCGAAAGACATGACTTTTCAGCGTGACTTGAATGGAGAAAACAGGATGCACGATTGGTTTAGCAACCTGACGCAAGCTGCCAAGTTGATTCCCGGCCTGATCACCGGCCCCAATGACGGTGTGGGTTTCAACCTCGACTGGTGGGTCCCGACCCCGTATGCTCATCTTCGCTCAGCCGAGCATAAAGCGCGATGGGACGACCCCGTTGTGCTTCTGCTGCCAACGGACAAAATCGCAGTCCGTTATGGGCCTCTCATCCCTGCAGACGCCAACAATACTTTCGCCATCACCGTGCGCTTGAACGGCGCCGAAGTCGCGAAAACCCAGTTTTTCTATGCGAATGAGATGAAGTTGAAAGCCATCATGGAAGAAGGCACCTCGCCACGCTTTCCAGAGCCGCGGTCATTCCCCGCGCAGTTTCCAGCCCGGGGAGCCGCGCCTCTCAGTACGCTGAGTATTCTTGAGACGAACACCACCCCGGTCAGCGCCTACGCCAAGGCCCGCCCGTTCGCCATCTTCAGCGTCGGTGCGAAGACCACCGTGGAATCATTCGCCAAGAGTCGCCCGGTGGCCGACACGGGAGCCGCCTTCCAGATGGCAACCTGTGATTTCGTCAATTCGACATCGCAAGGCACCAACCCCCTGGAGTTCGCTTTTGTCCCGGTGAAGAATGGCAGTGCCGCCATCGAATCCGGCGGCCCCAAGAACGAGCAGGGGTTCCTTTTCGGCGGCAATGGTTCCTTGAACGGGGAAATCTCCGCCACCATTTATGAAATTCCGATGGCACCGCTTCAGTCCATCGCCCAACTCCGCCACGCCAATGGCGGCAGCATCGGCAGCGTGCCCTATGTGACCTACACGGTCGGTGAGTCCCGCGCTCATCCGGCGCTTCCATCCAACGCCGCGTTCTTCAAAGTGGATTCATCGAGAACCGTCCTCGACCATTCTTGGCTGGCCAACGACCGGCTGTGGGACGCATATTGGTTCTCCACCTTGTCCACGCTTCAGGGCACGGCTTACGCGGGTACTTCCTCGATGACGCAGAAGGCACTGGCCGAACAGTTCTTCGCGGGCGCGAAGAGCCTTCCCAACAAACGCAACACCGCCTACCAGCCACCCGGCAAGTCGGCGGCGCTTGCCAGTGCCGACGCCCTGACTGTCGGCGGCGGGAAATCCGCGGCGCACATCATGACGCAAGGCGGCTTCAACGTGAACAGCACGTCGGTGCCCGCGTGGATTGCAGTGCTCTCCGGCTTGTCAGAGAGCGACATCCCGCTTGCCACAGGTGCAAGCGAAGAATCCACCGGAGTGCCCTTCCTGCGCGTCCGCCGCCCCGCCGCCGCGAGCAGCACCTTTGACGCCAAGGAAAAACTTTGGAACGGCTACCGGAGCCTCACGCCGGATGAGATCAAAAAACTCGCCGAAGAGATCGTCGCTGAAGTGAGAACCCGCGGACCGTTTCTCTCGATGTCCGAGTTCGTAAACCGACGGCTTGGGAGCGCCGGTGGCTTGTCGAACGCGGGCGCGCTCCAAGCCGCCTTGGACCGGTCCAACGTCAATGCGAACATGGCGTTCAATGCCCGCCCGATTGCGCTCGCTGAAGTCGCCGGATACGGTTGGAAAAACAGCGAGGCCGTGACTGGGAATACCGGTGCCGGCGCTCCCGGTGAAGTCACGCAGGGTGACGTGCTGTCCGCCATCGGCTCGTTCGTCTCCGTCCGGTCTGACACCTTCCGCATCCGCGCCTATGGCGATGCCCGCGACTCCACTGGCAAGATCACGGCACGCGCCTACTGCGAAGCCGTCGTCCAACGGATTCCCGATTATCTCGACCCTGCGGAAGCCGCGGATACCGCACCTCTGGTGGCATCCAATCTACTTTTTGGCCGCCGGTTCGAGATCGTCTCGTTCCGCTGGCTCATTCCTTCGGAGATATGAAATCGTTGCACTCATTCCCAAACCGACACTCTGTGAAAGACGTCCTCTTGGTTGTCTCAGTCATTTTCTCGTTAGCGTCTCTTTCGCGCGCCGGAGAGGAACGCAAAATCGCGTTCCGTACCTTGTGCCTTGAGCAAATCGGCGGCATCGAAAAGGTCGTCATGCCCAACGCGGATGGCGGGAAGGGCACGGAGATTCCGCTCTACACGGATATCTCGCCGGTGGTGCAGGGTGTTTTCAAGTCCAACGAGGCCTCCTTTTACATCGAGAAGACCGGTCCGGATGGGAAACCCATGCTGGAGCTGGTCGGCAAAGCTCCCATCGGCAAGTCCGACCGGCAACTGTTTCTCTTCCTGCCGGGCGAAAAGGGCGAAGGCAACCCGGTCTACCAGGTGCGGAGCTTTGATGACGACACCGGCACCTTCGGCATGGGCGTCATCCGCGCGATCAATTTGGCGCCGGTGCCGGTGCGATACGTCATTTCCGGAGCGACCACGCCCGAAATCCCGCCCGGAAAATACGCCCAATTTCCCCATTCGAAGCGGGTCAATGATTACAACATGTATCCCGTTGTGGTTGAGTTTCGAAGTGCGACGGGTGAATGGGTCAAAGGCCAGTCGGTCAGTTGGAAGGCTACCGCGCGGCGGCGCGAAATCGTCATGACCTTGGTCGATTCCCAGTTCAAACAACCTACGGTGCGGATGTATACGGATTTTCCTCCGTGGATGGAACGCGCTCCCGAGGGCCAGCAGCCATAAACGGGCATCACACGTTTACGCCAGTGAGCCACTCTTTACCCGCCCTCCGCTCCACACCTGAACCTTCTCCACACCCTTCACCACAAAGCCAAGCTCACAACCATCGAAATCAACCCGTGAGAACGCAATCAATTTTGCATGGTAGAGTCCTTTTCCCGTCGCTGGCATTCGCCCTGTCCATCGCGGGAGTCTGCACGGCTGGCACGCCGCCCGACCTCACTACTCCGGACGGGATGGCAAGCACCAAACTCGCCATGCAGCGCGATTTCGGAGGCGGCAACATCAAAACCCAAACCTTCAACCTCGGCCCCACGGGTTTGCGCGGATGGTTTCACCTTGAAAACTCGGATGGCTCCAAAGTCGCCACCGGTCGGATCTCCGATGCAAGCCGTCAAATTCTTGTCACCCACGCCAGTTCCCCGGGCAATGGCCAGATCCAGGTGGACGACGTGATCCTCGGGGCCATCGCCGCCAGTTCCGGCACGGTGCCTTCATTCACATCCGATGCCCGCAAGGCCTTGGGTGCCGCCATCACCAATGCGGAGAAGGCCGGCGCGGGCACGCTCCGCCTCAAGCGCTGGCGGACGGGCAGCACCACGGATGTCAACATCACCATCCCCATCCTCGGCAGTTACACTGCGACCGCTCCTTACAACTGCCCGAAATCCACCGCAATCCTTGCCAATGCCCGCAACCAAATGGTCGGTGAACTCATCGCCGACGCGAATTTCCTGAACTGCGGGCAAGCCCACGCCGATGCCCTCCATGCGCTCGCTCTCCTCGCCAGCGTGCAGCCCGGCGATCCGAATTACAGCACGGTCCGGACCCGCCTACAGACTTTCGCCCGCTCCCTTTCCAGTCAGGTCCCTCCGCTTCAATTTGACGAATTGAACGCTCCCTGGGTCTGGGCACCCGCCTATCGGTTGGTTTTCCTCTCCGAGTATTATCTTCTCACCAACGACTCCCAGGTCGTTCCGACCATCAAGGGCTTCACCCTCTGGCTGGCCGAATATCAAAGCATGTGGGGTACCTACAACCACGGCCCCGGCCAATTTTTACAAGATAACTCAGGTCGCCGCTTCGCCGCCGGCTACGGCCCGGTCAACGCGGTGGGCAACATCGCCAACTTGGCGATGGTGCTTGGCAGGAAGGCTCTGCAAACCGCCGGCCAGGCCATCGATCCGAAGATCGATACCGCCATCCAACGTGCAGCGGGCTTTCTCGGCTCCCACGTCAACAAAGGCTCCATTCAATACGGCGAGCATTTCCCGGGAGCCTCGAGTCATGCATCCAACGGTAAAGATGCCTCTGCCGCTGTATTTTTCGGATTGCAGGACAACTACGCGGTTCAAGCTGAATATTTCAGCCGCATGGCCACCGCCGGCTGGATCGGCATCGAGTTGGGTCATGCCGGACAGGAATTGGGAATCCTCTGGACTGGCCTCGGTGCCGGCATGGGCGGGGATGCGGCCGCCTCCGAGTATTTCAAGCAAATGCTCTGGCGCTTTGACATCCAGCGCCGTACGAACGGATCCTTCACCAACGACAGCTTTTACGACGATTTTCACAACGGCGGCTGGACTGCTGACGACACCTATCTGGGTGAATCCAGTAACTACGACCTCAAAGCCACCGCCATCTACCTGCTCACCTACAGCCTTCCGCTCAAGCGTCTTTACATCACCGGAAAACAGGCCAACCCGGCCTACACGCTCGATGCCGCCAAGGTCGCCAACGCGGTTTCCGCAGGATCCTTCCCGCTTGATCGGACGAGTCTTTCGATCCCCCAGCTTTTCACCGCCCTCGGCGAGTATGATCCCGTCGTGCGGTATTACGCCTCGGTCGAACTCGCCGCCCGCACCTTGTCCGGCACCGATCTCACCAACCTGCGCGGCCTGCTTGCCAGCCCGAACCCAAACATTCGCCAAAGCGCCGCCGAAGCCCTCGGCATCCGCAAGGATGCCACCGCCCTGCCGACTCTTGTCGGCATGCTCAATGATTCCGACATCTGGGTCCGTCAGAAAGCCGCCGCCGCGATTGACAAATACGATACCAGCACCGTCAGCCCCTATCGCGACACTTTGCTCAACGCCTTCATCGCCAATGCCCCCACCGATCCTAATGTCATCAATTGGATCGACCCCTTGCAGTTCAGCCAATCCACACTGTCCAGTGTGATCTTCAAAAAACTGGCGGTCCAAACCATCAATGCTCCCAAAACCACCCGCCTCTATCCCGCGCTCCGGGCCGGTCTGTTGCTACCCACGGGCTCCTACCGCGGCCCCGTTACCGCATTCGCCAGAAATCGGCTGAATTTGACCGACTTGCAGAACCTCTTTCCGGAACTCGTCCAAGTGGTTTCCTCCGATACCCCCGCCGACCGCATGTTCGTGGCAGGCGTCCGCGCCGACGCGGTGGCGTTTATGGCGCAGAATAAAATCACCGAGGGCATCCCGATTTTCCTGGAGGTGATCGAGACCCAGACCCCGGGAGGGTTCAATAGGGAATATCTAGTCGAAGCCTGTAGAGCCCTCGCCTCTTACGGCGATGCCGCCCGCTACACCCTGCCCAGACTCAGAGTCGTCCTTGCCGATTGGAATACGCGTCTCTGGGACAATGAACTCCCGCACGAGGACCTCAGTGCTACGATCGCAATCCTCGAAAATGCCACCTCCGCTTCGGCCACCAACCTCGGAAAATGCGTCGCCAACTCCCAGATCGTCACCACCACCGGTGCGCAGTCCATCACGCTCACCGGTGCCTCGCCAATTGGTTCCATTTCTTTCCAGAAACTCACCGATCCCGCCAACGGCACCCTCACCGGCACCGCCCCCAACCTCACCTATACGCCAAACTCCGGCTTTACAGGCACCGACAAATTCACCTTCCGGACCCAGGACTCCCTGACGACCTCCGAGCCCGCAACCGTCGCCATCATCGTCGGAACGGCTGGCACCGGTATCGTCGGCGCGTATTTCGACAACGCCGATTTCACCAGCCAAGTGCTCACCCGCACCGATCCCCAGATCAACTTCGACTGGGGCACCGGTTCGCCCGACCCCTCCATCGGGGCCGACACCTTCAGCACCCGCTGGAGCGGATACCTGCTCGCCCCCGAAACCGGCACTTACACCTTGTCCGGCCTCACCAGCGACGGTGTCCGTGCCTATCTCAACGGCGTGCCGGTCATCAACAATCTCAACGATCAATCCACCCGCTGGACCGATGGCCAGTCGATCTCCCTGACCGCCGGGCAAAAGGTCCCGCTCTTCCTCGAATACTACGAAAACACCGGCTCAGCCGTCGCCGAACTCAAGTGGACCGGCCCGTCATTCGCGGGATTGAATGGCAACATCATCCCCCAAGCCTACCTCTTCGAAAGCAACAGCAGCGGCGGCACAGACACCACCGCGCCTGTGATTTCCACCCTCAGCCCCGCCGACAACGCCACCGGCGTAGCCCACGCCGCCGACCTCGTGGCGACCTTCAGCGAAAACATCGTGCGTGGCACCGGCAACATCACGCTCAAGAACCTGAGCGACGCGACGCAGATGACCATCGCCATCACCGACACCACCCAGGTCTGGATCTCCGGCTCGACCCTGACGATCAACCCGACGGCAAACCTCCTGACCAGCAAGAACTACGCCGTCCAGATCGCGGCGACCGCGATCAAGGGCTTGGCCAACAACCTCTTCGCCGGGATCACCGACGACAGCACCTGGAACTTCACCACCGCCACCACCGCTCCGGACACCACCGCGCC
The DNA here is from genome assembly GCA_021733795.1 of Akkermansiaceae bacterium. GTDB lineage: Bacteria > Verrucomicrobiota > Verrucomicrobiia > Verrucomicrobiales > Akkermansiaceae > Luteolibacter. The sequence continues at coordinate 15,995 of JAIPKB010000023.1, read as the reverse complement.
GACGCCGAATCCGATGACCTTCGCTTCACCGCCGGCAGCGGTCGGGTCCAGCTCGATCACCATGACGGCCACCACCGCCAGCGACCCGAGCGGCGTGGAATACCGTTTCAACAATGTCACGCTGGCAACCAGCAGTGCCTGGCAGGACAGCCCGGTTTATACCGCCACCGGACTAATCTCCGCCACCAGCTACACCTTCACCGTGCAGGCCCGCGACAAGAGCCCGGCCCAGAACACCACCACCGCCTCCGCCTCCGCCAGTGCAACGACGCAGAGCACCGGAACTCTGGATGCCATGGGACTCAATTTTTTCGTGTGTCCCGGGAACCCTGCGGATCACAACACCGTCACGCTCGAAGCGGGCGAGTCCGCCGGGGTAGGGGCATGCAATGTAAGCGGTTGGCAGAATTACGAAGTCCCGTGGGGACTGGATTCACCCGCATCTCCCTTCACGCTCACGAACACTCTGGGAGCAACGGCAACAATGACCCTCAATGATGTCCGCAACGGTGGAACCGACAATGACCAACCTAATCCCAATTTCGGTGGCAGTGGCGACTTGATGGATAGCCTGGCTAACGCTACTGAGGATCCATATGACGAATCCGCAAAATTCGACATGGCGGTGTCGAATATTCCTTATCCGTTGTATGACCTCATCGTTTACTTGACCGGCAACGGTGGCGTATTAGGTGACGGCACGGGCAAGCTGATCCTCAATGGCGGTGCTGTGCAGAATTTCACGGTCTCCGTGCCATTCAACGGATTTGTCGAAATCACCAATGCCACCACCGCGGGTAACTATGTCATCTTCCGGAAATTGAGAACACCGTCACTGGCCCTGAAGGTCTGGGGAAATGGCTTCAACCACATCGGCCCGGCCGGGTTCCAGATCGTCAAGGATACCAGTGGCGTGCTCCCTCCCGGCCCGGCCAGCAATCCGAACCCGCAGGATACCAACGTCGGTCATGCGTCCAATACGGATCTGAGTTGGACTGCGGGGATCGATGCCGTTTCCAGGGATGTTTACTTCGGCACCAACCCCACGCCCGGAGCAAGCGAGTTAAAGGGGAATCAAACCGCAACCACCTACGATCCGGGCACCTTGGCCAATGGCACCTACTATTGGCGCATCGACGAGGTCAACGCGGACGGCACCACGCCAAGCCCAGTGTGGAGCTTCTCGGTCGGTCCGCCTGCCAAGGCCTTCCGCCCGATGCCGTGGAATGGCATGAAGGCCGTGGCCACCAATGTGGGCACCCTGAAATGGGTGGCGGGCAAGTCGGCCACGGCCAGTTCCCATGATGTGTATTTTGGAACGGACCCAACTCCCGATTCCAGCGAGTTCAAGGGGAACCAGACTGGCACGACATACAACCCGGGGCCGCTCAGTCCCGGCACAACCTATTACTGGCGGGTGGATCAAGTGAATGCCCAGGGGACCATGACCGGCGATGTCTGGAGTTTTACCACCCCCGGCAGCAGCGCCAACAAGGTGAAAATCTTCATTCTCGCCGGCCAATCGAACATGGTCGGCCAGGGTGAAATCAACCCCATCGGCACCCCGGGCACCCTCGCCTACACCTACAACAACGACCCGGTGGCCTATGCCCACCTCAAAGTCGGCGGCAACTGGGCCGTGCGCGATGACGCCTGGATCTGGTACAATCGCGATGGCACGCTCGTCAAAGGCGGGCTTACCACCGGCTATGGTGCCGACTCAAACAACATCGGCCCCGAACTGCAGTTCGGTCATGCCATGGGTATTCACTACGGGCAGAAGGTTCTTTTGATCAAAACCGCATGGGGCGGCAAGAGCCTGCAGACGGACTTCCGCCCGCCAAGTGCCGGTTGGAACTTCGATGTGCCCGGCAAGGCCGGCGACCAAGGGTATTACTTCACGGAAATGCTCAAGGATGTGATCAATGCGACGGCCAACCTGCAAACCCATTTCCCGGCCTACAATCCCGCCGACGGCTTCGAGTTCGCCGGATTTGCCTGGCACCAGGGCTGGAACGACCTCGTGTCGACGGCTGCTTCCGCCGAATACGAGGCAAACATGGAGAAATTCATCAAGGATGTGCGGTTCGCGGTAGGCGTTCCCAATCTGCCCTTTGTGATTGCCACCACCGGCCAGAGTGATCCGACGAATTATAGCCAGGTGGAGTTGGCGCAGTTGAAAATGGAAGACTTTACCAAGTATCCCGCCTTCAACGGCAATGTCTCAGTGGTCGATGCCAAGGGCTTCTGGATTCCGGCATCATCCTCGCCCGCCGACCAAGGATACCATTGGAACCGCAATGCCAAGAGCTACTACATGATCGGTGATGCTCTTGCCAGCGAGATGCTAGGGCTTCAGCCCGACACCACGGCTCCGAGCCCGGACCCGATGACCTTCGCCACCCCGCCCGCCGCGCTTGGCCAAACATCCATCACCATGACGGCCACCACCGCCACGGACCCGAGCGGCATCGAATATTTCTTCGAATGCACCGGCGGCGGCGGCCACAGCAGCGCCTGGCAGAACAGCCCGACCTACACCGACACCGGCCTCACGGCAGCGACCCAGTATTCCTACCGGGTCCGCGCGCGCGACAAAAGCGCCGCGCAGACCGCCACCGCCTGGTGGGCGGCGGCCTCCGCCACCACGCCCAACACTCCCTACGGCACCTGGTCCGGCGGTGCCGCGTTCGACGGTGATGCCAACAACGACGGCGTGGACAACGGCATGGCTTGGCTGCTTGGTGGGGCGGACCCAACTGAAAATGCCGCAGGAAAACTGCCAAAGGCCACTCGCAACGGCTCCAATCTCCGTCTCTCCTTCCGCTGCCTCAAGTCCACCATGCGCGGTGGTGTGGTCCTCAAGGTGCAATCCAGCAGCGACCTGGGCCTGGCCAACCCATGGACCAACCACGAGGCGACGGTGCCCGATGCGGACGCCACCGTCAACGGCATCGTTTTCGACATCACCGACGACGGCGACTACATCCATGTAATCGCCGAGATCACGGCTTCCGGATCCGGTCTCTTTGCCCGCCTGAGCGCGGTGGTCACGCCATAAACCTTGAAAATTCGAACAGCATCCAAACCATAGATTTCCAACCATGCCCAACTCGCTCATATTACCAGCCACCACTCCAAATCGCTCCAACCCCAACCAGCCCGTCCGCGACACCTATCATGGTGTTGAGGTAATGGATGATTTCCGCTGGTTGGAGGACGGCAATGATCCCGCCGTGAGGAAGTGGACGGACGCCCAGAACCGCCGCACGCGGAATCATCTCGACACGATCGGGAGCCGGGCCGATGTTTTCGCGCAATTGACCGCCCTGTTCGCGCAGGTCACGCCTTCCTATAGCGGACTCGTCGCGCGGCCAGGCGGTCTTTTCGCCTTCAAGTTCCAACCCCCGAAACAGCAGCGCCTGCTGGTCATCCTGGCACTGGCATCGGCCGATGATTCGGTCTCGGAAAGGACCGTGCTCGATCCCAACGAACTGGAGCCCAAAGGCCATGTGGCCATCGATTGGTTCGTGCCATCCCCGGACGGCAAACTGGTGGCCGTCTGCCTGTCCGAATACGGCAGCGAGGAGGGCACGCTGCATTTCTATCACACGGAAACCGGGCTGGCCCTGCCCGACCGTATTCCACGGGTCCAGTATCCCACCGGGGGCGGCTGCGCGGCCTGGGAACCGGATGGTTCGGGCGTCTTTTACACCCGCTACCCGCAACCAGATGATCGTCCGTGCGCGGATCTCAGGTTCCATCAACAGATCTACCTCCATCGCCTGCTAACGCCGCATACGGGCGACGAATATGCGGTCGGAGGCGGCTTTCCCCGGATTGCCAGCACCGTTCTGGCTGCTTCGCCGGACGGTCGCTGGCTGCTCGCCAGCGTGGCCAACGGCGATGGCGGGGAATATGCCCACTGGCTGCTGGATATGGAGCAGGCCGATCCTTGCGCGTGGCGGCAGGTCACTCGTTTTGAAGACTCTGTCAAAGAAGCCTGCTTCAGCAACGATGGCACGACGCTTTACCTGCGCTCGGTGCAAGGCGCGCCACGCGGAAAGATTCTCCATCTGCCAACCGATGGCAGCATGGCATTGGCCGATGCCCCGGTTCTGGTGCCGGAGGGCGATGCGGTGATCGAGCGCCTGGTTGCCACGGCATCCCATCTCTATCTATCGGAAATGGTGGGCGGGCCGTCGCGGGTCCGTCGCTTCGATCTCATGGGCGGAAATGCCCGCGATCTGCCGATCCCCGCGGCTTGTGGCGTGATGGATCTCATTGCGCTGGCGGATCACGAGGCCGACGACCGCGTTCTTTACCGTCTCACCAGTTATACCGAACCGGACGCCTGGTGCCTTTATGATCCGGCGGCGGACGGCGGCGCGGGATGTTCCGTCAAAACCGCCATGGCAAACACCTCGCCCGTGGATTTGAGCGATATCGAAGTGCTGCGGGAATTCGCGGTGAGCAAGGATGGCACCCGGGTTCCCGTCAATATCCTGCGGCGCAAGGGCACACCGCTCGACGGCAACAATCCCGCCCTCCTTCAGGGTTACGGCGGCTATGGTCACTGCATGCGGCCCCAATTCAACTGCACGCTGCGGCTGTGGTTCGATCGCGGCGGGATCTATGTCATGGCCAATCTCCGTGGCGGCGGTGAATACGGCACGGAATGGCATCTGAACGGCAATCTCACCCGCAAGCAGAATGTCTTCGACGACTTCGCGGCCTGTGCCCGGCACCTGATCGAGCGGGGTTACACCTGCCCGGCAAGACTGGCGGTGGAGGGCCGTAGCAATGGCGGCTTGCTGATGGGGGCATTCCTGACCCAGCACCCGGATTTGGCACGAGCGGTGGTCGCCCATGTCGGAATCTATGACATGCTGCGCTTTGAGTTGGAACCGAACGGCGCATTCAATACCACCGAATTCGGCACCGTCGAGGAGCCCGAGCAATTCCGGGCGATGCATGCCTACTCTCCCTATCACCAAGTGCGGGACGGCACATCATATCCTGCAGTCTTGTTACTGACAGGTGAGAACGACGGCCGGGTCAGTCCGGCGAATTCGCGCAAAATGGCCGCCCGTCTGCAACAGGCCAACGCCTCCGCCAACCCGATCCTCGTGCAGCTCAGCTCGGCCGCGGGCCACGGCATGGGCACCGCCCTCGCCGAATGCATCGCGGAAAATGCGGATGTCCTCGCCTTTCTCATCAACCAGTTGGGGATGATCCAGGCGCCAGCCCGCGATGTCGATAGATCGGTCTGATTTTCCCCGTATCCATTGCGACTTTCATCATTCGCTTCGCTTTTCTAAACCATAACTATCCAAAGTATCCCAACCAATTTCATGACACGATCATCCACCCTATTCCTCAGCCTTTTCCTGCTCGCTGCCCAACTCCATGTCGGAGCCCAAACCGATAGTGAATATTACACCGAAGAACTCGTCTTCCAGTCCCGCCCGAATCCGGCAGCGGAGAGGCATTTCGGTACCATTGGCACCACCGGCCTCAAGCCGCGGATCTATCCGGGTGTGGTCCTCAAGGTCGAGGAATTGGCACCGGGCTCGCCCTCAGAGGGCAAGTTCACCAAGGGCGAGATCCTCACCGGAATCAATGGCACGGCCCTGAAAGGACTCAACCCGTTCGTCGTAATGGGCAACGCCCTCACCAAAGCCGAAGCCACCGACGGGAAAATGGTTTTTGATGTGACCTCCGCCGACGGCAAGACCCAGCGCAAGGAAACCGTCACGATTCCCGTGCTCGGTGCCTACAGCAAGACCTGGCCGCTGGATTGCGCGAAGTCAAAACGCATCATCGATGAGGCCGCCGCATTTTATGCCGATCCGAAGAAATTCAATGGAGACGGCATTCCGGGTGCTCTCAACTGCCTGTTCCTGCTTTCCACCGGCGATGACAAATACCTGCCTCGGGTGAAAGCTTACTTCGATGCCTTTCCCAAGGATGTCAAAGCCATCGGCGACCACACCTGGAACAACGGCTACAACGGCATCGCCTGCGGAGAATACTACCTGCGCACCGGCGACAAGTCGGTATTGCCCATCCTGCAACACTTCTGCGACGATGCGAAGGAGCGCCAGATGTTCGACTGCGGCTGGACGCACTGGGGCATTGGCGTCAGTCCCGGCTATGTGGCCGGTGGCCTGATGAATCCGGCAGGCTCGCAGGTGCTCACCACACTTCTGCTGGGCAAGGAGTGCGGCGTGAATGTCGATGAGAAGACCTTGCTCAACGCGCTGCGTTTCTTCTACCGTTTCGCCGGTCACGGCACCGTCGCCTACGGCGATCATCGCGGCGAGGGCGGTCCCGCCTCGAATGGCAAGGATGGAATGGTTGCGGCTGCCATGAGGATCGCCTCCGGCGCGCAAGGTGATGTCACCTGTTACCAGCAGGCCGAAAAGTGCCTGGCCATGCAGATGATCGACGGCTACTATTCGCTGGTGATGGGTCATGGCGATGAAGGTCGCGGCGATGGCATCTGGCGGGGCATCACCGCCTCGTATGTGATGAAGGAAAAGCCTGCGCTATTCCGCGAGTCCATGGATCGTCTCACCTGGCATCATGACCTCAGCCGTGAATCCGGTGGCAGCATCGGCATCGGGACGCTGGACTTCTACGGTAGCCAAGTCGGCCACTCGGGTCCCGGCATCGGACTCTCCTACACCGCGCCCCTGCAGACCTTGCGCATCACCGGTGCACCGCCAACGCAGTTCTCCCAGAAATACACGCTGCCAAAAATCCTCTGGGGCACCAAGGCCGACTTGGCATTCCTTTCCATCGAACACAACCCGAAATTCAACGAATACGGTCCGGAAGAGCCCACGCACGTCACTTTCCAAGTATTGGGCCATGGCTATGCGGCGCCGACGAAAGACCTCAACAGCCTCCCTCGGGAATACCTGCTGCAGAACATGCATCACCGGAGTTACCTCGCCCGCACCCAGGCGGCCAAAGCACTTTGCAAGGTCGGAGCGTTGGATGAAATCGAGAAATTCCTCAGCGACCCCGATCCGCGCTTGCGGCGTGCGGCACTCGATGGCCTGATGGATTGGAATTACTGGTTCGGACCCGGCAACAGCCCCATCTCCACAGAGCAGTTCACTCCTGGGATGCTGGCAGCCATCACCAAAATGCTCTCCAATCCCGAGGAATCCTGGTATGTGGTGGAGGGCGCGTTGATGGCTCTCAAGCACGCCCCGGCCAAGGAGATCCAAGAGCGCTACAAGCTCATCCAGCCATGGATCAATCACACGGATTGGTGGCTGCGCGACGGCGCCTTCACAGCGCTCTCCGGACTTCAGAAAGATGATGACCTTTACGTCAAAATGCTTCCTACCCTCCTGACAATGGCGACCAGCGAATACCACACCATGCCTCGCGGGTGGATGATGAGTCACTTTAGGTCGGCTCTTCAGGCCAAGAAGCCGGAAAGCGAGGCGGGCAAGCTCATCCTTGCTGCCCAGCAGAAAGCTTTGACCGCGAGCGAGATCAAGAGTGGACCTCGTTCTCAAGAGGGCGCTCACAATGTTGTGGAAGCATTCAAATTTTGTCTGGAGAACGACCCAGCCGTTGCCGTAGCCCTCGCACAGGCTCTTAAACCGCGTCTCAACTCCTTTGGCAATGGCGATCTGATGAGCATCGTGGCAGCTCCAAGTGCAGATCCTGGTGGAGAGCCATTCGGACTCTTCTCCGCTCTGAAAAATCTGGAACCAAAGCAGCGCGAGGAACTCACGGGGCTTATGTATGATTCCTATCGACCCCTTCTCGTCAAACGCTATCAAGCGGGCAGGGGTATCGGTGATGACGATGCCGTGAGACCTCGCCTGATCAACACCCTTATCGACCTAAAGAAACTCCGGGAACCAAAGGCTGGTTGGCAACCGATCGGCAAGCAGCCCGCGTCAGAGCTTGTCTGGCGCTTCAAGACCTTCGATCCCATGGGGGAGAAAGACCAAGTCCCAACCCGCGAGAAGACACGCCATCGCGACATCCAGTTGACGGATGATTTGAAGGACTGGTTCAAGCCCGGGTATGACGACAGCAAGTGGAATTCGGGACTCGCACCAATCGGTCTCGGTCTCTACAAAGAGGGTAATGATTCCTTTGCCAATCGATCCGATTGGGGCAAAGGAGAGTTTATCGTCGCGCGCACGACCTTCGAGGTGGAGAAACTCGATTACGATTCCTACCGCCTGATGATGCTGAACCCGCAAGGCTTCAAGGTTTACCTGAACGGACACCAGATCGTGGGCTACGGATGGTGGCAGAACAATCCCCACTATGCGCCTTGGCCCCTCGGATCTGGCGAGGCGGCACATTTGAAAAAGGGCACCAACGTCGTCGCCGTCTACACCAACGTGGAATACCATGATCAAACGAAACAACCCTTCGGCCAGTTGGATTGCTATTTCGAGGGGTTGAAGCTCAAGGACTTGGAGTAATGAACCTAAACGGCAATCTCAATTCTGAAAGAACAGGCAAATATAGAAAGATGAAAGGATCATTCACTAGGAAACCCACCCTTGAATGCAAAGGTCGCAACATACAATCTAACTAGATATCTTATACCAATGAAAACACGGAATCCAGATCACCCGACAAGAAACACTCTGAAGCAACTCACCCTCGTTTCGGCGATAGGCTTGGCCATATTTTCCCTGTTGCTGCCTGCCAGCGCCGCACCTCCTCCTTATCGATCATGGGCCTTCTCCGGTTCGCTGTTCATCCTGACCACCCCGGATGGTGCCAACATTGCCACCGGCCCCGCGGAAACCAATTTCCCGCTGCTGCTTCGCTTCAACTCCGCCAACTTCCCCTTCAATAAGGCTGCGGCCGACGGTCGGGACATCCGCTTTACCACCGCGACGGGAACCGCGCTTTCCTATCAGATTGAGCAATGGGATGCCGCGAATGGCCAAGCCGCCGTCTGGGTCAAGATTCCGTGCATCACTGCCAACGCGCGACAGGAGATCAAAATGTATTGGGGCAAGACCGGTGTGACGAGCGAATCGAGAGGCAACGCCGTCTTCAACGCATCCAACGGCTACGCCAGCGTCCATCACCTCGCAGAAACGCTTTCAGATGAAATCGGCACGACCACGCCGACCAACTCCGGCACCACTGCCACCAATGGCTTGATCGGCAGGGCGCGATCCTTCGCCTCAGGCCAAGGCATCCAGTGCGGCACCGCGATCACTGGTCTGCCGAGCGGAACGGCACCGTTCTCCACGGGTGTCTGGATACGACCCTCCACTTCCGGCGACGACGTGTTCGGTTGGGGACTCCAAGAGACACAGGGCGGCAAGGCGGTCATGAGTCTCATAACTCCGCCGCGCATCAACGTGGATTGTAACTTCGGCGCGGCGGACATTAGGGGCACCGCTGCGATTCCACTCTCCGAGTGGTCGTATGTCGTCCAAACGTTTCAAAGCAATGCCTGCAGACTCTACGTCAATGGTGTGCTTGATGCTTCCACCGGCGGCGGTTCGATGAACATGTCCACACCCTGCCGTTTAGACATCGGTGGCTTTGTGCCTACGTATGGCTTCAAATACGTAGGCGATATGGACGAGCTTCGCATCTCGAGCGTTGTGCGTTCCGCCAATTGGGTGAAGATGGAATATGAAAACCAAAAGCCGCTGCAGACCCTAGTGGGCGGCATCGTGCGATCCGGCTCGAACTTCTCCGTAAAGCCCACATCTGTGAAGATGAACGAGGTTGCCACCACCACCCTGACCGCCCAGGCAGGCGGTGCGCAGAAGGTTTACTGGATCTACAAGAAGAACGGCCAGGAGACCGTGCTCGCCACCGATCAACTCTCGTTTAACTACACGGCTCCCCGCGTTTCCGCAAATGACTCGGCGGTCATCCAGTTCAAGGCCGTGTACGCTGGAGGAACCAAGACAATCGACGTGCCGCTCACCGTCATCAACACCGTCCCCGACCCGGTGTTCACGCTCGTTCCCTCGACGACTTCGTGGGACGGACGAAGCACCATGACCGTTACCGCGAACATTTCGAACCTCACCGCCATGCAGGCGGCTGGGTTCGGCACCCTCAATTATAAATGGTGCGTCAACGGCGTTGCTGTGACCAAACAAACCTCCAACGGTAAGCTTACCCTCACCCGCTCGCAAGGCAGCGGCCCGATGAACGTCAGTCTAACCATCGACAACGGCGGCACCCCTGTTTCACAAACCGTCGTCATCAACGTCCAAGAACCCGTCAGTGACCCTTGGGTCGAGCGCACGCCTGTCGCCAACGAAAAACCCGTGAACAAACAATTCTTCGCGCGTGATCCCGGCACCGGCCTCGGCACGATTTTCTACAACGGCACCCAAACCGGCACGCCGGACACCGTTTTCCTCAAAGTGTATAAAACACCCAATGGCGGGTCCGAAACCCTTGAAACAACCCGCCGCCAGGCTCTTGTCAGCGGCGCCTACGCGTTCACCGCGCCCATCACCGCGGGCCTCAACACCTATCGCGTCGTCTATGGCACCACCACCGGCGGCGTGGATACGGACGTCGCCACCGTCACCGACCTCGTCTGCGGCGATGCCTTCATTATCGAGGGGCAATCGAATGCCCTGGCCACCGACAACTCCGCGCCCAACGACACGACGACCACCAACAAGTGGGTCCGCACCTACGGCCTCACTTCCGGCTGGGGGTATGCCATCAGCAAGGGCAACGACCGGCAACTCGGCCTCTGGGGCTGGTATCTCGCCAACCGCCTGGTAACGAACCACAACATGCCCGTCTGCATCATCAACGGCGCGGCCGGCGGCACCCGCATCGACATGCACAGGCCGAATCCCACCGATCATTCCTTGAAGCTTGGCTCCGGTTGGAGCGAGGACATTTACGCCAACCTCTACAACCGCGTGGTCGGCGCGAAACTCACCCACGGCATCCGCGGCTTGCTCTGGCATCAGGGCGAACAGGATCAGGGAGCCATCGGGCCGGACGGGGACTACAACTACAAGTTCTATCAACAATACTTCGTGGACATCTCCGCGGCCTGGAAGCAGGACTTCCCGAACCTGCGCAATTACTACCTCTATCAGATCTGGCCGGCCGCCTGCGGCGAAACCTCGCGCAATGACCAACTCCGCGAAGTCCAGCGGACCCTGCCCTATCTCTATTCCAACATGAAGATCATGAGCACCCATGGCATCGTCCCTGGATCGGGTTGCCACTATGAACCGGCCGGCTACCAGGTGTTCTCGGATCTGATCGGTCCCTTGGTCGAACAAGATGTGTATGGAGTCATGCCCACCGCAAAACTCACCGCGCCCAATCTCCAGCGGGCCTACTTCACCACCCCGGCGAAAACCGAGATCGCCCTCGTGTTCGACCAGAACGTTAGGTGGAATCCGGGTGCGCCCACGATGCTGTTCCTCGCGAACGCCGCCGGTGCCGCATCTGGCACCGTGACGTCCGGCAGCGCCACCGGGAACACGATCAAACTGCAGGTTTCCGATGCCGCTTCCACCCCCACCATCACTTACCTCAAGGGACTCGTTTCCTGGCAGCAGCCTAACCTCTTGTATGGCTCCGCGAACGGCATCGCCGCCCTCACATTCGCAGATGTGCCTGTCGCTAACCAAGTCCCTACGAAGTAAACAAAAACATCAATATGATCCCAATCAATTCTATGAAACGACCATCCACAATCTGCCTCAGCTTGTTCCTGCTCGCTGCCCAACTCCATGGCGGAGCCCAAAGTGATGACGGCTATTACACTGAAGCCCCCATGTTCCAATCCCGCCCGAACCCGGCCAGCGAGAGGTATTTCGGCGGCATCGGCACCACCGGCCTCAAGCCGCGGATCTATCCGGGTGTGGTCCTCAAGGTCGAGGAAATGGCACCCGGCTCCCCGTCCGAGGGCAAGTTCGTCAAGGGCGAGATCCTCACCGGTATCAATGGGACGGCCCTGAAAGGCCTCAACCCTTTTGTCGCGATGGGCAACGCCCTCACCAAAGCCGAAGCCACCGACGGGCTGATGGTTTTTGATGTGACCTCCGCCGACGGCAAGACCCAGCGCAAGGAAACCGTCACCATTCCCGTGCTCGGCGCTTACAGCAAGACTTGGCCCCTGGATTGCCCGAAGTCAAAACGGATCATTGATGAGGCCGCCGCCTTTTATGCCGATCCGAAGAAATTCAAGGGGGACGGTATTCCGGGTGCCCTCACCTGCCTGTTCCTGCTTTCCACCGGTGATGACCAGTATCTGCCGCGGGTGAAAGCCTACTTCGATGCCTTTCCCAAGGATGTCAAAGCCATCGGCGACCACACATGGAACAACGGCTACAACGGGATCGCCTGCGGTGAATACTACCTGCGCACCGGCGACAAGTCGGTATTGCCCATCATGCAGCATTATTGCGACGACGCGAAGGCCCGCCAGAAGTTCGACTGCGGGTGGACGCATTGGAGCAATGGCATCCATCCCGGTTACGTGGCGGGTGGCCTGCTGCACGCGGCAGGCGCGCAGTTGCTCACCACGCTGCTGCTGGGCAAGGAATGCGGCGTGAATGTCGATGAGCAGACCTTGCTCGGTGCGCTCCGCCACTTCTACCGCTTCGCGGGCCACGGCGGGGTCGCCTACGGCGATCACCGCGCCGAGGGCGGGTTTGGCTCGAATGGCAAGGATGGCATGATCGCAGCAGCCATGCAGATCGCCTCAGGTGCCGAAGGTGATGTCACATGCTACCAGCAGGCCAGCAAGTCCCTGGCCATGGCGATGATGGACAGCTACCCGGGGCTGGCCATGGGGCATGGCGATGAAGGTCGCGGTGATGGCATTTGGCAGGGCATCACTCTCTCCTATCTGATGAAGGAAAAGCCCGCGCTCTACCGCGAGTGCATGGAGCGTCTAACCTGGTGGCATGACCTCAGCCGCGAACCCGGTGGCAGCATCGGGATCGGGACGATGGAATGGGGCGATGGAAAAGTGGGCTCCTCAGGTCCCGGCATCGGGATCTCTTATACCGGACCCTTGCAAACCTTGCGCATCACCGGTGCGCCGCGAACGAAGTATTCACAGAACTACACCCTGCCCGAAAACCTCTGGGGCACCAAGGCCGACCTGGCATTCTTCTCCATCGACCACCATCCGAAATACCTCGAATACGGCCCGGAAGAGCCCGCCCATAGACCCTTCTTCGCATTGGGCGATGCCTATCAGAAGCCGGAGAATGATCTCAACAGCCTCCCCAAGGACTATTTTCTGAAGAACATCCATCACCGGCGCTACATCGTCCGCACCCAGGCCGCCTTGGCACTGCGCAAGGTGGGCGCATTGGATGAACTTGAGAAATTTCTCAGCGACCCCGATCCGCGTTTGCGGCGTGCGGCTCTCGATGGTCTCATTGATTGGAGGTACTGGTTTGGGCCAGGCAACCAACCCATCTCCACCGAGCAGTTCACCCCCGGGATGTTGGCAGCCATCACCCAAATGCTCTCCGATCCCAATGAATCGTGGTATGTCAAGTCTGGTGCGATGATGGCCCTCAAGATCGCCCCGGCCAAGGATATCCAGGAGTGCTACAAGCTGATCCAGCCGTGGATCAAGCACTCCGACTGGTGGATGCGCGAGGCCGCCTTCTCCGCGCTCTCCGGTCTCGCGAAAGATGATGCCCTCTACCTCAAGATCCTTCCGACACTCCTGACCATGGCGACCAGTGAAAATCACACCATGCCCCGCGAATGGATGAAGAATCACTTCGAAGAGGCCCTGCGGAACAAGAAACCGGAAAGCGAGGCCGGAAAACTCATCATCGCAGGAATGAAGAAAGCCGTGTCAGCAACCGAAATCAAAAGCGGCGTGCGTTCCGGCGAAGGTGCTTACAACGTCATGGAAGCAGTCAAGCTTTGCCTGCATTCCGATCCCACCCTCGCCGCACCGCTCGCCATGGCCGTGAAACCTCGTTTCGCCGACTTTGGCACTGGCGATCTTGTCGGCATCGTGGCAGCTCCAGGCGGAAATCCCGGTGGACATCCATTCGGGCTTTTCACCATGCTGGAAAAACTGGATTCCAAGCAACGCAAGGAACTCACCGACATCCTCTATACGGTTTACCGCCCGGAAATCGTCAAGCGTCTCCGCACTTACAAGGACTATGAAGAGGCCCATAAGGCGGGCATCGTGGGCACCATCATCGACCTCGCGAAACTCCGGAATCCCGCCGCCGGCTGGAAGCCGATTGGCAAGCAGCCACCGTCAGAACGTGTCTGGAGATTCAAGTCCTTTGATCCGATGGTGGAAAAAGACCAACTTCCCATCCGCGACAGGAGACGCTTCCGGGAGATTCAGATGTCCGATGATCTGAAAGACTGGTTCAAGCCTGACTATGACGACAGCAAGTGGAATGCCGGGCGCGCACCCGTCGGCACCGCTCTCTACAGAGGGAAAGCTCCCACCTTTGCCAATCAATCCGATTGGGGCAAAGGTGAATTCATCGTCATGCGCACGACCTTCGAGGTGGATGCCCTCGATTACGATTCCTACCGCCTGAGCATCCTTTGCCCCCAAGGTTTCCATGTTTACCTGAACGGACACCAGATCGCTGGATACGGATGGTGGCAAGACAAACCCCACTACGCTCCATGGGATGCCGTCTCACCGCAGCATTTGAAAAAAGGCACCAATGTGCTTGCAGTCTATTCCAATGTGGAATACGATCAGAATACGAAACAACCATTCGGCCAGATGGATTGCATGATCGAAGGCTTGAAGCACTCCGACTTGGAGTGAAATACCCGATTCCGCGGTTCCAGTCTCAAACGGATCAAGTAGCCCCAAGCCGTATCTTCCTGCGGCAATCAGCCCACACATCATCATGGCCAGATTCAAAATCTCACTTAACATGGAGTTCTGCCGCTCGGCAGACAAATCGTTCGAAGCCGGCGTGCGGATCGCCTCGGAACTCGGCTACCGCTGGGTCGAGCCAATGGTTCACACCGGTTGGGAACTGCTCAGCGAGGTGAACTATTTCCACTCGTTTTCGATGGAGGAGGATCCACTGCTGATGAAGGAAATCTGCGACCGCTACGGCGTGAAGGTTTCCAGCCTGTCAGCGCATTCACCCTTGATGAAACCCGAGGCGGCGGTGGACCGCCTGACGCGCGCCGCGGTGCTCGCCTCGTTTGTCGCCTGTGATTTCCTCAATTCCGACGAGATGATCAAGCCCGATTGGATGGACGATGCCTTCGCCCACGACACGATGCGCTACACGCTGACGCGCGTGGCACAGGTTTGCGCGCGACACCAGAAGTTTCTCTGCATCGAACCCCACGGCATCTACACCAAAACCACCGACGGATTGCTCAAGATCGTCAATCTGGTGCCATCCCCATGGATCCAGGTCAATTGGGACACGGGCAACAGCTATCTGGCCGGCGTCGAGGACCCTTACGAAGGATTGGAGAAAGTGCGCGACCGGGTGCATCACATCCATGCTAAAGACATCTCGATGGCCCACAGCGCTGAAGAGCGCGGCAAGGTCACCGGCACGCCGGTCGGATGTGCCTGTGGCGAGGGCGTGGTCGATTGGGAACGCGTCGCGAAGATCATGGAGCCTGTGGACCGCGAAATCTTCCTCAGCGTGGAATGCGGAAAGATCGACGAGGCCGAACGAAGTATCTCTTATCTGAACAAGGCGTTGGCCAAATGGCTTTGCTGATGTTTGTATCAGTGCCTTCTTTCTTTCTAACACGACAAACAACACGACAAATACCATGAAATTGATCCATATTACAACAGTTTCTTCACTGATGCTGGCAATGACCGCCATTGGCCTGGCTGAGGGAGTTCCGCCGCAGATCCCGTTGCGCGCGCCAGACGGGCCGGTGGTCGCGCTGTGGCAGAAGACCCCCAATCCCAACAAACCCTACATCGCCCAGTTGTATGCACCGGGAGAAAAGCCGGTTCCGCTGCTGGAGGATTCCCCGGCGGATCACTT
>JAIPKB010000314.1 GCA_021733795.1 Akkermansiaceae bacterium | reverse complement strand
GCGGTATCTGAAAAAATCCGGCTCCTCCACCTGCTCGTGAATCCCGAGGGCGGCGAGTCGGGCACTCACTCCCGGGGCGGGCATGAAAGTGCCGGCCACCGCCACCCTGCCATCGCGGGCCAGGGATTCCAGCGCGGCCAGCGCGGCCCGGACTTCGGGGTCCATGCCGCAGTGGGTGGCGATCCGCAAGCCGGTGCGCCGGGCCGCGGGTTGACTTGGTTTGCGTTCCATCGTGGCAATCATCGCTTTGTATGGCAAAGTTTGAGGTTCGAAAAATACCCGACCAGGAGGGATCGGGGCGGCTGACAAAGAGCTTTGTAACACAAAGCTGGAACTTGCCAAGGAAAATTTTCGAAAATTTTCGGGGGTGGCTGAAGTCCGGGGCTATTTCCCGACGTTGAGGATTTCTTCGAGGATCCCGAGGTAGGCGACGAAGGCCTTGCGGCCGGCCGGTGTGAGTTGATAGAGCGTTTGAGGGCGGCCGTCGCCGGTGAATTTCTCGCCGCCGATGAACTCGGCTTTTTCGAGGGTGCGGAGGTGGGTGATGAGGTTGCCGTCGGACATGTCCAACTGGGCCTTGAGGTCTTGGAATGCCCACGGTTCGACCCGCGAAGCGAGCAGCGTCATGATCGAGAGGCGGCCTTTTTCGTGGATGATTTTGTCGAGCTGTGAGAAATCGATCATGTTGGATCCTGTGCGCGCTCTTTGGTGGTGACGATGAGGCCGCCGTAGATGAGGTGGAAGCCGCCGAAGGCGATGGCCATGAGTTGGGAGGCGGAGGTGTGGGTGGTCAGCAGGCCGGGCATGGAATTGACCCGGGTCAGCTCGGCCAGGCAATAGAGGCCGAAGGTGGCGAAGGCCCAGCCTAACCAGACCATCGAGCGAGGGGCGAACTCGCGGATGGCGAGCAGGGCGATGCCGTAGTGGAGGATCCAGATGGCGGCGGCGGCCTGGGTGTTGGCGGCGTTGCCGGTGCGCACGAAGAGCAGTCCCAGGAAACCGCCGGTGATGATCGAGGGAGCCACGCCGCGGATGGCGGTACGCAGGCCGCAACTCCAGAACACCCGGCCGTGGGCCGAGCTGGCCCGCAGGATTTGGAAGAGGTTGAACAGCACCACCAGCCCGAGTCCGATCAGCCAGCAGTTGGCCCACGGCCAGCCGACCTTGCCATCGGAGAGCCATGCCGCGGCCAGCGCCGCAGCACCGCCCATCAGCGCGGTTTCACCGGATAGGGCCCGGAAAATCGTGGCCCGTTCCATCATCGAACGGATCATTCTCAGTTGTTCAGCGGCCTCATCGCGGGTGGTCATGGGAGTTTCTTTGTCAGGCAAAGCCCGGGTTGGCAAGGGGAATTGTGGAAAAGTTTCAAGTTTCAAGTTCTCAGTTTCAAGCAAAGAGGCGGGGTGCGGGGTGCGGGGTGCGGGGTGAAGGCGCGTTCCTGTATCAAGCGAAACGCAAGAACGCGGAGATGGCAGAGGCGTACCTTCAAGGGGGGTGGGCGTCCTCGCCCTCCCCAAGGCCGGTGGGCGTCTCGCCCTCCGAAACAGGCGAAGGAAGGCAGGAAAAGACAAAGCCCCGGCCACCCGGGAACCGCAGGCAGGGACCGGTTTTCTGAACCGTCGGGGAGAATGGCATGAGAATGTGGGGACGCTCCGGTTTTATCATTCGCCCCCGCCTGCCTTGAAACTCTTGAGTAACTTGACACGAATGGCACGAATTTCAAGACCTCCATTTCGTGGAAATTGGTGAAATTCGTGTCGGGATCTTCTCTTGTCTTCTGGCTGGGAGCGAAGCGGTCTTTTGTCTTTCTCGCCGCCCACCGCCGTTCTTGTGGCGTTCTTGGCGCTTGCCAGCTCGCGACTGCGGGTGGAGGGTGGGGCGGTGAGCTTGCAGGTGGTAGTCAATTTCCGGGTGATCGATGAGAGCGCGGACTGGATCGTGGTCGATAAGCCCGCGCCGTTGATCGTGCATCCGGCGAATCGCAAGCCGGAGCCGACGTTGCTGGGCGGGCTGGAGCAACTGCTGGCCTACGAGATTGAGAATGGCGGGTGCCCGGCGATCGTGACGCGATTGGACCGGGAGACGAGCGGGGTGGTGTTGGTGGCCAAGCACACGGCGGCGGCGCGGGAACTGGGAGGGGTATTTACCCGGCGTGAGGCGGAGAAGGAGTACCTGGCGGTGGTCCACGGTTGGCCGGAGCAGGAGGGCTGGACCTGCGGGGAACCGATCCTGCGCGCGGGCGAGCTGGGTCCATCGCCGATCTGGGTGCGGCAGGTGGTGCATCCGGAGGGGAAATACTGTTGCACCCGGTTTGCGGTGGTCTCGCGGTTTGAGCGGGCGGAGGGGCGGTTTGCGCTGGTCCGGTGTTTTCCGGCAACCGGGAGGATGCACCAGATCCGGGTGCATTTGGCCCATGGCGGGCATCCGCTGGTGGGCGACAAGCTGTACTCGGGCAACGGCGAGGAGTATCTCGAGTGGATGGCCGACGGTTGGACTGCCGGGCTGGAGCGGCGGCTGTGGTTGGCGCGCCACGCGCTTCACGCGGCGGTGCTGGCGGTGCCCTGGCAGGGGCGCAGGTGCGAATGGCGGGCGGAACTGCCGCCGGATCTCACGGACTTCATCGCGGGCAAACCGCCGGCCGCGATCCCCGGCGCGGTCCGTTGGAGCCGGTTTGATTGAGGCTCAGGTGCGGGAAGATGGGAGGGTGCTGGGATGGTGCTTGCCATTTCGTGGGGGATGAGGTAGGACTTCCGCCGATGAAACGTCGTTCCGCTATCCTCGCTATCGTGCTGTTTCCGTTCCTCGCTTCCTGCCAGGAACCGAAAACGCAACCCGCCACTCCCGCAGCCCCCACCACGGAGACCAAACCCGCGCCCGCCAAGAAGGTCCGCCTGAAGACCAACAAGGGCGATATCGTGATCGAACTCAACGCCGAAAAGGCTCCGGTCACAGTGGAGAATTTCCTCGGGTACGTGAACAAGAAACACTACGATGGCACCGTGTTCCACCGGGTGATCGACGGGTTCATGATCCAGGGCGGCGGCTTCGCCGTGGAAGCCGGCAAGCTGGTGGAGAAGGCCTCCGGCAAGGGGATCAAGAATGAGGGCCAGAACGGTTTGACCAACGACCGCGGCACGGTTGCCATGGCCCGGACTTCCGATCCTGACAGCGCCACCGCCCAGTTTTTCATCAACGTGAAGGACAACGCCGGGTTGAATTTTCCCAGCAACGGCGGCTACGCGGTCTTCGGCAAGGTGACCGAAGGCATGGAGGTGGTGGACAAGATCAAGGCCGTGGCCACTGGCCAGAAGGAACTCACCATGCGGCATCCCGCGACGGGTGAGAAAATCACCATGCCCAGCGGTGATGTGCCGGTCGAAAACGTGGTGATCCTTGCCGCCACGGTCGAGTAATCCCACGCCGCCCCATGCAACTCTGGCTCTGTCCGTTGGTCGCGTTTCTGCTCGGTTCGATTCCGTTCGGGCTGCTGATTGCCAAGGCCCGCGGGATCGATATCCGCCAACATGGCTCGGGCAATATCGGTGCCACCAACGTGCTGCGGGTGCTGGGGAAAAAATACGGGATTCCCTGCCTGCTGCTCGATGTGCTCAAGGGTTTGGTGCCCACCTTGGTGGCGGTCAACCTGATCCGGTTCGCCGGCCAGCCTGACGGGATGGGGATCACCGCGCTGATGAAATGGGCCTATGTGTTTCCGGCCGACCAACAGTTCACCGCGCAGTTGTTGCAGGTGGTGTCCGGCTTGTGCGCGATCCTGGGACATAACTATTCGCCATGGGTCGGGTTCAAGGGAGGGAAGGGGATTTCCACCTCGGCCGGAGTCGTGGCCGCGTTGATGCCGGCGGTGATTGTGTTGCTGGTGTGCGCCTGGCTGGTGTTGTTTCTAACCACCCGTTATGTGTCGGTGGCGAGCATTTCCGTAGTGGTGATGCTGCCCTTGCTCACCCTCTCCGGGTCCTGGCACCACGGGCGCCTGCAGGACGGTACCTGGAACAAGCCGCTCTTCGGGTTGGCCGTGGCGATCGCCGTGCTGGGGATCTGGAAACACCGCGCCAATATCCAACGATTGATTGCCGGCACCGAGAACCGGTTCGATAAAAAGCCCAAAACCTGAACCGCCCGGGATGCCACATCCCTAGTCCTTTTCCCACTCACTTCTCCACTTCATTATTCCATGAACACCCCCTTCACTTCCGTCGCCATCCTGGGCGCGGGTTCGCTTGGCACCGCACTGGCCAAGCTGCTCTCGCCGAAACTCGATTCCATCCTGCTGGTCTCGATCGAGGCCGACGTGGTGGCGGGCATCAACCGCGACCACCGCAACCCGAAGTACCTGACCGATATCGAGCTGCCTGCGAACATCCGGGCCACCATGGACCACCGCGAGGTCGTGGGATTTCCGCTGGTGTTGGTGGCGGTGCCCTCCTCGGCGGTGCGGGCGGAGGCCGGCAAGCTGGTGGCCGCAGGGCTGCCGGCGACCACTCCGCTGCTGTCCTGTGCCAAGGGGATCGAGCGCGATACGGGCAAGCGGCTCAGCCAGGTCATTGGCGAGGTGCTGCCGGAAAATCCGGTCGGCGTTCTAACGGGTCCTAACCACGCCGAGGAAATCGCGCTTGGCATGGTGAGCTGTGCGGTGGTGGCCTCCCATCACACGGAACTGGCGGATGCCTTGCAGGATTTGTTCACCTTGCCGTATTTCAGGGTTTACACCAGTGACGACGTGGCCGGGGTGGAACTGGGTGGCGCGGTCAAAAACGTGTATGCCATTGCAGCCGGCATGGGCCATGGGCTGAAGGTAGGGGATAATGCAGTGGCCGCGCTGGTCACCCGCGCACTTGCCGAAATGACCCGCCTCGGCGTCGCCCTCGGCGGCCGTCCGGAGACGTTTTCCGGGTTGTCCGGGGTAGGGGATTTGATGGTCACCTGTTTCTCGGAGCACTCCCGCAATCACCGGGTGGGCCACGCCATCGGTTGCGGCAAGACCTTGGAAGAGGCGGTCGCCGCGCTCGGCATGGTCGCGGAAGGGGTGCCAAACGCCCTGTCCATCCACGACGTCGCCCGCAAACTCGGTGTCCGCACTCCGATCATCGACGGGATCCACGCGATTCTCTACGAGGGCAAGCCGGCCGCCGTCGCCATGCGCGAAGTGCTGGCCCGCGATCCGCGACCGGAAATCAGTTGATCCGGGCGATGGGGCGGCGCTCGGCTACGGCCGCTCCACCCGCACCCGGACGAAGCGCGCACCAGGGAGGACGGCGGAGTCGGAAACCCGCACGCGCTCCCAGGTGTCGTCGATC
>JAIPKB010000313.1 GCA_021733795.1 Akkermansiaceae bacterium | reverse complement strand
GTGAAAACAATAGCGGTGCCGCAGCCCCCACCGGCGACTGGGATTACAAGTCCTATCAGCAATACTTCGTGGACATGTCGGCGGCATGGAAACAGGATTTCCCGAACATCCAGCGCTATATCATGTATCAAGTGATGCCGAAGCCCTGCGCGATGGGCCCCAAGGGCGACCAACTGCGCGAGGCGCAACGCACCTTGCCGAGCCTGTTTTCGAACATGAGCATCCTGTGCACCCTGGCGCTCCCCGGTTATGAGGGCTGCCATTTCAGCCCCACCGGGTACCAGAACTTCGCGGATCTCACCGCCCCCTTGGTGGGCCAGGATTTCTACGGGATCGTTCCGGCTGACGTCGTCACCGCGCCCAACTTGCAACGCGCCTGGTTCACCACCTCCAGCAGAACTGAAATCGCCTTGGAATTCGACCAGGACATGGGCTGGAACAGATTTGCCAATGTGAATTTCTATCTAGACAAGGTCGGCGGCAAAGTCACCTCAGGCAGCGTGTCGGGCAGAATCGTCAAACTTGTGTTGTCCAGCGCTGCGGCCGCCACCGCCACCCTCGACTATCTGGAGGACGACCATTGGAATTACAACGAAAGCGTCTCGACCCTGCTCTACGGTGCCAATGCCCTTCCCGCCCTCACCTTCGCGGATGTCATGATCGCGCCTCCGCCGACGTCCTACAGCACCTGGGCGGCCGACCCGGCGCAGGGCCTCACCGCTGGGGTTAATGACGGGCCGTTGGATGATCCTGACCTGGATGGCGTCGTCAACCTGATGGAGTTCACCCTTCTCGGTGACCCGTTGGTGCCCTCGTCCGCACGCCTGCCCACCGTGAGCCTGCCCGGCGGCGGTGCCTGGGTCTTCGAGTATGAGCGCAGCAATCTGTCGGCCCCCCCGGCCACCACCCAGATAGTCGAATACGGCAGCGATCTCGTCGGTTGGACGCCGGTGACCATCCCGGCCACCAGTGCCGGGATCGTGACGATCACCCCGGGCAGTTCCTCCGATCACGTCAGTGTCGCGATCCCCGCCCTCGGAGCGAGGGGCTTCGCCCGCCTCAGGGTGAGTGAGTAGGGGACAACGAAGACAATCATGAACCCACCAAACACCGACCGCCGCCGGACTCTGAAACTCCTCGCCACCTCGCCGGCCTGGCCCCTGGTCCTCCCCAGCCGGACGTTCGGCGTCGCCGTCTCCCGCACCGGGGGGCTTGTCCCCTCGGACGGGTGAGGTCTGGGGAATTGTTAGGACGGCAGTCGATCACCCCCCCCACCGCTGCTAGCGGATACTCGGAGAACGCCCCCACATAGATCCAATCCGAAAACAATCTGCATCCCGCCGCCCGATTCAAATGCCGCCAGAACTCCTCCACCAGCGACTCCGGCGAACTCCCGATCGGACCGCGCAAGGCCAGATGAAGGTGGTCGGGCATGACCGCCAGGGACCGGGCCCCAGGTTTTGCGGGGCCTTCCGGACTGCTTGGCAATCCCTGGCTCCACTGGATCACGGAAGTGCGGATTTTTCCGAGAAAATCCTCGCGCCCGACGCGCCAACGGTCCTCTGTTGCCGCGACCAGGTGGAGGTTGTACCAATATCGGCCATGATGGCTGGGAAGCGGATCGGCCAGATCGAAATCGGGATTCGTCCAAGTGGCCTCCGCCAACGCGGCCGCGTAACGCGGATCGGCGAGATCGGCGCGATCCAATTGGGTGGCGATGTATTGCAGCACGGTTTCGCGGGTGTTTTCCCCCAACGAACGCACCGCCACCTTGCGGTCGAAGCCCAGCGGCCAACCGTGTTTGCGCAGGGCGTGATCCATCCGGCCCTTGACGCGGGCGGCGATGGTGATCGGTGAGAGGTTTGGTTCCGCGCGCAAGGTGAGTTGCAGACGCTCGGGACTCCAGCGGCAGGAAATTCGTGTGAGTCCGTCGGCGGTCCATGCGGTATCGAGCGGTGTGAAAAAGGCTGGCTCGGGTTCAGGCGGAAAAGTTTCGGATTTTGGCCATCCTGACCATGAATAGGCAAGCCGGTGGATAATCGGAAATTTCATGGGTGTGTCACTAGCAGATGGCGAGGCAGGCTGGCAAGTCAGTAATACTATCCATCATTCCGGCCCGTAGTCCGACCTGTTGCGATCCAAGGCCTCCATCCGCCTGCTCGCCTTCAGCCGCGCGGGCGTGGACCTCGAAACCATCGTCACCGACGGCGACGGCAAGCCGCTGCTCGACCAACTGCTGGCGCTGCCCACCCAACAGTTGTCGCCCGCCAAATCCGTCGCCGTCCGTGCGCTGGTGTTCCGTTCGCCCAAGGACGCCACCAAAGTGCTGGGCAAGGTGGTGCTGCCCGCCGGCAGGGAATTCATCCTCGTCTTTTTGCCGCTGCCCGCCGGCGGAGCCACGATCTATCAGATCAACGCCGCACCGACATGGCCAAAGATGTTGGCGAACGCACTAACGAATGCAAACCTCACCCGGAAATCGTCGCGCAGCTCACAGCATTGCTGAAGAAATATTGTGTAAGGACAGGGACTGATTTCCCGTAGGATAACCCGCCAACCGCGAAGGACTCCCGGCCTCACCATTCTGCACCGATGCCTGGTGATCGGCGGCTTTTTCAATAGTGATGATCACAAGCCTTCTTGCCGAATGGGCGCTAGGTTAAGCCCGGGCGTCGGCGCGGTCGCTCTGCTAGGGGGGGGATGCAGGGAGTCAAAACAAGGTAATATATTGTCCCAGTTGACTGGGAATTTTGACTTGTGATTCTGGTGGACGGTGACAGAGTCGTCGGCACTTGGCGCTCGGAGCCGCAAAACACCTGGACAGAACGATGTGTCGGATGGCCTGTCGCACTTTTGGGACGCAATCCGCTCCGCCGGGGGGAAATACACTGAAACCATGAACACGCTTCTTCGGCCTCGTCCGCAACTCACCGCGATCACGCTCTCCCTGCTGCTCGCTGCCACCGGTTTGGTCCAGGCCTATTCCCCGGATCCGGATCTCACCGCGGCGGGCGCGATTGCCGCACTCAAGGTCGATCCCAACAGCTCCCCGAAGTATGGAGAGACCTACAACCTCGGACCCACCGGGTTGCGCGGGTGGATTTACCTCAATCGACCGAACAAGGGTCAGGAGGGACTCATCACCGAATCGAGCCGGCAGATATTGGTCACCGTGGCGAGCCCGCCGGGGAGCGCGGTGCTGGCGGTCGATGACGTGATTCTCGGTGCGATGGCGGGGAGCAGCGGTGCGGTGCCACTCTTCAGCAGCGATTGCCGCAAGACCTTCGGGCTGGCGATCGGGGAGGCCGAGCAGACCGGGGCGGGTACCCTGAGAGTCAAACGCTGGCGCGCGGGCACCACCACCGATGTGAACATTGCGATGACCGTGATGGGCGATTACGCCGCCACCGCTCCCTACAACTGCCCGAAATCCGCGGCGGTGCTCGCCAATGCGATCACCAAGCTCAATGAACAATCCCTCTCCGGCGGCTGGAATGATGCGATCAGCGGGCTGGCCCTGCTGGCGGCAGTGAAGCCGGGTGATGCGAATTACACGGCGGTGCAGACCAAGTTGCGGAATTTCGCCCACGCGAAGGCTCCGCAAAACCTGTCTCTGAGCGGCTGTGACACGTGGAATTGGGGATACCTCGGGGTGTTTCTCAGCGAGTATTACCTGCGCACCGTCGCGGACGGCAGTCCCGACGCCGCCGTGCTGCACGGGATCGAGGAATACACCGTCGGCCTGGCCAAAGGACAGAGCAAGTACGGCACCTTCGGCCACGGGGGGGCGGCACCGCTCGCCGATGGCAGCCTGCACGGCTCGATTTCCTGGTACGGCCCGGTCAACTCGGCCGGGCTGGTGGCCAATATCGCGATCGTGCTGGGGAAGCGGGCGCTGGTTGCGGGAGGCGTCGCGCTGGACCCGGAAATCGATCCGGCCATCGAGCGCGGGTCGAAATTCTTCGGCTACTTCGTGAACAAAGGAGGCGTTCCCTACGGCGAGCATGAACCGTGGTCAGGCGGCCACGCGTCGAATGGCAAGGACGCGATGGCGGCGGTGATGTTCGCCCTGCAGGACAACCGGCCGGTGGAAACGGAGTACTACACGCGGATGTCCACCGCCGGTTTTGTCGGCCGCGAATACGGCCATACCGGCCAGGGTTTCAGCTATACCTGGGCCGCCCTGGGCGCGGCCATGGGGGGCGACGCGGCGGCCACGGCACATCTCAACCAGGTGCTCTGGCACCTCGACCTGGAGCGCCGCACGGACGGCTCGTTCGTTTACGACGGCGGTGAACAATACGGCGGAAGCTCGACCACCACCTACCTCGGTTCCAGCAGCTACGCTGGCCTGAACCCCACGGCCTGCTACGTGCTGACCTATGCCCTGCCGCTGAAGCGGCTCTACATCACCGGTAGAAACGCCAATCCAACCCATATTCTCAGCGCGAGCCAGGTGGCCAACGCGATTGCCGCCGCGACCTACGAACGCGATTGCACCGGCTACCCGGTGGCCACCTTGATAGCGGCACTGAGCGAGTATGATCCGGTGGTGCGGCACGATGCGGCCGCCGAACTGGCCTCGCGCTCGCTGAGTGGGGCGGAAGTGAACACCCTGATCGCCCTGATCACCGACGGCACCCTGAGTCCCGATGCGAATGTCCGCCAGGGAGCGTGCGAAGCGCTGGGAATGCTCAAACCCACCGGCGCCTTGACCGCCTTGGGCCAACGGCTTTCCGATACCGACTTGTGGGTCCGCGGCAAGGCCGCCAATGCCCTGAAGGATTTCGGTTCGTCAGCCAGCCCGCAACTGACGCCGATGCTCACCGCTTTTGCCACCAACGCCACCGATCCGGATGTGATCGTATGGGACGATCCGATCCAGATTGCCAACGGCTATCTCGCCTCGACCCTGTTCCAGACGCTGGGCTCCCAGACCATCAATGCCAGCAAGAGCCTGCTTTATCCGGCAGTGGAGGCCGGTCTGAAACAACCGGACGGAATGGCGCGGATGTATCTGGGGGATTTCATCAAGAGCCGCCTGAGCTATGCGGACGTCCAGGCGGTGGCACCGAGCCTCGTCGCGGCCGTCGCAGAGCGCTCGCCGGCGGATCAGATGTTCAGTGACGTAATCCGCTATGCCGGGCTGGAAACCCTCGCCAAGTATCAAATCGAGGAGGGCATTCCCCTGTGCCTGATGGTCAAGGAGCAGACCTGGCACGGCGATGATTGGAAACCGTTCGAGATCCTGCGGAACACCTACGGCACGGCGGCCAAGGAGGTGCTTCCCACGCTCTATACGTGGCAGGAGAATTTGCCGGCGTTTCAAGCCGACGGGTCGATTCCAGACACGCGCTATGAGAATATCGAGGCCAA
>JAIPKB010000312.1 GCA_021733795.1 Akkermansiaceae bacterium | reverse complement strand
GACCTTGTCGCCAACCTTGAATGAGATCTGCACATCATCCCGGACGACCCATTCCCCTTTTTCATTCTTGAGCTTCTTCATCTTGTCGGCACTCTTCGAGTGTTTCATCGACCAGACCAGATTGCCCTTTCCTTCGTTGCCATCATGATCCACCGAGCCCTGCCCTTCCATGTTCGACTGCCCGGCGAGGATGAAGACCTTCAGTGGCTTGGCGAAGGAGATCGGCGAGAGGACGCAGAGCAGCGCAGCGGTTAGGATTGCAGTTGGTTTCATTGTCATTGATTCGTTGGAATTTTCCTTTTTAGGAATGCAGCCTAGGGCTGCTTGATCAGTTTGAGGAGATGGTTATTGATGGAGAGATCTTTGTTAGAATTATTTCGCGGATGCTGACGTGGTGCTGCGGAGTTGGGGATGATCCTTGGCGGCTTCGATGGTCTTGATGGCCTCCTCCACGGCGCCGACACGCTGGTTGTTGAGTTCGCCACCGGGAAACTCGCGCCGCTCGACCTCCGCGTTGAAGCTGGCAATCAACTCTCTTAGTGCAGGGATCTGCGGTTTGGCGGCGGATCCGTAGCCGGTGATCATATTCATGATTTCGCCCGTGCGGCTTTGGCTGCCATGCCCGCCCTGGGTTATCGCCAGACCGACCGCTGCCGCGATCCCTTCTTCGAAATGATACTTGGTAAGCGCCGTCAAGCCCGCCATGCGGATCGCATTATTGAACATGGTGTCCGCCGGACTGGGGCTCTCCACCGCCGCGAGAATGACCGGGGCGAGTGCAATGACATCATCCTCGCTGAGTTGATTCTGGAAGCAATGCTCGAGCGTGGCGCGGGCCGCGCCATCCGGATTGGTGGATACCGCGCGGATGGCTTGGTTGCGCAACTTGGGGTCCACTTTGTTGAGTTCCTCACGCAGGGGGCCGGAGAACACGGCGGAGGCCAACTGGCCGTGCGCGAATTGCACGGGGTCTTCCCAACGGATCGGCCACGAGGGTTCCGCAGTCGCCACGAGCGCCTTGAGGATGCTCTCGATGGCCGGCTTGGCGGTCCCGCCCATTTTTCCAACAGCCTCGGCCGCCTTGTAGCGCACCCAGCGGTCCGGGTGGGCGAGTTGTTTGACCAGGACGGTTAGCGCCTCGGGAGTGTTGATGAGCCCCAGTGCCTCGCAGGCACCCTGAATCTGATGCGGATCGCCGCTGTCGGCGAGTTTGATGAGGTCGGCCACCATCGCCTTGGATTCGGGGCGCGCCGCCAGTTCCTGCGCCGCCCAGCCGCGGACGATCGGCGACCAGTTGCCGAAGGCGGCGATCAGTTCCGCAGGGGACAACCCGCGCCGATCGAGATCGAAATGGCCGGCCGCCACGGTGGCCGCGGCTTCCTGCTTGTCGAGCCAACCCGAAGCATCCGCGTCGCGGCCGGTGATGACGAGTTTCCCCAGTGGCAGCGCGTAGGTGAGCACATAGGTGGCGGCGGGACTCAGACCGTTGTAACTACTGTTGCCATAGTAGGTATTATCATCCGTCTGCCCGGCCCCGTATTGTTCGCCGCCGTCATAGGTGAACGAGCCGTCCGAGCGGCGGACCAGATCGAGGTGCCACGAGCACTTGCCGAAGAACGCGGCCGCCGTCTCGGGTCCGCCGACGGCCGCACCGAGGGCGCTCCACAGATAGCTGAAGCCTTGCCCGGTGTGGCCGTATTCGCGACTGACGAAACCTGCCGTGGCCATGCGGGCGAAGAACTCCGTCTCCTTCGGCTTGTTGCCGATCGCGGCAAACATCACCGCGGTGATGGAATTCTTGCCGTTGTTCTCATGGTAGGGCCATGGTGCGTGTTCGCCGTAGGGGATGCTCCCCTTGCCTGTGAAGTAGCCGAAGAACCCGGCGGCGCGGATAATGGCCTGATCGATTTCCGGGTGCTTCACGCCGCATTTCCTGGCGAGCACGATGGCGAGATTGGCCGGTAACCCGGCCATGTTCACGGGACCGTAGGGCGGCACGGAGCCGTTGAATTTGCCGTCCGTGGCAAGTGCGGCGAAGCCGTGTCCGAAGGTCCCATACATGCTCTGGCCGCGGGCCAGCAGGAGTGCGCTTTTTTCGATCGAGGGCAGTATCTCCCGGTCGCGGGTGACCATGTAATACTCACAGAGAAACAGCAGGCGATAGCTCATGTTCCATGTATCGCCCCAGGTGGATCCTGAGGGTTTCTTGTCCGGATCGGGATTTTCCTTGGTGAGGCCGTGTGCGAAGTCGCGCAGTTTTGGCAGGTATTCCGGCTTGCCCGTGGCGAGCAGGGCCAGGCCCTGGATGGATCCGGTCCAGTTGGGCGCCATGGTTTCCTTTTCGAGCACCTTGATGGCACCATCGAGGATGCGTTTCGATTTTTCGCAGTTCCACGGCGCGGTGTCGCTGTAGGTGCCCATCACGGCGAGCTTCAACGCGAGATCCTGCACTTGGCCCGCGCGCGAAACCATGAGCTTGAGTACTCCGCCCCGGGCCTCCGTTTCCGCTTCCTGAATCGCCAGTGCGATCGACTTGCGCGCGTCGTCGCCAAACGGCTTGCCATCCACACCGAGGATCACATCATCCACCTTGACCACGCCATCCGCCGGCGATGCCGCACCGACATGGGTGACCAGGATTTGCCGGCTGGCCAAAGTCGTGCGGCCCTGGGCGGCATCGAGATTATTGGCCGCCTTGGTGTAAATCCAGCCGCGCATGCCGGTCGCACCCAGATTGTAGGTGAGCTTGCGGTCCACCGACTGCGTGTCCTTGGTAAGATCGGGGACTTGTGAGAAAAGCGGGCTGGTGAGGCCCATCGCGAGTGCGGCCAGCAGACCGATGGTTTTGATCGATGTCTTCATGATATGCAGGTTCGGGGGCGGTAATTTCGCCGATCATGGTTTGCCCGGGCCGATCATGGCTTGCCCGGGCAGGAAATGACAGAGAAAACATCCAATCCGGATGACCCAAAATGGGGCAGGGCAACCAACAGGACCGCGCGGATGGGTTCAGGCATAAAGACAGCGGCGGGCGCAACCAACAACAATCAGAGAGTTCAAATCCTGCAACGAACGGGGGCCAAATTGATCTGGTGCACGACCACCCCGGTACCCAACAGCAGCGGCGGAAAATACCGACGTCAAAAAGGCGATTCTGTCGAATTCAACAAGGCCGCCATGGAGGTCGTGCGGAAGCATCCGGAGATTCCAATCAACGACTTGCACAAGGTGGTGAATGATTCACCGGCTTTTGACAAGTGGCGCAAAGGCAGCGACGTGCATTTTGGTGCCGCGGAACAGCCCATTTTGGGTAAAGCCGTGGCCGATGCGGTGATTACGGCACTCAAGAGCAAAAGCGAGGCGAAATAGATAGTCGAGCGGATCGGTGTAGCGCGGGCCGACGTGGGGGCGGAGCGGAGCGGGCGGCGTCGAGTGGACCTCGCGGGCGGCGGGGGCCGGCTTGGGGGCCTGCTTCGCGGCTTGCTTCCGGGCGACCTTCACGGCCTGTTTGGCCGCCGCTTTGCCGGCCGCCTTCTTGGCAACCTTCTTCGCCGGCTTGATGGCCGGCTTGCCGGCGGTGGCCTGGGTCCTGGCCTTGCCGGCCGGCCTGCGGGCGGCGGCCTTCCCCTTGGGTTTTCCGGCGGCTTGGCGGACGGCGCGGCTGGCGGTTTTCGATGCGGGTTTTCCGGATTGACGGCTTGGTTTGGTGTGTTTAGGGTGCTTCATAGCGAGCCGACACTGCCTCCCGAACCCCTCGAAGACGATGACAGAACCACCCATCCGCCTCCCTCAACTCCCCGTAACGCCTTGCCGCAGAGCGGCTTAGTTCAACCCGACGGATGCGTCAACCCCATTTCCTGCCGAAAATCGCAACACGCCCTGTCCCCCCCTCTAAGATTCGAATCGACAGTTTCCCGTCCTTAGGCTAGTCACGAGCAATGGCGCAATTGAGATTTCTGAGTAAAATCGAGCAAGTGGCGGATTATTTGCGTGAAGAATTGGCCAGCGGCAAATGGCACTATGAGATTCCGGGCCGCGAGGACCTTGCCTTCGAATTCGGCGTGAATGCCAAAACCGTGGAAAGCGCCTTGCGCTTGCTCGAGCGGGACGGACTGCTCATTGCGCAAGGCGCAGGACGCAGGAGGCGCATCGCAACCGAGGCCCGGGCCAGAAGCGCGCTGGAGATTACCTTCATGGTCTATGAGCAGTCGGGTCCCGTGCAGATCAGTTACAACGATTTTAGCCATCAACTGACCCGTGCGGGCCATTCCTCCACGATCGCCGAGAAGTCGTTGATGGATCTGGGCATGGATCTGCGTCGAGTGGCGCAGTATGTGCAAGGCATCAAGACTGATGCCTGGGTGGTTACAGGTGGCCCGCGGGAGGTGCTTGAGTGGTTTTCCCGACAAGCGGTTCCTGTGTTTGCGGTATTCGGACGGTGTTCCCAACTCCCGATTTCTTCGGTGAGAATCGACAAGAAAGCCGCGATGCAGAGCGCCGTGGAGAGGCTGGTCAAACTGGGACACCGCAGGATCGTGTTGCTCGCGAGGACGGATCGGCGCAAGGCGGGCCCAGGACTCCACGAGCGGATGTTTCTCGCCCAACTGGAGGCGCATGGCATCCCGACCGGTCGCTACAATCTGCCGGATTGGGAGAATGACGTGGAAAGCTACCATCGCTGTCTTGCCTCGCTGTTCGGTAAGACCCCGCCCACGGCCCTGTTCATTGATGAACCTCCCATGTTTTACGCGGCCCAATTACTCCTTTCCCGTCGAGGTCTCTGTGTGCCGCGTGATGTGTCGATAGTCTGTCATGACCCGAACCAAGCCTCCCATCCTGCCCCAATTTGGGACAACCGTTTCTGAAAATACCTGCCCGTGGGATCAACAATTTCCTTCCATCCCTCGGGATATGACGCAGGATGCCCACGTGTGTGTGCAGGCAAACGGCTCCCCCCGCCCCAATCATCAACCAAACCCGCAAGCAAGTCATGAAAACCGCCAACCCACCAACCATGATTGAACCGTCAGAACTTGCACCACAAGCCACAAACCGTCAGAATGAATCCCAACCAAACAAAATCGCAATGAAAACACCGAATCCTGATCATCCGATCAGAAACAACCTCACACACCTCGCCCTCGCATTGACGATGGGTGCGGCGATGTATTTCGGGGCGTCACCCGCCAACGCCACACCCGTCACCGATGGCCTCGCCTTGTGGCTGGATGCGAGCGATGCCAGCACGATGACGCTGGTCGACTCCACCGTGAACGAGTGGCGCGACAAGAACGGAAGCGCGGCCAAGATGACCCGTGATAACGGCGCTCCGACCGTGGTGGCTTCCGGGATCGGCGGCCTCCCGACCGTGCATTTCACCAATGGATCCTCGATGGGCGAC
>JAIPKB010000311.1 GCA_021733795.1 Akkermansiaceae bacterium | reverse complement strand
GCCGCTAGACGAGCACGACGCCGCCGACCTGGATGTTGGAGGCATCGGAACAATCCCGAAAAACGCGCTGGCGGTGTTCTGTCAGTTCCTATTGCCAGCAAACGGAGGCCAAACCCGATGGCGTTCGGCGGCGGTCCGTCTGGCAGTTCTATGCCATAGCCTTGGAATCGATCGCGTTGGCGAAATGAGTCAAACGAAACTCGCCGAAGAGCTGGGATGTTCCCGGGCGCTGGTGTCCCTGTTGGAAGTAGAGTTGCGGGACTTTGGAGGGCTGGCACTGCGGGGTGGTAAGTCGGACGCAGCGAGGCAAGCGTATAGTGAAAGAGCTTCCAACGTATGGCGTCGCAAGAGCGCGCTGGAGGCGGCGGGGGGTGTCGATGGGACATCCAGCCACGGCAAGCGCGCGGACGCCGCTACGGTGCCACTATGATGCAAAGAACGGCTCTCCTTGCCTGGCGGGAACAAAAAAAGGAATCTCTTGGCATTTTCTGACACCCCGGAGTTTAGCCCCATCCCCCTCTTTTTTTATACCAACTTTCAAAATCGCCTTTACTTACCATGAAACCAAAAACCCATTCCGAACTAGCAAAAATCCACGGCATTTCTCGCCAGACCGTATCGACATGGAGCAAGTCAGGCGTGAACATTCAAAACGCGTCCGCGATGAAAAAGAAAGTCGCCGCCATGACTAACCGACTCGAAGGCGCGCACGATATTTCCAGCGCCAGGCTCGAAAAGCTGAGAGCCGAAACGGATCGGATCAAGCACGCTCTCGAAGTTGATCGACAGCTATTTGTCTCCGCCAGTCAACAATATGCCGCTGGGGAAATGGCAGGGCAGACGATCAAGTTGGCGATTCAGAAAATGAACTCCGATCTGCCGCCGATGCTGGCAGGAAGAACGGCGGTGGAAATCAGCACGATCTTGAAACGATACACTCGAAACGTGCTGGTAGAGCTTTCACAATACCAATCGCCAATCACCGAACAATTAAAGCCATGACCGAACACCCCCTAATCGCTGGCTTTCGCGCTGGCGTCGCTGGCTTCGATTTGACACAGCCCGAAGGTTGTCAACCCGCACCGCCAATGACCGCCACCGAACCAATCAACTTTGAAGAACGTGCCGAACGATTCCGCGTCACCAGCCGCACGATCCGCCGTTGGGTTGCCGCTGGGATTGACGTATTCGACGATCTAGCTGTTGCACGTCACCTTGTCGATTCCTGCCATACCGTCGAACCGCTGGAAGCCATCCTCGAAAACCTCGAAATCGGAAGCCTTTAACTTTTCAAACCTATGCAAAAATCATTACTCAATGACCCCGAGGCACAAGCCCTGTTTATGTCGATTTCACCCGCCCGAATGAAAGCGGAAGGCATCACCGCCGCCGAAGCCGCATTCGCATGCGCCGACGGTTTGGCCTATCAGAAACGACTGGAAACCCAAGCCGCCGACCGCAAGGCAAAAATCGCTGGGCTCAAAAGTAAGCTAGCAGACGTCCTTCGAAAAACCGCCGAAATCAAGAGTCAGACGGCGGTGCTCAGAGCAAGACGCGCCGCCAAGCTCGCAACGGTTCAAGCCAAGTCCCCGCCTAACCCTCAGCTGCCGCACCTGGAGCGACTCCTAACGGAACCCAAGCCGACAGCACCACGTAGCCAACCGCAACCAGCCACGGCGGCACCTGAGGACCGCCCCTATGCCACCGCCAACATTGCTTCGCTCCTAACTTTCCGATCCGATCCCGTTGTTGCCGCTGAGCTTCAGGCACGCGGATGGTCCGCATCACCGAACGGCAAAGCCTGGAGCAAATCGCACTGAGATATATCACCACCGAACACCGAACCACCAACACCAACCGAATTATGATTGAAGAATTACTGAAAGCAGTTAGCCTAACCGCTTCCGAGCTCAAAACCATCGCCGCCGTTAGAAAGCGGGTCGAAGAATTGCACGAAATCATTCACCGCACCCGAGCCGAGCACCCTAACCGCGAAACTTACAATCTTCCACCGTGCTGGTTGCACGCCGAGCGGGACCGCCTCCACGCGGAACTTGCCTTGAATCCATCCCTTGAGCTTGCCCGGGAATGTGCCTCGGCAACGATGGCTTATCACAATTCCGACCGCACCGCCGGACCTATCAATGGCGCGATTGCCCAGGCCGTCAATCGGGAAAGCCTGAAGCTGGCACCGGTCACTGCCCGGATTCTGGATTCCGCCCGTGCCGACCTGGCCGCCCGATTCAAAACTTCCGTCGCTGCCGTCGGCAAGGTCGATCACCTGCTATCCGGTGACCTCGCTGCTCTCGAAACCCGGCGGATTCAGTTGGAGGGCTCGTTGCTCTCCGAGCGGGCGGAAGCTGCCCGCGATCCGCTTGCCTGGCTGGCCGCCCGTGAGTTGCTGCCGGCCACCACCACCACTCCGGCCACCGCCCAAAGCGACGATCCGGCCAACGAATAATCTTCCGGCCGCAAGGCCACTCCTGACGCATTCGGTGCTCATCAAGCCAGCCGCCATCCTCGAAAGGGGGTGGCGGTTTTTTTATCCACGAGCACGAGGTGCGGGATCCGGTGGCCGGGGATCCGGATCCGGATCCGGTGGCCGACATAGCGGTCGACATGGTGGTCGACATGCTGGTCGACATACTGGTCGGTGATGGGGATCCGGTGGCCGGGGATCCGGATGGGGCTGGTGCTGGCCGGTGAGGATCCCGACATGCTGGTCGGTGGCCGGGGATCCGGATGGGGCTGGTGCTGGCCGGTGAGGATCCCGAGGTGCCGGGAGGTGGCCGGTCCTTGTCGGCACCGGGCGGGAGGTGGCCGGGAGGTGGACCGGGATCGAGGTGGGATCGGTCGGACAGGTGGCGGGACCCGCACGGGCGCATTATACCAAAGTATAGGGGGCACCCCTCGCACGCGGGTGGGATCGGTGGTGACCGGCGGCCGGGATCTGGGTGGGATCGCTGCCGGGAGGTGCCGGGAGGTGGAAAACCCAGCTGAAACAAGTGTTCACAGCGGGAGTGTATAGGCCCAAAAACCTGAGAGTCGAAATCGCCGCAAACCCTTATGGGAGTAAGGCTAGATGGATTTTTAGAAGTTCATCTAGGCCGGTAAATCACCGGCTTGGGGGACCCCGGCTTGGGGGAAACGATCCAACGTGCGCGTCTCATGTCCAAAGCCTACACGGATTTAACCCAGTGTCTACAGAAAACTTTATCAAAGTGACTGT
Source organism: Akkermansiaceae bacterium (assembly GCA_021733795.1). Taxonomy (GTDB): domain Bacteria; phylum Verrucomicrobiota; class Verrucomicrobiia; order Verrucomicrobiales; family Akkermansiaceae; genus Luteolibacter. The sequence goes on along the minus strand of JAIPKB010000311.1, from coordinate 2,219 downwards.
CCCTTCTTATCTACAACGTATTTGCCCATCCGGGTCTTGACGAGGGCTTTGCCGACCCGCGCGCCGATGAGTTCGTCACTCGCGGGATGTTTGGTCCGCTGGCTCTTGAGCGCGGTGGCGGCGATGCGTGTGAGTTCCAACCTGGTGCGTTCCAGCAACTCGCGCCGGGTAGTGGTTTCGCGCCCGGCGGTGTGCGGGTTGCGACACAGGCAGTAGCGGCGGGCGGGGGCGTCCGGATCGGTGATTTCGACGATTTGATTTTGGTCGAAAAGCTCGGGTTCATGGCCGGTGCGTTGGAGCATTTGCACGATTTCCAGATGGGTCAGGGCACTGATGATTTGAATCCCATCGCCCTCGGGCAGGGTCCCGAGTTTGGCTTCGTTGCTGGCGGTGATCATGCCGCGGTCGCCGACAAACACGAAGTCATCGACGCCATGGCGGGTGCGCAGTTCGCGGATTTTGTCAATGACGGTGCTGGCATCCTGGGTGTTGCCGGGAAAGACTTCGACACAAACGGGGCAACCTTCGGCGGTGGTGACGAGCCCGATGACAATTTGTTCGTGGCCGTGCTTGTGGTCGCGGTTGTAGCCGAACTCGACGATTTCGCTGCCGGCGTATTCTCCTTCGAAATAACTGCTGGTGATGTCGTAGAGGATCAGGGTTCCGTTGGTTAGATGCTTGGCAGTCAGGTGTTTTTCAATGGCGTGCTGGCGCTCCAGCAGCCGGTCCATGGGAGCGTAGCAGTGTTCGTTGACATCGATGGGGCCCTCGCTGCCACAGAGGCTCCAGAGGGCGGAATAGGTGGTGCATTGGGACAGGGCGAGCTTGCTGCCTTGATAGATGAGGCGCCCCACGATCATCGCCAGGCAGTCCCGCACCCAAGGTTCGTGGGGCCGCGAATAGAGGGCTTTGTCCAGTCCGATGTCCTTGGCCAGGCGCAGCAGGGCGGCACTGGCCCCGTATTCGAGCGAGTCGGTGGTGCGCAGGGCCTCGGGGTCGGATTTGAGCATGACCTCCCCTTGGATCGCGGCTTGGATGAGCAGCAGAACGTCGAGGGTGAGCCCGGTGAGGCGGCCGTGGGTGGTGTGGCAGAGCCGACCGGAGACAGGGTCGCGAAAGGTGGTGCGCAGGATGCCGACTGGGGTGGTGTCCCGGCGTTGGATTTCAAGGTGGATGGGGTGGCGCGGCTTGATGGCTAAAGAAATAGCTTTAGAACGTTTACATGTAAAGAAGAAGTTTCAAATAGTTTTTCTTATTGATGGCTACAAATGAAATTAAATATCGCCTGCGAGCCTATGGGGATATGGGTTCCGAGTCATTTCGGCCCAGAATGCCCGGCATGAGACGACGACGTCTGCTCTGGACAGCGCGGGACTGGCGGAAGGTGGGGTATTGGCGGAAAAGCAGCACAAATTCTCAGCCTTCAAAGTGCTTCCAGCCCCAGCATCCCGGGCAGCGCCTCGCGGGGGCGCCAGGTGAGGATTTCCGGTTCCCCGCTAGTGACCAGCACGGTGTGCTCGAAGTGGGCCGAAGGCTTGCGATCTTCGGTGATGACGGTCCAACCGTCGGCAAGAATCCGCACGCCGGGAACCCCCATGTTGACCATTGGCTCGATCGCCAGGGTCATCCCGGGCATCAAGGTCGGGGATTTTCCGGACGGCCGGTAATTGGGAATCTGGGGCTCTTCATGAAGCCGCCTCCCGACTCCATGGCCGACAAATTCCCTGACAATGGTGAAGCCGTGCGGAACCGCGAAGTCCTCAACCGCTCCGCAAAGGTCGGCAAGCCGGGTGCCGGCGCGGGCGTGGTCGATCGCTTGAAACAACGCCTGCTCGGTGACCGCCAGCAAGCGCTTGGTGGCATCCGGAATGCTACCGGCGGCAACCGTGGTGGCGTTGTCGCCGATGAAGCCGCTCTTGATGATTCCGACATCGATTTTCACGATGTCGCCGGGCTGGATCCGGCGCGGGCCACCAATCCCATGGACCACCTCCTCGTTGATCGATATGCAGGTGTAACCTGGAAATCCGCGGTACCCGAGAAACGCGCTCTGGCAATCGTGCTGGCGCATCAAGTCGGCCGCCAGTTGATCGATCTCGCCCGTGCTGCGCCCCGGTTCGACCGCCTTGGCCAGCGCCTGTAGGATGGACGAGGCGATCGCGCCCGCCGCGCGCATGAAATCGATCTCGCGGGGAGATTTGATCGGGATGCGGAAGCGG
>JAIPKB010000310.1 GCA_021733795.1 Akkermansiaceae bacterium | reverse complement strand
GGGGGGGGGGGGGCGGCGGGCATGGAGCGCCTGCTCAACGCCCAGGATTCCGCCGCGGAAGCCGTGCGGGGACTGGGTAAAATCGAACCGGACGAGGCCGCGAGGATTTTCTCCGAGCAGTCCATCGCGGTTGCCAACGCGGTGCCGAAGGAGAATGCGCAAGCCCATTTCCACGATATCACCCAAGCCTCCCGCAGCGTCCTGACCAACGTTCGCCAAGGCGGCTTGCAGCGCGACCTGACGGCCTATTTGAACAGCCGCAGTGGCAAGATCGCCGACCTCACGGTGAAGGGCAAGCGCATCGTTTGGGGGATCGACGATACCGACAAGATCATCGGCCCCGCCAATTCCAAGGTCGCGGCGGAGCAGGGAACGCGCTGGGAGCAGACCAAGTATCGCGACATCGCGCCGTCCTTCGCCTTGTTGCGGCATTGGAACCAAATCGGCCAGGAACTGGCCATGTCGAAGTCGGCGCGCGAGATGATCCCGCCGGCCACAACCACGGACAACGTCACCCTCCGGGGCATGTACGACAACGCCAATGTCTACGACGAAGCGAACCTGGAACCGGCCCGCTTGGTGCCCCTCGATAAGTCGAACCTGGCACCGGTGATGGTGGAAGCCTCGATTTATTACAACCTCGCCACCTTCCCGGACGCCCGGGGTTCGGGCACTTCGCAATACAACCTGCGCGTTTGCCTCTACCCCCGCGTGGCGCTGTGGAACCCCTACAACGTGGCACTCGAACTGAACCCGACCATCGCCGAAATGTTCGTCAATGGCAACAAGGACGTGGAACTGAATTTCGGCGGCCGTGTCGCCCCCACGCGCGTGCCGATTCCCTTTGGACGGGGTTCGACGAAAATGGGAGCGGACTCCACGGCAACCGGGGTTGACAAAAGCCCGGAGTGGTACGTGGGCACGATCTTGTTCAGTCTGCCGAAGACCACCCTCGCTGCCGGCGAAACCGTCGTGTTCAGCCCGGATCACGCCGACGCATACAAGATTTTCAACATCGCCAGCAACACCCTGTCGCCAAACATCGCCCCTGACCCGAGCCTGTATTACTGGCAGGACATGACCCTGAAGCACGCCCAGAAGCCCCAGAATTTCATCGAAAAGCCCGGGGCCTCGGGTGAATCCGGAGGCGACAACTATCTGATGGCGCTCAAGGACGCTTCCCGGACCCGTGGGCGGTCCACCGACAATGACTTCGACAGACTGCCCCTGATGGTCTACGCGAACACCTCGCTGCAGGCCGGGGGCAGCGATGAGATGCCGGTGCAGTGGAGTGCGAAGAACCCGGTACAGGTGTATTCGCTCCCCAATACTGCCGCCATTCTTCCCGGCGACGCGACTCCCGACGTGCGCACGCGAGACGGGTTCCGGTTCCGCTGGTGGAACGAGGATATCCAGTCGAACATTGCGGGCTCGGGACAACTCAGGCAGGCATCCAGGCACTTCCAGTCCGCGGTGATCGCCAACTGGAACCCTCGTGCGGCCTACTTCTGCCGGACCCCGTGGGACAACGTGACCGACGTCGCCCCGTACTTCTACGGCTGCTACACGCGGGACCTTTTTGACGGGGAGGTGGACTTTCGGGCCTTGGCTCCCCGGCCCCGGAATGGCAAGATGCTCGGCAACCCGTTCGGCCCGCCGATCGAGGGGACGGATCAGTTGGTGCTGTTCGAGGTGCCGCGGAAGGAAACCGGCATCCCGTCGATCGGTTATCTACGCCATCTCAAGCTCTCGGAGTTCGGCTGGCATCCCAGCTACGCCATCGGCAACTCGCTGGCGGATCCCCGCACCGGAAGAACCACCACCAGCCCGGTCCTGAAGACCTCCCAGGAGAAATCACGCAACGGCTGGAACCAATACCTCTTCGGCTGGGCGGACGGTCGGTCCGGGGGCGGACCGGACTACTGGGCGATGTTGAACCGGGAGATCCTCTTCCACCGGCCCGACGACCATTTCGTGGTTTATGACTTGAGTTACGAAGCGAACTTCAATCTCTGGGACAATTACTTCCTGTCGACCGGAACCCAGACGCAAAAGACGGAGTTCCTCAGCAATCCCGACGCCAATCCGCTGCCGAACGGGCGAATGAGGCTCTATCCGATCGGCCGCAACGTGGAACGCGATCTCAGCGACTTCCACCGGGCCGCCTCCAAGCTCATGCTGGACGGGGGATTCAATGTCCACTCGATCAGCAAGGAGGCTTGGAAGGCGATCCTCGCCTCCACCGGCGACACCGGCTATGGAAGCTCCGACGCGATTCCCTTTCCGCGCCTCCTGAACCCGCCCGAAGGGGAGTGGCTGGCCGGTACCCCCGATTCCAAGGAGGCCACCGGCGGGTTCCGCAGCCTGTCCGACTACGAGCTGGACGCACTGGCGGAGCAGATCGTGCGCGAGGTGAAGGAGCGGGCACCGTTCTTCGGTCTGGCCGACTTCGTGAACCGCCGTCTCGTCGACACCAAGCACGGCGACAGTGGCCCGCTCCAAGCCGCCATCGATGCGGCCGGCATCAACTCCGTGTTCGACGCCCGCTACCCCCTCGACAACGAGACCGAGTTGCCCAACGTCCGGTTTGACAACATGTCGGATGCGACGCGGCTGAGTCAGACCTTGAAGCCCGCCTCCACGGCATGGGGGATTCCGGGTTACCTGACGCAGGGGGACCTCCTGCAGGTGATCGGCTCCACGCTGACCTCCCGCTCGGACACGTTCATGATCAGGGCCTACGGCGAGTCGGTCGACGCGGCTGGCAAAGTGAAGGCACGGGCCTGGTGTGAGGCGACGGTACAACGCACCCCCGAGCCGGTCACTCCCGACGAAGCGGAGCTCAATCCGGCCAAGGCGGTGGACGGCAGGATCGACTTCGGTCGCCATTTCAAGATCGTTTCCTTCCGCTGGATGAGTCCGGATGAGGTGTAGGGCCGGGCAAGTTCAATTCTTTCATCGCCTGGCCTTTCGGTGGGTGGGTTGGCGAGAGGTGCGCAGCCCGTCCAAGGTCGCCCCCAAATGCGCGAGGTTCTCGACGGGGATCGCGCCGGCTTGCTCCAGAGTGTCGCGGTAGGCGGGCATCGCGCGACCGCCGACGAGCAGCGCGGTTTCCGGTGGCAGCGCGTCGCACAAGCGCTCCAGCTCGCCCTCCAGTTGGGGATCATCCTCGGGATAGACCAGACTCAGGGCGACGGCACGCGCCTGACTGAGTTGCGCCGCGCCGGCCAGCTCGGCCGCGGGCAGGTTGGCTCCCAGGTAGGTGACGCGCCAACCGAAATTCACCGCCGTGGCCGCGACCAGCAACGCGCCCAGTTCATGGACTTGGCCTGCAGGAGTGGCAACCAGCAGCAAGGGCGCATGCGCGGGCACCCCGAAGGCCTTGGTGGCATTCCCCAGCACGGTCCGGATCACCGCCGTGGCAAAATGTTCATGGGCGGTCGTGATCGTGCCATCGCGCCACATTTCACCCAGGGCTTGGCTCAGCGGGGCGATGACACGTTGCAGCAGCCCCAGCGCGCCCAGTACGGTCGCGGCGCGCTTGAGGATCACTTCCAGCGCGTTGGCATCGAGGGCCTTGATCGCAACCACGCAGTCGTCGAGCAAGGAAGCGGGGGCGGGCGCTTCGGTCACGGGAGGGAAGGCGCGCCGATCACCAGCGGCGGATTCGGCAGCCAACTGGCGCAGTTTCTCCATCGGCAACTGCGCCACTTGGCTGACTTTGTAGCCCGCTTGAGTCACCTCGCGCAGCAAGTTCAGCCGCTCGACATCCGACTGTGTGTAAATGCGCCGGTTGGTTGGCGTTCGCTGCGGCTCCACCGCGTTGTAGCGCTGCTCCCAGATCCGGATGACATGCATGCTCAACCCGGTGAGGCGGGAGACCAATTGGATGGGATGATGGGCTTCAGACATTTTGGGCTTCAGACATTTGATGCACAGATGTTACACAATGATCGGCATCGTGGCAAGCGTAAATTTCACTTTCTTGCGCTTCCGGCGGTTCTCCTTCCTCAACTGATCGTTCAATTCCCGTGGATTCTCGCCGCCCCTGCCCCAGCCCGAGTTTCTCAAATGTTGTTAGAAAGGTGCCCTTTTTAGGCGGTTTCAGTCCGCTTTCGGGGACTCAAAACACGTAACTCGTTGATAATCAATGATGGTTTTTTTGGGAAATCGATTTGTAGTGCCTTTCGGTCCCGAATATTTTTGTTGAGGTCTCCCTGCGTTTTGGGCATCTTCGCTCGTGTTTTTCTACATCTAACAATAAAAGAGCGACTTTGTAGTGCCTTTTGCAGCAAATCCCTGCAAAATCAAGGGCTACAGGCTCGTGATAAGAAACTCGGGCCAGCCGGCACCCCCTTCAGCAAAGAATTCGACAAAGTGCCACAAGAATCTTCATCTACACAGATCCGCTACAAGTGAGCCATCATGGCCGTACATGGGGATGATGTGGAGAAATTGCTGCCAGGCCTCCGGCAACGTCAGCAGGGCAATCCCCGCCTCGTCGTGAACCGGCCGCCCGCCGCCATCGTCCGAGACGAGCCACATTAAGCCAGCCCTGATGCACGCCGCCCCAAATCCTGCCATTCCATCTGAAAATACACGACCTCACAAAAATTCCCGCTTTCGTCTCATTTGCTGCTTCCAAAATCCCCCATTTCTGCCAGAATCCTGCCGTTCGGAAAAATCCGCCACTTTGAACTCAATCCATCCAGCAACATTCGCAAGTCGTGCCTCACGGAGGGTGGGCGTCCTCGCCCACCTGCCAAAGCACCGCGAAAGAACCGCGCCGCACGCTCCTTCGCTTTCTCACCGCATTGACTCCCGCCACCGGACTTGTCCCGGCATATCGTTGGTGAGCATCAGGCCTTGTAGCTCGCTTTGGCACACCAGTGCGTAGGATTGGTAGCCGAGGAGGGACCGCCAAGCGCTCGCCTTTCTCCGCCAGTCCCAATGCGAGTCTTCCGGCGTAGAGGCTGGCGGTCGCTTTGCCCGGTGCGCCTGCATTTCCGGAACCCAGCCATGCACCCAAAGGCGCAGGTGGTCGTCGGTTACTTCGTCGACAAGGATGTGGTGATTGAGGGACTGGCCGTGTTTCGCCCCTCGGGCAGGCTGCTGCGCATCGACGCGGACGCGATTGATGCGGCGGGATCCCGTGATTGGTATTTCTCGACGCTGCCGCGGCCCGGTGTGGCGGACTACGCCGCGGCCGCTCGGGCCCGGCCGGGATCTTCTCCCTACCAAGAACTCCTGGAAGAAATCACCGCGATGGAAGCCCGGGTCGAAGAAATCAAGGCACGCAAGAAGCAAACCCAACACCCCATCGATTGGGCGCAACTCGACGAGGCGGACCGATTCGAAAGACCCGTGCTCGGACGCAAGCGGCTTCTGGATGCCGTGCACATGATCGCCTACCGCGCCGAAACCGCCCTCTGCTCCTTGCTGCGCAGCGCCACCATCGACAACGCCGCCG
>JAIPKB010000022.1 GCA_021733795.1 Akkermansiaceae bacterium | reverse complement strand
ACCGAGGGTGCCGCCACTCTGGGTCAGTGACGGGGTTTCAATGGCGGTGTTCACCGTGAGCCCGCCAGCGACCAACTCGATGCCGGTGGCAAAAGTGGCGGCCTCGTTGAGCACCAGGGTGCCGCCGGTGAAGCGCATCGCGCCGCCGACCGCCAAGGTCGCTGCCGGCGCGCGGGTGAAGGTGCCCGACGCCAGATTGAGGGTCGAACCCGCGCTGGTATTCAGCACGCCGGAATGGCTGGTCTGCGTCGCAAGCTGCAAGATGCCGGAATCCACCCGGATTTCACCGCTGTTGGTGAAGTTGGTGGGTGAGAGCAAGGTGGTGGTGCCCGCGCCGGATTTAACGAAGGTGCCGCTATTGGTTACGAAGACCGGTTGGTTGGTGAAATTGAGCCACGCGATGTCGGCCTCGTCGCTCACGGTGAAGGTGCCGCGGTTGTCGAGGGTGGGGTTGCCGCCGTTTTGGGTGGAAAGCGTGAGACCGGCTCCGCTCAGGGTGAAGGTACCCTCATTGACCAGTTGCCAGCCGCCACTGAGGGTTTTGCCGGCGGGGCCGCTGATGGCACCAGTCGCAGTGGATGCGATCACCAGGCTGCCGGTGCCGTTCATCGTGCCGCCGGTCCAGGAGAACGACCCGGTGAGCGTCAGGATACCGGTGCCGCCGAGGGTGCCGCCACTCTGGGTCAGCGACGGGGTTTCAATGGCGGTGTTCACCGTGAGGCCGCCAGCGACCAACTCGATGCCGGTGGCAAAAGTGGCGCCATCGTTGTGCACCAAGGTGCCGCCGGTGAAACGCATCGCGCCACCCACCGCCAAGGTCGCTGCCGGTGCGAGGGTGAAGGTGCCCGACGCCAGCTCAAGGGTCGAACCGGTGCTGGTATTCAGCACGCCGGAGTGGCTGGTCTGCGTCGCGAGTTGCAAAATGCCGGAATCCACCCGGATCTCACCGCTGTTGGTGAACTGAGGGAGTGACAACACGGTGGTGGTGCCCGCGCCGGATTTAACAAAAGTGCCGCTATTGGTTACGACGACCGGTTGGTTGGTGAAATTGAGCCACGCGATGTCTGCCTCGTCGCTCACGGTCAGGGTCCCGCGGTTGTCGAGGGTGGCGTTGGCGCCGTTTTGGTTGGAAAGCGTGAGGCCGGCTCCACTCATGGTTAGGGAGCCTTGGTTGACCAGTTGCCAGCCGCCATTGAGGGTCTTGCCGGATGGACCGCTGAGGGTGCCGGTCGCAGTGGCTGCGATCACCAGACTGCCGATGCCGTTCATCGTGCCGCCGGTCCAAGCGAAGCCACCGGTGACGGTCAGGATTCCGGTTCCGGTAAGCGTGCCGCCGCCCACGGCCACCGCGCTGACTGTTAGATTGCCGCCTGCTGACAAGGTGCCGGTGTTAAGCTGCAAGCGTCCCCCCGCGCCGCCGGTGCCGCCGTTGATGACGGTTAGGGTCCGGCTGGAGTTGGTGCTCAAGGTCTGGCTGCCGGTGGCCACACCAAGGCGGAGCTGGGAAATGGTGGCATTCACATCCACATTGACGGTATAGGTGCCGGGTTCTTCGATCACCGCGACCTCGTCGGGGCCGGGGATGAGCCCATTGAGCCAGTTGGCGGCCACGGACCAGTTACCGCCAGCCGGATTGATCCAGCGCCGCTCGGCCGTGGGCCGGACGGTGACGGTCACCAACGTGGGCTTGCTGGTTTGGAAGCCATGGGTGGTGCGGTGGGTGGAGCTCGTGGTTCCGACAAAGGCGGCCGCCGGGGTGTAAGTCAAACCAGTGTCTCCATCCGCGGTCACGCTGCCCTCACCGGCGGGCGGTTGACCGAAGCTGACAAGGGTCAACCGGTCGCCATCCGGATCGCTGTCATTGGCAAGCGGAGTGAGCGCCAGAGGGATTCCCTGCAAGGTCTCCAACAGGTCCGGCGTGCCACGCGGGGCACGGTTCGGAATGGGCACGCCGCCCTGATAGGAAACCTGGAACTCGGCGAGCACCCAGTTGCCGTGCCCGACGCGGCCGGGGCCGTTGTTAGGCAGTGCGGCGTTCTCCAGCATTTCCAAACGGAATCCGGTCACAGCCCCGCTGATGCCCTTGGCCTTGATGGTATAAGATGTCGTCGCGGGCATGTTGCCGGTGACGAGCACCGATTGATCCGGCAACACGGTGATGGTTTCGCCACCCGTGCTGGTGACTTCGATCACCTCCAGCACGGTCCAGTTGGTGGTGATGTCACCACCAGTGTTCAACCCGTCAGCGAAATCATTCCGGTCGCTGGTGGTCGCGGAAATCCGGAAGCAGCCGACGAAATGCGACGAGCCAAACGGTTGCGGCATTTGAAATGTGAAAACAGTGTCCGGTGTCGTGCCAAGATTATCCTTGGTTTCGAACACCGCCGTCATCGGTGGGGTTCCGCCTACGTCGCCCGCCCAACCGGACGATCCGGTAACGACACCATCAATCAGATTGCCCACCGGAAACCCGCTCTGGCTGGCGCTGGCCGTGGCGTTTTGCAGGACGATGTCGGCTGCGGTCGGCACCATCACCACCGTTTCCCCCATCGCATCCAATTCCGTCACGCGTGGCCCGCTGCCAGCGACCGCGGCATCGAATTCTGCCCGGAACTGCGTGCCGATGAACGACGCCACCGCCACCTCGGCGCGAAGCCCGCCGAAATACGGATTCGCCGCCGGGCGGTAAGTGGCTAACAGAGCAAAGGGGTCCCCGTCGCTCAGACGCCCGAACAAGCGCAGCTCGCTGAAACCGCGCGCCGCAGAGGCGGGGCCCTCATCATTCGCAAACAAGCGGGCACTGGTGATTTCCACCGTCGTCGGCGTTTCCCATTCGAGGAAATGACTGAAACCTGCGGGCTGGCCGTCGGCGAAGACCACCGGGACGCCCGCGCCATCGAAGGCACCGGCCGCCGGGGAGCCCGCCGCCAGCGGCGAACTAGCAGTGACCACTGCTCCGGCTGCCACATCCCAAACATCATCCGACTGCGGCGCCAAGCCATCGAAAACCCTCACCGCAAGCAGCGCGGGAAGCGACTCAAGCCCGCCATCGGTCACGCTGAAATTGAAGGTGTCAACGCCAGTGAAATCCGGATCCGGCTCGTAAACCACCCGCCGCTGAGGATCGCTCACGGTGGTGGCAGCCACCGTGATTTCCGCGCCAGCGGCACCGCCGGCGAACTGGAACAAGCGGCCATGGACCGGCAGGTTGAGAATCCTGCCAGTGAGCGCGTTGCCATCGGCATCGCTGCCCTCCAGGCGGATCAGCAAGGGCGTGTTGAGCGCCGCAGCTTCATCCTGCCGGAATCCCGCCACCGGCGCATCCGACGCCACCCACTCCGGCGCGCTGGCGGCCGTGCTGCCGAGCGTGGCGGTCGATTGGCCGGCGAGATCCGCCGTCACCGTGCCAGCGCCCTCTTCAAACGGCCAATACGCGGCCAACCCCGACTCCGTGCCCAGCAGCGTGACATGGCTGCTAGAATCGATTTCCGCCGCACTCAGCGCGCGTTTCCACACCCGCACCTCGTCCATTGTGCCTTGGAAATACGACCGGCTGTCCGGCGCGGAATTTCCCGTCGCACCGAGGTAAACCGGGTTGTTGTCGCTGGTTACGGCACTGGAAGCAAAGGCCCCGGCCTCCACGCCGTCGACGATGAAACGCCGCGTCGTGCCATCAAAAGTCACGGCCACATGCGTCCACCCGTTGAGCGGCGGAGCGACTGTGGAGTTGAGTTGCCCCGCATTGTTCGCCCAACTGTCGAACCTGCCGGTGCTGGCGTTCAGCCCGAGCGAAGCGCGCCAGAACCCTTGGGAGTAGAGCGTCGGGAACGACTTGTTGTTGAATGCTTCCGGCTTCACCCAGGCCTCGATCGTCCACGGGCCGCCGGCAAGGTTCTGCGCCGGATTCAACGCCGATCTGACAAAATCATCCACACCATCGAAGCGCAGCGCGTGGTTGGCCGCCACCGGGCGGCTGAATCCCGCCACCGGGCGGGTGTTGGTCCCGATGGTGATGCGCACGGTCGCCGAGGCGGTGAGGCCGCCGGCATCGATGACCGTGTAGCCGAACCCGGCGGTCCCGCTGAAATTCTCAGCCGGAGTGAACACCAGGGTTGAGTTGTTAGGTTGGCTGACGGTGCCGCCCGCCGTTGGTTGGGTGAAGGTCAGCAGGGCGAACGGATCACCGTCCGGGTCGCTGTCATTGCCTAACAAATCACTGGCGATTTCCAGGGTGACGGTCTCACCGGCGTTGGCGAACAACGCGTCATCGGCGGCGGCCGGCGCGGCGTTTTGCGGGCCGATGAACTCATCCACATCGTCGCGGATCGAGTCGCCGTCGGTGTCCGGCAGCGTGGGATCGGTGAAGAAGCCGAGTTCAAGGAAATACGGCAGGCTGGTATTGACGTTGAAATCGTTCCACAGGCCGCTGGCGCGGATGCCGACCGCGTCCTCGTTGTTGAAATCGTTAGGTTCACCGCTGCCGAAGCGCTGGAAGCTGGCCAATTCGCCGGTTTCCCAGCGGAATGCCCCCTCGATGAACGAATCGGAATAGCCGATCCACCGGTCGCCTGTGGTGAGCGCGGCCCCCAACACGACTTCGATCGCGGTTTGCTCTTTCGCGCTGACCACGGTGAGCAAATGCCCGCCGCGGCTTGCGGCATCGGCACGGGCCTGGTTGAAGGTGAAGCTGCCGGTCACGATCGAGTAGCGGCCCACGCCCACCTCGAAGCCGTCGCTGAGCGTGTCGCCATCGGTGTCCGCGAGCTTTGGATTGGTGCTGAAGAGTGCCTCGCGGCCATCTAACAAACCATCACCATCCGTATCGGGATTGAGCGGGTCGGTGGTGGCGGCGAGTTCCGCGCCGTCGGTTAGAAAATCATCGTCGGTGTCGGCGTCGTTCGCCTTGGTGCCGGCGGCGATTTCCCGGGCAGTGGTGAGACCGTGGGCGTCCGGGTCCACGTCCGCATCGGCGCGGAACGGGTCACTGCCGGCCGCGAGTTCCTGCGCGTTGGTGAAGCCGTCCGAGTCGCTGTCGGCGTCGGTCCCGCGAACCAACACGGTGGTGGTGACGGAGGCGAACAGCAGGGTCGCACTCTCATTCCGCGATTGCACCAACAACTCCAGCAGGCCGCCCGGGACCGCGGCGAGCGCGGGCACGGTAATCGTGCGTTGGAACGGTGGGGACGTGACGTCAGCGCCGTCCGCCACGCCATTGAGCGAGAACCTCACCTTGGTCGGGAAGCCGAAGCCGGAGGATGCGTTGATCGTCAGCGCCTGGCCCTCCACCACCTGCAAGCCCGCCAGTGGGGCGGTGACCCGGAAATCGGCGGTGGTGAAGGTCGCGGCGGCCTCCGCCGTCAGCGCGTTGCCGGCGGCATCGGTGACGCCGGTGGTGGCGAGCAGGTGGTAACCCGTGTTGACCGCCAGCGGCAGATCGGCGGGCGTGAGGGTGATCACGGTGCCGGCGGCATTGAGTGCCGCAGTGGCGGGAATCACGGCGGAGTCCGCCGCCCGGATGAGTCTGACATTTTCCGGGGTCACGCTGGCCGGATCGAGCGCTTCGTTGGCGGTGATGGTTAGCACGGGGCGGGTGGATTGGTTGCCGGCGTTGTTCGCCGGGCTGAAGGCAGTGATTTGCGGCGGTGTCTGGTCGGCGGTGCGCAGGTTGACCAACAACGGCGCGGATGCCAGTCCGGCGGCATCCACCGCGCGGAGGGTCAAGGTGAACGCCTCGCCGGTGACCGGAGCATCGGCTGGCAGCGTGAACGTGAGCGTGCGCTTGTCATCCGTCGCCGCCGGTTCAACGGGGATTTCCGCCTCGCCGGTGACGGCGCCGGTGGCGGTTGCGGTGTAGCGGGCGACCCCGAAGTTGTCGCGGCCCCGCGCCGGGATGCTGACCACCGCGCCGGGGGCAAAACCGACGCTGGGCACCCGGCCGTCGAACACCAGGGTGGGAGCCGTACCGTCGCGGAGCGGGATGGTGAAGGTTTGTTCGCCGGTGCCGACGCCACTGGTATCGGTGGCCTGGGCGATGATGGTGATCACGTCCGCCGCGCCGGCGGTGGACTTCACCACGCCGGTGAGCGTGATGTCCGCGCCGGTGGTGGTTTTCAGCGCGGCGGTGGCCGCCCCGGTCATCGCGGCTTTCAGGTCGGTAACGCCGGAGTCGTCGCTGGCGCTGAGGCGGACGGAAACGGCGGATCCCGTGGCCACCGGGCCGGTGGCGGGGCTCAGCCGGGTGAGCGTGATGACCGGCGGGGTGTTAGGCAGCACGTTGACCGTGAGTTCCGCCAGCGGTCCCTCGTTGCCGAACCGGTCGATCGCGATGCCGCGGAACACCACGGTGCCGGTCGCCGGCAGGGTGAACGGCATTTCCAACCCATCCACCGCGGAGGTGCCCACGGTGACGGCATTCGCGCTGAGCCGGTAGCGCACCCCGGTTTCGGGGCTGGCCAGCACGGCTTCCAGTGTGAGCGCGGCCCCGGCGGTCGGGGTGAGACCGTTCTTGATCCGCAGCTCGCCGATCACCGGGCCGAGAGTATCGAGCGTGGCAAAAGTGGTGCCGAGCGGTTGGCCGGCGAGTTCATTGCCCGCGAGGTCGCGCACGCCGGTGACCGTCGCGGTGAAGCTGCGATTCGGTGGCAACTCGACGGTTGGCAGGAAGGACAAGGCCAGGCTGTTCAACCCGAGCGAGGTGGTGCCCGCCACCGTGCCCGACGGGCCGGTGAGGACAATGGAGGCGCCCGGCTGGATCGGTTCATCGAAGGTCAGACGCACCGCCGTCCGCGGGTCCACCGCCTCGCTTCCATCCGCCGGCGAGAAGCTCAGCAACAGCGGCGGACGCTGGTCGCGCGTCTTGAAGGTGGTGGAGAACAGCGCGGGTAGCGGCCGCCCGACGAGGTCGCGCGGCCCGCGGTTGGTCACGGTGCCGAGCGCGTCCAGCAAGTCGCCGTCGACCACCACAAGCTGATAGGTCGTCGAGCTATCGAGCGGCTGCACGGGGTCGAGCAGCACCTTTCTCAGCTCCGTGCCGCCATCCATCGGCACCAGGGTCACCGTCGCCGGCACGATGGGCCCGCCTGCCGCCGGGCGCAGGAAAATCCCCGACGTCACCACGCTCGTGGGATCGATCGCTTCGCTGAAGTCGATCTCGATCGTCGTCGTGATATCGACTCCGTCGCTGGTTCCCTCCGGCCGCGTGGCCACCACCTGCGGAAACGCCTCGTCGAGCACGATCTCGCCGGTGTCCACCAGCTGGCCGTTGTTAGCCAGCCTCCCCCTAACAACAGCCAGTCCGTTGAATCCGGGCAGGGCGGCCTGGATCGAAAAATCCCCGACCGTCACCGGCGTGAATGAGAACCGTCCGTCCGCCCCGACAATCGCCAGGATCGTGCCGATCGCATTGCTTGCGGAAGTGAAGCGGATCACCACCTCGGCATTTGCCGCCGGCGTGGTGCCATCCGCCCGCAGCACCCGGCCGGCGACCGTGCCGGTAGCGGTGAGTGTGAGGTTGCGGGTGAGCTCCTGGCCGTTGGACGCCAGCACAACCTCCTCGCGTGCGCCTTGCGCGAGGGAGAACGCGGACACCTGCAGGGATCCGACCGGCAGGTTGTCGAAGCGGAACCGCCCCGCGCCATCGGCGATCACGGTCTCGTCGTCGCTCCCGAACGGGCTGAACATGCGGACCCCGGAAAACACGCTCTCGCTCTGCATCTTCACCTGCACCTGGGCACCGGGCGCCGGCGTGACGCCATCACCTTGAAACACGGTGCCAAGAACCGAGCCGACCCCGCGCAAGGTGATGTTCAGCGATTCCTCGGCACCCTGGGTGAGGGGATAGAACAAGGCAAAGCTATAACTCCTGGTCTCACCGGGCCGCAGCGAGGTCGCCTGCAGCCGGTATTGGCTCGATGCGGGCAGCCCGCCGGGCAGCAGCTTCACATTCTCGAAACGCACCCGCCCGTTGGCATCGGTGTCGGCGCTGAGCGGGCCCATCTTCACTGTCGCCAGGCTCGCCGGGGTCACGCCGTCCGGCTCAAGCACCTGGACTGTTAGATTGGCCGTGGCCTGCAGGGGGATGTCGACGTCCAGTGTGACGGCCCCCGCCGGCATGGTTCCGCGCACGTTGCCACGCAGGGTCGTCAGGGGGTCGAGGGCGTCCAGCGACAAGCCGCCCGGCGGCACGCCCGCAAACGAATAGAACCCGTCCGGCCCGGTGGTCACGGTGCGGGTCCGCAGCGCAACGAACGGGTCATCGAGCGTCAGTTTCACCTCCGCGCCGGCCACCGGGCTGTTGCCCAGGCCGCTGAACACCACCCCGCGCACGGTGCCGAGCGGCGTTTCGGTGATCCGCACGTCGACGACCTGGTTGGGCGTGGACAAGACCACGGTCGCGAATCCCGAGCGGGCCGTCTGGTCGTCGGTCGCGGTGATCCGGAAGTTGCCCAAGGGCACATCAGGCAACTCAAAGCGCCCGTCCGCACCCGTCGGTGCGACCGCCAACCCTGCCAGGCTGACGTTGGCAAAGGGGATCGGCGTCGATCCATCCGCCGCCACGAAAATCCCGCGCACCGAGCCGGTGCCGCCCAGGGTGATCATCGCCTCGCCGGAGCCGCCGGCCGGAACCACCAGCGACGCGCGGCCCGCCACGCGGGTCCCGCCGATTGTCAGGCTGGCACAGGACGAGTAGGGCCCCTCGAAGACATTCGCGAACACCATTTCGCCCTGCCCGTCGGTCACCCCGTCGAAGCGCTCGTTGGGAAACTGCCCGCCTTCGATTTCCACCGCCGCATTGGCCGCCGGCGTGCCATCCGCCTTGCGCACGGTGATCCTGGCATCCCCGCGGCCGAGCAGGGTGAGCGTGACCGCGTTGTCCTGGCCACCGGCGACGCTGGTGTCGATGCGGGCGGTGGCTCCGCTTGCCTCGTCGAGAGCCGTCACCGTGTAACGGCCCGCGGGCAGGGTGAAGGTCCCCTTGGTGGTCGCGAAGCGGCCGCTGTCGTCGGTGCGGATGACGAAGTCCGGGCCGAAGCTGATCTGCACCCGCACGCCCGCCCCGGCCGGGGTGCCATCGGCAAAGAACACCTGCCCGGACAAGCTGCCATTGGTCTCGGACACCGGCGGGAACTTCAGCAGGATGTCCGAGATCACCGGGTCCGCCTGTGTCGTGCGTCCGCTCTTGCTGATCACCACCGGGAAGAACGGCGAGGCGGCCTGCAGTCCCCAGTCGCCGACGAAGGCCTGGTCCTTGAACTCGAAGGTCCCCAGTGCCGGATCACTGTCGAGCTCGCCACGGATCCGCATCGCCGGATAACCGTTGGGCCGCGGCCCGAGACCGGTCAGCCGGACGCGCGCGCCGATCGGCACGTCCTGGCCGTTGGTGACCGTGCCCGAGAGCGTGGCCGTTTTGAAGTAACGCACCGGGACCACCACCGTCTGGCCGTCGAACTCGATCTTCACGTCCGGCGCGAGCCCCCAGCGCGCGGGATTGAACTTCTCCCCTTCGCCATTGAGGAATGGGTCCTTCGCGCCGGTATAGGTCGCGAACGCCGCCGTCAGGCCGGCGATGATCTGGTCGAGTTCGCCGCTCAGGATCTGTTCCTGTGCCTTGTCCAGCTCGCTGAGGTCCTCGTGCGGCGGCGCGGGAGTCGTCACGTTCCAACTTCCGAGCCCGATGTTGTCGAACACGAAATTCCCCTGGGCATTGGTGTTGACCCAGGCGAAGAACGACACCTCCTCGGTTCCCCGGTCGAGCGGGATGGCGACGTCGGTGTTGCCCACCGGGTTGCCGTTCTCGTCGAGCACCTGGCCGGCGATGCGGCCGGCGGGATCGAAGCGGATCACTGCGAAATTGTCATCGCCGGGCAGTACGTCCAGCCTCGTGGATCCCAGCCGCGCGAGCCGCCGCCGCGGGTCGCTGCTGGCCGGGTCGGGATCGAGTCCGGCGCTCACCGGGGACTTGCCGGTGGGCACACCCTCGAGGACGAAGGCACCGAGCGAATCGGTCGTGACCAGCTCTTCCCCACCGCCGACGATCGCGCCGGCCACCGGGTCCCCATTGGCGAATTCCACCCGGCCGCGCACGGTGGCCCGCGCCTGCAGGGTGATATTGGCGGTGTTGAGCACGCCGGCGGTGACGGAGACGTCCCGCCGCTCGCCTTTCCTGCGACCATCCACCGAGATGGCGACCAGCCGCGCCGAGACCCCGGCTGGCACATCCGAGACACTGAAAAACCCGTCCTCATCCGCGGTCACCATGGAGGCGCTGGAGAAATCCACCACACTCCCCGCGGGAGACCTGGTTTCGACGACCACCGTTGCCCGGGCGTGCGGGGTGCCATCCGCCTCGGTCACCCGCCCTTGCAGGGTGGCGAGGCTCGGGGCCACGGCACTCAGCACGATCGGCAGATTCACCGTTTCCCCGCTGGTCGCGATCAGGGTGGAAACCGTGCGGGTGTTGCCGGCACGGTTGGTCGCCTCCACGCTCGTCGTTCCGAGCGGCACGCCGTAAAAGGTGAAGAACCCGTTGGTATCACTGAAAATCCCGCGACCCAGCTCGCGCGACGCGGGATCCGGGAACAAATTCACCGCCGCGCCACCCACCGGCGACACACCGTCCGCCGCCAGCACCTGGCCGGTCACCGTCGCCCGGCCGCGGAAGCGCAGCACATACACGCTCTCGGCACCCTGCCGGCCGGCCGCCCCGAAGTCCCGCACCACCGCGCGGTCCAGGCCTTCCGCCAGCGCCACCGCCTGCGAGATGGATTCCACGCCAAAGGCCCGCCGCAGCGCCACATTCGCCTGTTCCTCCGTGCCCGCCACGCTTGCTCCCAGCGTTTTCAAGCGCTCCTCGGTGACCGCCCCATCCAGACTGCTCTCCAGAATGATCGCGATCGCCTCGTTGTCGCGGACGTTGGTCACGTCGGTGGTCGAGAGCGAGAACGGGATGCCGCTGAGCACGAAGTCGAACTCAAACGCCCCCGTCCCATCGGTGAAGGTCTGGGAGACGCGGACCTCGTTGGTCTTGCAGCCGAAAGTGGAGGCGACCCGGTCATCATAGGTCAAGGTCACGGGCAGGTTCACCCCGGCCGAGCCATCAGGCCGCAGCACCCGGCCGCGGGCACGGAATCCCTCGACCAACAAGGTTTGGATCGGCATCGCCGTTGCAACAAACGGATTCCCGCGCAGGTCGGTGACGCCCTCCCGGATGGTCAATTCGCGTTGGATGAGCAGGCTGACCGGCTCGCGCAGGGCGACGATGGCGACCCGGCCGCCCGGCTGCACCTGGACCGATGCCGCCCGCCCGGTTCCCTCGATTTCGTAGGCGGCGGCATTGCCTGCGGTTTCCTGGGTCATCGGTTTGCTGAACAGCACCACCAGGATGTTGCCATGGTTTTCCACCGGCACGGTCTGGCCCGCTTCATTGGTCGTCGTGACCGGGAAGCACTTGCGGTCCGGCCGGCCGAATTTGATTTCGGGATCCTGGCGGACCATCAACACGGTCGGCGGAGCTTCGGTGAATGGGGTCACCTGCCCGCCCAGCAAGCGGTCACCGGTGCCATCGCCGTTTTCATCGATCTGAATATCCGTTCCAGTCCCGCTCGGATCAAAGCGGACCACGGTGCCTGCCGGGATATCCGCCAAGTCCCACAGGATCTCCCGGCCCGTGCCGTCCGCAGCGAGGATCATCACACTCAACTGCGTCGCACCCGCCAACGCCGTGTCGAATCGCCACTCGATGATCCCGCTCGTGCCGGCAACCATCCACGCGCCATCCCGGCCGCCGTAACCGATGGTTTTGGCCACCTTGCCGGTCTCCACTCCGGACGTCGCCGTCGGCGTGATCAGGTTCAGTTCGCCGGTCGGCGTGTCGCCTTGGAATTCGCCCCGCGAGACCGCCGCGAGGAACCAATCCTCACCGCGTCCAGCCAGATCCACGCCGCGGGCCGTGAGTCGTGTGACGGGATTCGCCGGGGCCGGGCTGGCGGCTTCGATCGCCCGCATCATGGCCTCGCGCCACTCGCGGCCAGCGTCCGTCTCCCCGATGATCTGGTCCCAGCCCGGGGAAAAGTCGCGGCCGCCCTGCCAATCGAGCAGCAGGTCCGGCAAGACCCGCGCGAGCGGTTCGCCGTAGCGCACCCGTTCCGCCGCTTCGGCCAGTTGCATGACCATCGAGCCACCACCCCTCCTGAGGGTCTTGCCGTCGCTGTTGGTGGTGGTCGTCGTGCTAACAAAACTCCGCGGCACGCGGATTACGCCCGGCGGCAACTGCGGGGCGGTCGCCACGCTCATGGCCTGGCCCAGCACCCGGTTCGCCGCGGCCAGCAGCTCGGGCGGCAGCGCGTTGACAAAATCCGGCAGCAACAGGGTGTTCCGCGACAGGGCCACTCCGCGCTCGTCCACCCCCACCCGCAGGCGGAAGCGCCCGACCAGCGAATCGTCGCTGGTGGTGATGTTGGAAAACGTGATCGCGCCGGTCCGCTGGGACAGGATCTTGAAGGTCGCCGTCGCGGTCTCGCCGGGCCGGATGGTGCCCAGCTCCACGCGTTCCTCGCTCTGCAGCAAGCCCCCGGAAATGTTCAGCGGATTGAGCGCAATGCTGACCAGGTTGGCCACCGTGTTGGAGGTGTTGAGGATGGTCACCGACGCCTCGTAGGGCTCGCCCGTCCGGATCGTCCGCGGATGGCTGAAGGCCAGCGAAAACTTTGGATTGCTCACCTGCACGCTGCCTGCCGCCAGGCCTTCCACTTCCACCGGGCCAGCGGCCAAACCATCGAGCTGCGCCGTCAATTTCAGGTCGAGCACGTGCAGCCCCTCCTGCAGGCCTTCCACCAGGAACTCCCCCTGCCCGGCCTGCCCCGGTTGCAAGCGCTCCACATCGTCCGCCGTGCCGGACTTGCCGTCGGGTCCTGCGGCGCGGATGGCGATCACATTGCGGATCTCCGCCGACGCTCCCACCCGTGCAAAACGCACCGGATCGTCGCCGGGAGCTTCGTAGTTGCCGGCCACCCGGTCGGGTCCCGGCGGCAGCAGCAGCTCCGCCCGGATGTCCCGCACGCTCAAACCACTGCCGCCCGGTGCCCCGTTCTCGGTGAAAATCTGGACGCTGAAGAACTGGTTCAGGAAGCCCACATTTCCCGGGATCACCAGCAAGGCAGGGATCGGCGGGATCGTCAGCGCCAGGTCCTCCACCCCGCCCCTCGTCTTCTGGATGTGGAAGGGCATCACCTGGATGTTCGGGTTCACCGTTTCCAACTCCGGCGGCATCTTCACGTTCGCCGCCAGCTGGTTGTTGATCCGCTCGACCTCCGCCAGGCGCTCCTCCAGTTCCGCCGCCGGGACGATCTCGGTGACCGACTTGAACTGCGGCGTCACTAACGGAAACCGCACCGGAAAGGTCTCACCATCGAGCACAAACCCGATCTCGAATTCCAAGGCCCGGAAGTTCGCGCCATCGAGGAAGATCCCCTTGTCCTCGATCTCCGCCAGCGCCAGCGGCCGCGAGGTCACCCGTGACACCAGCACCTCGTCAAACACCTGCACCGGCACCGTCGAGGGACTGCCTTCCAACAAGGTCTCGCCCGTCGCCGCCGCCAGCCGGATCCCGTCGAGCGAATAGTTGCCCGCCAGGTTCAACGGCGGCAGCACCAGCGGCGCATTCGGCGCCCCCACCAGCCGCCGCGCCGGAAACGACGGCCCGCGCAAGACGGCCTCCACAAACGCCCCCGGCGGAGTCTCGCCCGGAATCGTCACCCCCACCGACCCGGCGATCCCCTTCGGCACCGCCAGCGCCGCCGGCGACACCTGCATCGTCTGGCCGGTGACGGTGTAGTCGAGGGTGGCGAGCGACTGGGCGGGGAGTGAGGCTACCCCGAACAGGCAGGCCACCACCGGGAAAACCGCGCTTGCAATACGTGTATTGCACTTTATGATGCGTTTCATGCTTGCAATTCGTTTGAGTTCAGAAATCGAAAAACGCTTGGAGTCGCTCGCCAAGCGCACGGGTCGCACCAAGACCTTCTATGCTCGGGAAGCCATCCTCGAACATCTGGACGACCTTGAGGACACCTATCTGGCTGAAAAGAGGCTTTCAAAGCCAGCCCGCACATTTTCAGCAGAGGAGGTGAAACGTGACCTGGGTTTGGAAGATTGACGAACGCGCGCTCAAGGAACTCCGCAAACTCGGACCCAATGCGCGGCGGCAGATCGTCGCCTACCTGGACGAGCGGGTCGCCGAAGCGAATGATCCCAGAAGTTTCGGCAAGGCTTTGAAGGGAAACCTCGCCGGACTCTGGCGATACCGGGTGGCAGACTACCGGATCCTTTGCCAGATCCAGGATGGAGAGTTGACGGTTCTCGTGGTCGCCGTCGGCCACCGCAGGGATGTCTATGAGTAGCGGGATCCCGGCGTGGGCATCCAAGCCGCTTACAGAAGACTTGAACTTGCCCGGCCCCCAGGCCCTTCTCCCATTTGCCCCCACCAGCAACCGCGCCGGAAACGACGGTCCGCGCAAGACCGCCTCCACATAGGCCCCGGGCGGCACCTCTCCCGGAATCGAATCACCCACCGACCCCGCAATCCCCTTCGGCACCGCCAGCGCCGCCGGCGACACCTGCATCGCCTGGCCGGTGACGGTATAGTCAAGCGTGGCGAGTGGCTGGGCAGGAAGCGGGCTAAGCCCGTGGAAACAGCCGACCAGCGAGAAAACGGCGCGTGCCATATATGTATTGCGCTGAAGGATTGTTCTCATGCCTGCAATTCGTTTGGGTGGGAGACCCACGGTCTCTTTGTCAAAGGTAGTTTCATTTGGAGTCCATCCATTTGTGCCAATTCCCCTCGAACCCCACGGGATCAAGGCCTGCTCCAATTTGATGCTTCATCAAAACTTTCTCCGCCGTCAAAATATCCTGGTGGGTCTGCCACCGTGGCGTATCGAAAGCTTCAAGGCCGTGACTTTCCGATGTCCTGAAAGTGAAGCTATCACCCGGATGCCCCACTATGGTGATCAGGTCATCGTCGATAAACTTATCACCAACTTTGTAATGACCGGTGCGTGTGCCGATTTGCGGCGGTGCATCCAGAACATACTTGCCCGGTGTAAACCGCTTCATCTTGCCTGGCGAATAGACGTGTACCATCCCGGTGTGGGCTCCGTGCTGGAATGGCGGGCTTGGGGGCTTCCCTAGGCGTTTTGAAATTGCATAAACTTCCCGATTAATCTCTCCAAACAGCTTCATTGTCTCAGGATGACTTGCCATGCGACCGTTAATTTCAAGGTGAAGCGCGTCCAAATCGGAGGTAATTTGCCTCTTAATCCCTGTTGCTTCATCTATAAACTCCAAGCTCGCTCTCGAGTTTGTTTTATCTCCAATTACACTTGGCTTGTTCTGGACACCAGCCTCTGCCAGTTTGCGGCGATGAGGGGCTTTTCCTCCAAGCGATCGAATCGAAAGTCTAACTTCCTGACCCGCGTCCAACCTCCGGCCCAAAACTGTTGCAATTGCCTCCATTTCAATCGCTGTCAATCCCTGACGCTCAGCGAAAGGCGAAAGGCGTCTAGCCTGCTCGCCAATTCTATCAATATTCCGTGGAATCCGTAATCCTGTAGGATCCCTCATTGTCACCGGATTATTCCCCATTCCCGCATACAAATTCCCACTGTCCTCATACTGCATCGGGTCACGCTGCAGGAAATGCCCCGTCACCGGATCATAATGCCTGCCGCGCATGTAGGTCAGTCCGGCATCATAATCGAACCACTGGCCCTGCCAGAGCCACGGGTTGCCGATCGGTGAACGCGGCGGCGAGGCCGGGGCCGTCGCCCCTGCGCCTACAACACCACCGGCGAGCAGCGGACCGGCACTCATGGTGAACGTCAGGTTCTCCGCCGGTGTCACATTGCCCCACCCATCCACCAGGCCGCCATTGATCAACTCCACAGTCACGCTGCCGGAAAGGGCACCCGTAGGCGTCAACCGGAACACGCTGCCGAAGGGCAGCCCGGCGGCATTTTCCTCAAACTTCACCTGAGGACTCTGCCCGCCCGAACTGGTCAGCAAACGGAAGGCCTGACTTGGAGATGCCGCATTGTCCGGCACCAGGTCCGGCCCTGAGGGTGCAATCAATGGCGGCAGCACCGGCTCGGACATCACCACCAGGAGATCGCTGCCGTCGCGCCGCACTTCCGCGATCCGTGGCGCAGCCTCGTCGCGGGAAGTGATCACCGGTTGGCCCCACGCATCATAACGCATGCGCTCCAAAATCCGGCCGGAGTCGTCGGCCACTGCGACCACCGACAGCACCTGATCCCAGAAGTAATGCACCCGCAGCAAACTTCCGTCCCCTTGGCGCAGATCGGCCGCCACCGGAGGATCGTCGTTGGCGTAGTAATAACGAGCGATCAGGGTTTTTCCGTTGGTTAGGTCATATTCTTCCAGCAAGCGCCCCTCGTGCCAGACCAGCGCCCGCTCACTCGCCGCGGAACCACCCGTCACCTTCCGATGGTGAAGGAGTTTATCGGGGCGGTATTGATTTTCAATCGTCACCCCGTCATCCCGCTGCACCTTGACGAGATTCGATTGGCCATTGTAGGTGAGACCGGCGGGAACCAGCTGCGGTGCCCCGGTGAGGGGTCTCACCAGCAGTTGGGTGCGGGCGGTATTGCCCAAAGAATCGGGAGCGCCCCGGTCGAAACCGTCCACGGTCCGTGAAAACAAAAAGCTGTCGGGGGATGCCAACGTGCCCGCAAAATGAGGCACGGCCAGCGATGCCGGGACGGCGGTCTGCAGCGGCAGGTTGTCCGGATTGGCCAACACTCCTCCCTGAAGCAAATCCAATCCGCCGGCATCATAACCATGCACTCGGGCGAACCATCCGGCGGCAAAACCCTCCCCTCCCAGCAAGCCCGTGGCATTGGTCCTCTGCGCGCCTTGGAACACCGGACGAACGCCATACTCGGCGCGGGCCAAACGATTCGCAGCATCGTATCCAAACACGTCCGCCCGGCCGCCCCCGGTGATCGATTGACGGACCACCACATTGTCCGCACCGTCATATTTGAAGCGCAGATCCTCCAGCGAGGCGCTCCCTGGCCCGGTGAAGCGGCGGGCACGCAATCGCCGGCGCGCATCATAAATGCAGTCTTCCGTGATGTTGCTTCCGCGTTTCACCGAAGTCGGTAAATCCGCCCCTGCAAATGCCGTCGCTTCCCATACCATCGAGCCCGCCACCTCGACCTTCTGCAGTCTCCCGCTGGTCTGCCGCACCTCGCTCACGGAGACGCCGGAAGGGTAAACCAAGGTCAATCTCGCTCCATCCTCCCGGATCGTGCTGCTGATCGGATACGGTCCTCCGGGTTCATCGTAGGAGGAGGAGGTCAAAGGCCCAAGTTTGTCGTAGCCCATGGTCAAACTGAACTGTCCATTGCTGCCATAACGGGCCGAGCGCAACCGCCCGAGCGCATCATATTTCGCCCCTTCCAGTTTGTAGTTTCCGCCAGCATAGGTGGTATTGACCGACAATGCCCGGCCTTGTAAATCATAACTGGCGGAAATACTGCCTCCCGGAATGGCGATCGCAGTAGGCAGATTGCGCCCGTCGGGTGCATTGAAGCGGGTCGTGCTGCCATCCCGCCAGGTCGTGCTGGTGGGACGAAGCGTGCCGTCGGTGAAGACGGTGGAGTTGCCGGAATCCGCCCGGTCCTTCACGGAAACGGGCTGACGGTTGGCGTCAAACTGATAGGCAAAGCGAAGTTGCTCCGGTTTGTCCAAGGTGAGCAGTTCTCCGAGCCGCGAGTAGCTTTTGGTGATGCCATTGCCGCGACCGTCCACCGCCACAAGGGGAAGCCCGTCGTTCCGGAGCGAAGTGACCTCCATGATCGTGCCCACCGGATCAAAAGTTTTCGTGAGCTGGTCGAGTTGATTATAGGCCATTTCCGCCACATATGTGGTACCGTCTTCGTCCGACTCGACCTTCTCGACGTTGCCGTTTGCGTCGGGAGTCAGCGTGACACTGCGCAGCGAGTTGACCTGCTTGACTGGCCGGCCGGCGGCATCGTGAGTGGAACTGAATATATCCACCGGCCCGGTGGCGGTCACCTTGCGGCCGCCATCGCCCCGGTAGTCTGCGGTGACCGAAGCGTTGACCTGGTCGCCTTTCGCCTCCGTCACCAGCGGCCTCCCGATTTCATCCACGTCCGTCACCAGCGTCTCCACCACCACGCCTCCTTCCGGTCCCGTGACCGTCCGCGACTTCAATTCCCCTTTGCCGAAATAGGTAAGGTCTGTCACTTCATCGGCCCCGGTGCCTGTCTTGTTCCTGACCTGGTTGGGTCGGTCGTGGCCGTCATATTCCACCTCCTGAATGATGTCCTCACCTTTCTTAAGCGTCAGCAGATTGCCGTGCAGATCACGCCCATACTCCTCCTTGTAGGTCCCCAATTCCATCTTCCGAACGTTGCCGAGGTGATCATATTCGAACTTGCGCAGCTCCTTGCCCGGCAGAGTGATCTCCTTCACCCGGAAAACGGGGTCGGGAGTAAACAGGGTCACCAATTCGGCGCTGCCGCCCGCACTTTCGACGCCGCGCACCGTGAGTTTATTGAGGAAGTTGATCTGGGAGTATTCCCGCGCCTCCTGATAGTTGGCACCGTCGCCGAGTGCCCGTGAGACAAAAACCACGTTGCCGTTCTCATCGTAACCCGTCCTTTCATCCTGTGCGCCGCGGGCCATCTTGGTTCGCTGCAATCGGTCATCATACTCCATCGCAATCGCCGCCCCCCGCGGCGGGGTCACGGTGGTCGGCAATCCCAGCCTCGCTGCCACCGTCCCATTGTAACCGAACATGGTGGTCAACTCCCCACCCAGCGTCCGGCTGCTCACGTAGCCCGTCGAATTGTCGTAATCGATATCGGTGACGATGCCCTCGACCGTAGACTCCACGTCCACTTGCCCGAACTCATTGCGGGTAATGGTATGGGGGCCCGCCTTGGGATACCCGGCGGTCACCATGTCCCGGCCGTCGCCCCGCAGGGTCAGGGTAATCGAATTGCCGTTGAAATCCTTCTGCTCCCCGGCGGGCAGGTTGTAGCGATGATCATATGCCGCCGACGAAACCAGGACCGGGCCACCTCTCGGTCCGGGACTGCGCGTGATGCCCGTCACATTGGCCCGCGCCCTGAATGGCGCGCTATCCGGCTCATAGGTATAGGTAATCGAGTTGCCCTCCGGGTAGATCACGGTCTCGGGGAGCCCGCGGTCATTGTGAATCGTCTGATAGGAGGCCGTCGCCGCCCCGGCGCCGGTCATGGTGACGGCAGCGGGATAACCATTGGCGTCAAAAGTCATCCTGGTTCTGGATTGATCCGCATGCCCTGCCTCGGTGCTGCCGGCGCTGACGTTGGTGGCATCCCGACCTGCGGGCACTCCGATACTAACCGGGCCGCCCGCCCCCTGGGTTACGGTCGCCACCGCTTCCTTGCTGGCATTTTCCGCCGTGGCCGCCACCGCGAGTGGCGTGCCGGCATTCCCACCGCCTCCTCCGTGCGCTCCGGTGCCGGCAATCACACCCACGTAGGCCTTCGTCCCTTGAGCGATCTGATAGGTGGTGCGCGGCCTGTCGGCGAAACCGTTGTTAGCCCCGGCCACCTTCACCCCAAGACGCCTCACCAACATCCCGGACTCGTCATATTCAAAATCAATCCTGCGTCCGGTGAAATCCAGCAACGAGCAGATTTTCCCGACGTGATTGTCCCGGGCTGCCAACTTGTCCACTACACTATCAAACCCCGCCCCCCCACTGTTCTTCCGGAAGTAGCCCAACCGCAGCGACCGTTCATCTGAAACCGACAGGTCACGGATCTGCGTCAATTCACCATCCTCATTGTAGTCAAGGACGTGCTGACTGCCGGGATACCGGTCCTCAACCTTCGTCAAACGTCCGTCCGTGCGATAGCGGAACTGCGTGCCATCCGGCGTCAGCCGCGCCTTCTCCCCACCCGGGAAGCGATACATCAAATCAAACACCCCTTTCTGCGTGACGGCGGGCAGGTAAAACTCCCCGCCGGCCGTGTCCCATCCCAGCAGGCCGACGAGTGGATCGTTGTCCACCCCCGGCGGTGCCGTCTTTCCCTTATTCTCGAACAGGATCGCATTGCCCGCGCCATCGCTCAAAATGATATCCAGCGACTTCGCCACAATGTCCTTGCCCGCACCTCCTCGTTCCGTAACCGGAATCCGCTCGCCCGGCGGCACCAGTTCCGGCGTCAATTCGATCGCGCGCTGATTGTAATTGAAATCCCAGCCCCGGCCGAAACCGCTGCTGACCAAAGCATGGTTGGTGGCCGTGCGTTCGAACACGATGGGCATCCGGCGGCTGGGCAGTTCGAGATCCGCCGTGGTATGGCGGAATTCCCCGCTGGCCGCATCAATCGTCCCGAAAGTCCCCGGCACCGCCAGCCCACCACCAATGGGGGGAGGCGTAGTTCCGGGTTGGTAGCCTCCCGGCAAGGTGGATACCACACCGGAAATCCTCGGCCGGAAAACTCCGTTCGAGGCATCAAACTCCGCCGCAAAAGCCCCCAGCGGCCCGGGGACCAGAACATCCAGCGTCGCCCTCAGGGCCGCTTCACTCCACAACACCACCCGTTTGCGATCACTGATCAGATTGGCGAGTTCACCGGGTTGGATCTTCTCCCGAATCACCGCAATGGGTTCACTCAGATATAGATTGTAGCCCGCATTATGGATATCATCCGACAGCCGGTAAGCCCTCAATGGGGAAACCGGTGCATCTACATTACTTGCAGGATCGGTATCGGCGACGGAGACTCCTGCACGCGTCGGAGGGTAGTCCTTCCCTTGGCTATTGAGCGGCATTCCTGCCTCATTCAAACTCTCCACCAACAAGGGGATGGTCAGGCCCGACCCGCCTGGCGCACGGACCAACACGTGGTAATGAGCCAGCGGCGAAGGAGGTGAAAGAGCTGAAGGAACTCCGGAGGCGATCCGGAACCGGGCCGGGCGGAGCGCACTCACCTCCCGCATACCGGCGAGAATGGCATCCCGTTGAGCGGAATCACCCCTGAGCAGCTCCGGATCCACGACGCTTGGCAGCGCGGGAAATTGCACAAACTGGATCTCGGGCGGTCCCAACGTCAGTTCGGCCCGCCCTCCCAGAGCCACACTGCGCAGGCCCGCATCATTGATCCCAATGCTCTGATTGCTGCTGCCACCGCTGGGCAGAATCGAGATTACAGCCGGATGAAGCGATGAACCAGAATGCTCAGTGAAAACCGCTGCCGGATCAACCAGCACTACGTGAGTCGTCGTAGAAAGCCTCAGCAAACCATCATCACCCAAAACCGGGGACTGCAGCACCCCCAAACCCAAGGCTTCCGGAAACTCGATCTTCCGCACGAGGGTCGGACTCCCCGAATCCGTCCAGTCAATCACCGCCAGCTTTTGAATTCCATCCGCATCCGGTGAGAGAGAGACGAAGGCCAGACTGCGCGGCTGGCCATTCAACGGCACGCCAGGAACCAAAGCCAACCGCTTTGGCCGCGCTCCAGGTTCAAACGGAAAAACTCCAGCCTGAACGGGGAGATCCACGCCCCCGAGAGTCAGCAGACGGAACTCCGGCCGGGCTGAAGCTGGCAAGGGGGGAGACAGCCCCGAGAGGGAGCGGACCACGGCCAATGCGCTGCCGGAGACATCAAAATCCTCGATGCGTTGGCGGGGAAAGGCCAACACGTCGTAACCTGTTTGGAATCCCAGGAACTGAGTGGTCTCACGGGAGTTCGGCCAAGGCCGGATCTCTCCCGGATCCGTGTAGTCGCCGTCAAAATTGACATCGATTCCTTCTTTCCCTTCGCCCAGCACGTCGGCGCGCAAGATCTTGGTGCCGGCGACATTCCGGACTTGCGGCACACTGAACCCGATGAGCAGTTCCTGCAGGTCCAGATAACTGACGAAATGGGTGTCAGCGCTGTTCTCAAGGTAGTATAGGAAAGGCGGATGCCATTGGATCTTGCCCACGGAGGAAGGACGGAGGGATATCTGAACATTGACCACCAGCTTCGGGCTGGCGGGAGTTGAAACATCCAATATTGTCAGATACTGCCCGTTATCGACAACATTGCCCAACTCGTCGACCACCACGGAACCTGACAATCCCCCGACAATAGCCAAGAGCGTGCGTTCCGTCGGCGGCAGCTCGACCGCACCGCCTGCGGCCGCCGAATCCAGGCCAGGGACGTGACTCCATCCCTTGATCAAGGCCAGATCCCGCGGAAACTGAAGGGCGTTTGCCACATCGCCCCCCCCACCAACAGTCGTCGCCGCAAGCGCGGAGAATTCTGCCAACTGGCGCGGCTCCGCTGGATTCCCCACATCCAACACCCTTCCCCCCACGGAACCTCCACGATCCAAGACGTATAGAATCCCACTATCCAGGACGCTGCCAGCTCCCTGAACCACTCCGGGAATGTCAAACTTCTCGATGAGACCCGCGCCAAAATTCAACGCGACCGCAGGCTCTAGTCCGTTTCCGCTCAAGTCCCGGATTGCCGTTCCGATAGTGAGGGTAAAACGTCCCCCGGCAGGCAGTGTCCGGGGAGTGATCCGCAAGGTCTGCTGATCTGGACTGAGCGCGAGCGCCGGCGGTTGCTCCAACGCGGCACTGAGCGAAACCACGTTCGGAACCGCCAGGCTTGCTTTGTCGATCGGTTCGCTGAATCGAACCTCCACCGACTGCCCCGGATAGACGGTCTCGTTGGGACGGGGCAGGACCGCCACGACGGTCGGAGGAGTCCGGTCGTTAGGGTCCGATGGCTGCAGGGGATTGGTCACCACCGGCCGGGAATACCCAAACGAAATGGTGTGCGGCGTCTCCGAAAAGAACGTCCCCTTGGCACTCTGGGTCGATGCAAGGATCACGAAAGTCGCATGAAGAGCCTTCGCCGACGAAACCAGGAACTCCTTTCGGGTGTGCCCCGGAGCCACCGTTGTCAGGCTGCCCTCCGTGATGGTCAGGTCCTGAACCGACACTTCTTGGCCAAGGACAACAGGTGCGATAGCGATTTTGGAAGGATTCAGAACAAACTGCGGAGCGACCGCAGCCGCATGGAATGCATCCACCCGTATCGTTACCGTTTCGTCCAGCGCTGGGGCCGGGGGCGTGTGGTTGATGCTGAGACGGGGAGTCAAATTCAAGGCTTGTCCATCATCCACCTCAAAAAAAATGTTGCGCGCGAGGAACGCCTTGGTGCCGATGTCAAGATTGTCCAGAATCCCCAGCGAGACATCACGGGCGCGGCCAAGCCGTGGATGGGTGGCCACCAGCTTCCCGGCCAGGGAAGGAGCGACCATCGAATAACAACCGTGCTCATCAGACACCGCGCACACCAATCCCGGCCTCAGTTTGCCATCAAAACTTTCCAAGTTGCCGCGCCTCGATACAATGGCCCCCTGGATGGCAGGCATGCCCCTGCCGCCGATCTTGAGCTCTTCAATAAAGGCACCCACATCTCCGACGATATCCAGCGCGCCAAACACCCTTCCACCGAACAATTGAAGCGGCAACATGGCCAACTGCGCGTATTGCGCCGCTTCGATATCATCCAGATCACTCACGGGCAGTTGGGCGACCGATCCATTGATCGTAATTCCCCCGGCCACTTTTGAAATCAGGATCGGCACGAAGAGTTGGCCAATGCCCAAAGCCGCACCTCCGATCCCTGGCAGGAGGCTTCCCCCGAATGCAATGACGTTGTCGGTAATGGTGGATGAATATGCACCCTTGAAGGGACATGTATTGGTGAACAAGCGGCCGTTTTCATAACGCATCTTATCCACAGTGAGATAGACCACCTCGCCCTGGACCTCGACGGGCACTGCTAGGGCAAAGCCGGCAAGCTCAGGAGCAAGCCCTGGGTCAAGGCCAAGGGTCGCTGGATCCAACGGGATGGAAATTTCCGCATCCCCAACCGGAACCTCACCTTCGACCGATATCCGCAGACTCGGCAGCGCGAGATGGTCCCCCTCGGGCAAGACCCCTCCGGTCGCCTTTGCGAGTTCGCTCACAGGTATCACCTCCAGCAGGAACACACTGCGCTCTTTGATCGCCTCCGGCTCGATTTGGACCTGGGCTGCACCTCCATCGGTTTCTGCTTCGAGAATTCCACCATATTTATAGAGCCCGACCCGCCCGTTGTCATAAACCTGCCGTGTCGCGGGAATGGTCACCCTCGTGCCATTCGCATTCACAAATACCGCTTCAATAAAGTCCTGCTCCGCAGCGTCGATGAAATTGGCAAAGCTTCCATCCGGCCTGCTCAGCACCGTGGCCGTCGCCCCCGTGTTCTGGTTCACCAAGATCACCGGCACCTCAGGATCCGCCGTTCCGGGCGACCCATGCGCCACCACATGACTGCTCCCCTCCGCGCTGGCGTAGCCCACGAGCTGGGATAGAACCGCCTCAGGAATGTTGTCAGCGCCCGGCTCGAAGATCACAAGCTGCGCGGCCGCCGGCCGCTCAAAGAACGGCATCACGCTGAA
This sequence comes from Akkermansiaceae bacterium, assembly GCA_021733795.1. GTDB lineage: Bacteria > Verrucomicrobiota > Verrucomicrobiia > Verrucomicrobiales > Akkermansiaceae > Luteolibacter. Next base: position 18,214 of record JAIPKB010000022.1, on the reverse strand, counting down.
GCTGAAAGCACGTTCTCCCTCGATCTCCAGCCCATTACGATCCCGAATCGTAGACGAGATTTCCACGGTATACGTTGCCGCGTGCTCCAGCGGATTGGTTGCCAGAAAGCTCGCCTCGTTCGCCGCCAAGTTAAGCGTCAGCACTCCTTCCACCCGCACCCCCAGCGGATTTGTCACCGTCATGGAGCCAGGCCCGAACGACGCACGGTCCAGCGGTTTGCTGAACTGCACGACGATCGGCGTGGTCGGCTGCACCTTCACGGCACCACCTGCCGGCGCCGTGGCCAGACCCCGCGGGCCGGAGGGGATGACTTGGCTTTCGACCTCCGCGGTGGCGGCGGCATCCGCCAGTGAGGCCAGTGCTTCGCCGCTGTTGCCGTCCGCGGGATCGCTGCCGATGACGTTGCGCTCGCCGGGTTTGGCGAGTGTGGAAAACGTACCCGTCCCGCCGGTCACGCTCAGCCACGGCTCGCCGCCGACCCGCACTTGCGCGCCGGGCAATGGCGTGGCACCGACCTTGCGGACCAGGCCGGTGATCAGCGCCTCCGGTTCGGCGATCTTCACGATGACGAATTGCCCCGAGCCGGTGATCCCGGGAAGACGCGGGACGCGGGCCGGCTCGTTGGAAGTGACCACGCCTTGGGCATCGCTGCGCAGGCGCAGGACCGGCTGCAGGCCGGACTGGCTGCCGCTGACGATGCACCGGGCAAGGACGAAATGGCTGTCGGGCGCGAGTTTCTCGACAAACCCGGTGCTCAGGACGGTGCCGTCCGCCAGCGCGGGCAGGTTCAGTTCAAACGCCAGCAGGGGCTCGAAGCCGCCGAGGAAACGCCCGAGGGTGGCGGTCGCAAGCAACCGGATCTCCGCCGCCGCCGGTCCCGCCACCGCACCCGCCGGCAGGCCGATCCGCACCCCGCCGAGGGTCAGCGAACCGCCGTCCGGCGTGAGGATGCCGCCGGAGAATTGGCTGAGCGCCAGCACGTCCACCTTGATGTGCGCCTCGGTCAATTCATCCGGGCCAAACAAAATCCGCGGCCGCAGCGGAAATTTCGCCGTCGCCGTGACCGGCGAGGCATCACCCGGATGCTGATAGGCGTAAAATGTGGCGTCATAGTCCGGGGTTTTCAGCGCCCGGCCGTCGGTCAAATCGTAGGTTTCCGCCACCTCGGCGAGAAACCACGCGCCACTGGCGAGTGGCTGCGTGCCATTGGTGAAATCCACCGTAGCCGCCGCCGTGACCCGCGCCGGATCCAGGCTGGCCACCCGCGCGCCGGGATTCACCTCGCCCACCGCCGTCACCTCGGCCGCAATGGCGGGAGCATCCCCCGCCGGCAGCGCTTCACCGATCACAGCCGCCACCGGATTTCCCGCAGGCAGCGTGTCCGCCAGCACCACCGCATAGCTCCCCGGTTTCCGCAACACCACCGCCACCGTGTCCGCGCCGCTCCCGGTCAGCAGCGCCGCGGTCTCCCAGGCGGGAGTTTCCTTGTTGAGCCGGACCAACGCCAGCGCTTGGGTGCCCGCCACGGCTTCCAAGAGCTTCAACGAGGCCGCCACATCCGCCGCCGCCTCACCCGGAAAATCCACATGGAACGCCGCCAGCGGGCTCCAACCGGCCGGCAGCGGCAACGGCAGCGTCTGCCCGTGCAACTCGGTGATCGCCACCGACTCGACCTGCTCAAAGGCCTCCGGCGGCACCGTCAGCACCACCTGCTCCGTCGCCGATTTCACCACCGTCGGGTTCAGTAGTGAAAGCGGTGTCCGCTGCGTGTTCAGCGCCGCCAGCCACGGAAACGCGACCACCTTGACCTGCCCCTGGACCAGCGTGGCCTTGCGGTACGCGGTCAGGTAGCCCGCCCGAGAAAAACTCCACCGGTGCTCTCCCGGCGCGCCGCCCAACGAGGAAAACCCGGAGACCGCGTCGCTCCGGAACGTCTGCGTCCCGCCCGGTCCGGTTTGCTCGATCGCCACCTCACCCAGCGGATGGCCGTTGCCATCCAGGGTCCGCGTCCGGGCCAGCGCAAACACCCCGGCCGGAGCCAACGGCACCTGCGTTTCCCGCGTCACCGCCGCCCCGCGGGCATCGGTCACCGTCAGCGTGACCGTGAACAACCCGGTTGCCGCATACGCATGCTCGGGCGTCGGGCCGGTCCCCGTGCCACCATCGCCAAAATCCCACTCGAAGCTCAGCGCGTCGCCATCCGGATCACTCGAACCGCTGGCGTCGAACCGCACCGCCACCCCCTGCTGCCCGGAATACGGCCCGCCAATGATCGCGATGGGATCCCGGTTGCGGTTGCCGTGAATCGCAATCGCATAACTCACGGCAGTGGTCTGCGGCCGCTCAAAGGCGAAATTGAATGCCGTTTCCGCCCCCACCGCCAACCCCTCGCCGATGGCCGGCGACAGGTCCTTGTAAAACGTCTGATAGGGCGCCTGGCCGAGGCCGCCCAGCGCATCGGACATCGTCAGTCCCGCCAGGTTGCCGCCATTCAGGGGCGTGAAGGTGATCACCGCGTGCAAGGGCGGCAGCAGCGGCCGGTCGCCGGTGTTTTTGACTTTCACATCCACCGTCGAGGCCAACTTGCCCGTCGTGCGGACCAAGGCGGTGCGTTCATTGCTGGCTCCCACCTCGACCCCGGTGGTCACCAAGGGCGGGGTTTGCCCCAGCGCAAGGCCGCTGGAAATCGAAATGAGCGCGAGAATCCAACGGGAGCAGTGCAAATGGAGTTGCATGGGGGTTCAGGGGTGATGAATTGGCAGCCGGCGGCGGCGCAGCAGGGCGACCCCACTCGAGAGCAGCAGCGCGGCCAGCCCGGGTTCCGGGACCACCGCCAGCAGCGACACGTTGTCGACCGCCACCACGCTGTCCGCGGCAATGCCGTTGAGGTTGTAAAATTCGAACGCCACCGTGGCAAAACCCGGCCCCGTGAACCCCGGACCGGTTGCCTGCGTCAGCGTGTAACGGGTCCACCCCGCGCCTTTCGGACTCGGCCCGAAACTGGCCCCCGGAAACACGTTGAACAGCCCGTTGGCATCCAGATCGAACAATCCCAGCGCCCGCTCATAAACACCCCCAGCCAGCGAGGAACCAAACGGCTGCGACCCGCCGTAAAGCGTGGCGAAAAACGTATCCCGGAGAAAGCCCCCCGCCACCGTCCGCGACAACCCGTCGCGGTAGTCAAACGTCAGCATCAGCGCGACCACCCCTTCCGGCAGACCGGCGGACTGGAAGATGGAAACCGCCGTGGCATTCCCCACATCGGTCAGGGCTGCCACGTCACCCGTATTGAACACCGTGCCCGACGCCGTCCAGCCGACCAGGGAACTCGTGAACTCACCATTCTCCAGCATCGTCGCCGCCTCAACGCCCGACAGCGCTGACATCGCTGCCAACAGACAAAATCTCAGGGGAAATCTCGACATGACAAAAGGGGCTGGTTGGGATGGGGAATCAACGGCGCAGAACCGCGAAAACTTCTACGCTCATCCTACGGAAAACTACGCTTAGATTATTCACACCACCCCGTCAAGGGCAAATCGGAAAGATTTTTCAGAAATTTCGTCCGCGATCTCCAATTGTCGGCCTTGAGCGTCACTCAGCCACCGGCGAAGACCGGCTTGAAGCCAGCTTCCGTAAGGATGCGCTTCACCTCTTCTCGTTTGTCGCCTTGGATTTCGATGCACCCATCCTTCACCGTGCCTCCGACCCCGCAGGCTTTCTGCATCTTCTTCGCGAGGTCCTGTTTTTCCGCCAGCCCGATTCCGGTGAAATTCCTAACCACCGTGACGGCCTTGCCGCCGCGATGCGCGGTCTGACGGACAATGTCCACCCGGCCCCGGTTGGTGTTCTGCTGCCCCCGTTGGGAGGTCTTCGCTGGAATGACTGGAGCGCGATCCTGCGAGTCATCAGGTCCCGCCGGCAAATTGCCTAACCCGGTCAGTGCCTCAAACGGATTCTGCGTCAGGCGTTCTCCTTCGCTGGTGGTCTTGCGTCCTGTTTTCCGACTCATCCGGGCCATTCAACCACGGATCCCGCGAAGGTCACGCTTTTTTCGTCTGACAAGAAGAGCCCGAGCCGAATACTCCGCTGCGGATGACACATGCTTTTTTCATGCAACTGTGCCCGCTCGGCGGGACGCTGACCATGACCGCGGCCGGAAACGGGACGTCGAATATTTCACAGCTATTGCCCGCGCCGGAAATCCCTTCTTGCAACTGTGGCCAATGTCAATGCGGATGGCTTGCCCGATTTGCGCACCAATGAGACGGTCGGATTCGACCCCTCCGGAAATCCGGTTATGCAGGCCCGTTGGCGGCGAGGCGGTTCTACCGTGTGGCAGTTGTGGCGGAGAGGACAAAATAGGGGAGCATGTCCTCCCAAGAATGAGGAGGATCGTCTGAACGTCAGGGATCTGGTCAACACAAATCCGGCCGCACGCGAAAGATGGGACAGTCGAACCGCGTTACGGGAAAATGCGAAGTTTTCCAATCCATGGGTTCTTGAAATGGCTGGTGCTGGTCACGGTCACGGTAATCGTGAGCGGGGCCGGGCAAGTGGGGGCGGCGGAGGGGTTCGCAGGGGCAAAATGGATTTGGTATTCGAGCGTGCCAATGCCGGCGTCGATCGATTTTCCGGCGGGTACCGCGTGGTTTCGAGGCGGCTTCGAGTTGCCGGCGGGCGCGCAGGTGGCGTCGGCCGAGCTGGCGCTCACCGCCGACAATCTGTGGCTCGTCCACATCAATGGCAAGCCCGCCGCCAACGCCGAAATGGACACGAATGCCTGGTCGCGGGCGCGGCGCATCGATGTGGCCCCGTTGCTGCATGGCGGGCGCAACGTGGTGGCCATCGAGGCGGTGAACACGGCCCCGGGGCCGGCCGCGCTGCTGGCCAGCCTGCAGGTACGGTTGGCCGACGGCACCCAGCTGGCCTGGCAAACCGACAACTCGTGGAAATGCAGTGACCGCGAGCAAGCGGACTGGGCTCAACCGGGGTTCGATGACACCACCTGGCAAGCCGCCCACGTGGTCGGCGATTTCGGCATGGCCCCGTGGGGTGCGCTGGCGGTGCCCGCCAAGCTGTTGCCGGCAGGGCCATTTGAAGCTGCGGCGCTGCGGCGTTTCAAGCAGCTCACGGCCGCCGCGATCCGGGGCGGCGCTGGCGGCCCGCCGCTGCCGTTGCTGCGCGATCCCGATCCCAACGAGGTCTGGCCGGCCGCACTGGTGTTCATCGGTGACGATTGTAGCCTCTACCGCCCAGCCGCCCACAGCGGGACAAACATGGATAGCCTCTCGGTCACCATCTTCAACCCGAACCACGGGCGCGCCTATCCGGAACACGATCTGCCCGGGCCAGTCAAAGTCGGGCGCAAGTTAATGGTACAGCGACCCGCCCGGCCCGGGGTCGAGCCCCAACTGCTGTGGGACGCCGGCCAGGGCGCGATCGGCCCGCCGACGGTCTCCTACGACGGCAACTGGATTTACTTCCCAATGACTGAGGCGGGTGGCGCGTTCTTCCATCTCTATCGGCTGCCGGCCGGCGGCGGCCAGCCCGAGCGCCTCACCGACGGCCCGTTTCACGACTATGATCCCTGTGAATTGCCCGACGGGCGGCTGGTGTTTTCCTCGACCCGGGCGGGCACCTTCGAGGAATACCACAACCCGCCGTCCCGCCCATTGTTCACGTTGGAATCCGACGGGCGGATCCTGCCGCTGACGCGCACCTTCCAATTCGACAACGAACCACGGGTGTTGGCGGACGGGCGCCTCATGATGTTGCGCACCGACAACTTCTTCGACCGTGGAAAAGTGGAAACCCTGCTGCATGCGATATTTCCCGATGGCACCGGCGGGGTCACCGAATTCGGTCTCGAGCAAGGGCCCGAATACGGCAACCGACTGCGGGCGTTCAACGTCGGCAGCCCCGCCCCGATGCCCGACGGGCGCGTCGCCTGGGTCGATGGCAGCGCCGTGCTGATCGCCCGTCCCGGTGAGGCTGCGGCGCAATGGCGGCGGTTGGAGGTGGCGGCGGCCGATGTGTCCGCGCTGCCGGATGGCCGACTGGTGTGCACGGTGGTCACGGGCGAGCCACCCGCCACTGCCGGTGCCTGGCCGTTTCGCGCGCTGGCGCTGTTGGACCCGGATGCGGCCGAACCGGCGGTGGTGTTGCTGCACGAATCGGCGGGCGCGGCGCTGCATTCGCCGGCTTTTCTCGGGCCGCGCCCGCGGCCGCCGCTGTTGGCCCAACAAGTGGTGCCTGCGACCGCCGAACAGCCCGGCCAAACCGGCGTGCTGTATTGCCAGAATATCCGCTTCACGCGCAACCAAACCGCCGGTTGGAGCCAAGTGCGGGCCATCCGCGTGCTGGCCGGCCATGGGCTGACGTTGCGGTCGTCCCATTCCTATCTGGTCCATGCCGGCAGCGAGGTGGTGGAATTGGGCACCGTTCCGATCGCGCCGGACGGGTCGTTTGCCATCGAAGTTCCGGCCGATACGGCGATCGCGCTGCAGGCGGTCGATGCCGAGGGCCGCAGCGAACTCAACCAAATGTCGTGGATGTATGTCAGACCGGGAGAAACGCGCGGCTGTGTCGGCTGCCATCAACCGCGCCAGGCCACGCCGGTCCTTTCCGGCGGGTTCCTCAAGGCCTTAGCCGCAGCCCCGTTGAAACTCACCGGACGCGGTAACCCCCCGCGGTTTCGCGGCAACAACCCCGCCGTCACCGGCCTGATGGAGCTGCAATTCGACCGCTTCCGCGAGGTGGCCGGGCTCAACAACCACGGCGGCACGCCTGGTCCCGGCGCCAGCGCTCCGGACGATCGGGCGGCGGTGATCGCCGGGTTGCAAAGCGCGGATCCAGCCCGCCAGCATGCGGCCGCCCAACGCGCGGCGCTGTTCCGCGATCCGTCGGCCGCGGCCGCGCTCGCAACCTGCCTGCGCTCGCCCGACCGCGAGGTGCGGGTGGCGTCGGCAATGGCCCTGGCCGCCTGCGGCACCGGTGAGTCGCCCACCCCACTCACCCAAGCGCTCACCGATCCCGACCCGCTGGTCGCCCAAGCCGCCGCCATCGCGCTGGAAAACCTGCGCGGTGCGCCGCTCGCCGGCTTTGATGCCTTTGCGTCCGCAACTCAGCGCGGGGCCTGGCAGGAACTCGAACCACCACCCGGCGACGCACGCTGGCTGGGGGCCAGATTGGCCGAGTTGGCAGGCGACGACCGCGACTCGGCGCGGCGGGCCGCCGTTGCGCTGGCCCATTGCGGCGGTCCTCCCGCGGCGGCTGGCTTGCAGGAGAAATTCCTCGCGCTGCGGGAGGTCAACCCGTTTCCCGCCTGGCGGGCCGATGGCGGTCACCGCGGCGACGGGGCTCGTTTCAACTCGCTGGAGGCGGTCAATCCGCGGTCGTTGCAGGAAATCACCCGGGCGCTCGGGACCGTCGGTGGGGATCGGGTGGTGCCGTTGCTGGCCGCCACCGTGGCGGCCAATCTGAATCCGGAAACCGGCAACTTGTTCCTCGCCGAAGCGGCGGTAGAGGCGCTGGCCCGGGTCGGTTCGCCGGCAGCGGAATCCGCACTGCTCGATTTGTTAGGCAAGCTGCCGCCCTACATCACCCACAGCCGTTGGTATGGCGACCACGATGCCCTGATCGCCTGTCACGCGGCACCGGTTCATGCGCGACTGGTGGCGGCGCTCGATCAACTCGGCAGTCGCGGCGCCGGGCCGCAGGTACCCGCGCTGGTGCGGATGGTCCCGACTGACCCGGACCGCGCGCTCATGCCCGCCAACGATGATTTTGAAACGCTGGTCGGCCGGGTGATCCGCCGTTCGGGGCGCGGCGAGGCCTTGGCGCTCACCTGCCTGCAGGTGCTGGGCGATCCCGCCGCTACCGCGCCGGACGCGGCCCTGTTGGACGCACTCGGCGATGTGCAAGGGGCCTGGGCCGGCCACCCCAGCCGGGAAATCCGCGCCGCCCAAATCCTTTCGTTGTTGGTTCGCGATCCGGCCCTCGCCCCGGAGGTGCTTGCCGCCTTCCTGCGTTACCGCTCCCTCCCCAACACCATCCCGCGTTTGTACGACAAGGGAATTCCGGTGGTCGATGAGTTGCCGGCGCGGCATTGGGTGTGTTTTTACCTCGCCCGCACGCTCGGCCAACTTGGCAACCCGGTCGCGGTCAGCGCGCTTTGCGATTCGCTGGCCGCCGGCTTGGCTGAAGCGGCCACCGGTCGCCCTGATCCGCTGGGGCCCGGCGTGTTGTTCCTGCACAACGATCTCACCCCCTGCTGGCGCGCGGGTGCCGCCTGGGCGCTCGGCCGGATCGGCGCACCGCAGGCGATGCCCGCCCTGCGTGGCGTACTCGCCAACCTCGACAACGCCCCGGACACCCGCTTCGCCGCCGCCACTGCGCTCGGGCGCCTTGCCACTCAGGCGGAGCTGCCGGCCCTGCGCGAGTTGGCCGCCGACGTGCCGGAGGTCTCGGTGCGGCATGCCCTGCTGGAGGCTTGCGCGAGGCTCGGGGAACCGTGAATCGCCGTCAGACGGCATTCGGGTACCGTCGATCTTTACCATCCATCCCGTTGACACGGCCAACACCGGCATGGACCCGCCAACTGACCCGCCGCGCTTGTTCTGCTTTTTCTTCAACCGAATGACCGGTAAAACTAGAAACGATCAGGGGGTTCGTAACTCGTTGATTCTCAATGCCCCATATTCTTCAAAATGCCCCATGTTCCGGATATTCTCGCTTTTTAGTGGCAATATGGGCAGCCAATGTCACCCTAGATTCCGTCACCAGAACAGTCGCCCGGACCATCACATGCCTCGCAAACCAGAATTCTCCTACTGACAGACAACTTCCGGCGGGAAGGTGGAAATCCCGGCGTCGCTCTCGCCGTCCGGCAAGCGCGAGCGGGCCTTCTTCAAGACCCGGGACAAGACCCGGGACAAGACCCGGGACAAGGCCCGCGACTATGCCGAGGAACTGAACCGGGAAACCGCTTGAGGAAGCGCTGCCAGTCGCGGATATCGTGCTGGTTGCGGATGAGGAAGGTGGCCGGCACCGCGCGCGGCACCACGGGGTGTTTGACCAGACGCAGACCCACCTCCTGCGGCAGGCGGTCACCTTTGCGGGAGTTCACTTCACGGTGCGACAGGACACAGTTTTCCCAACTGCCCACGACGGGTGCCCATTGCCCCAAGCCCCCTCAATCCTCCGCCCTTTCGCCGGCGGGGCACATTTTCACGAGTTTGGGATCGAAGCGGCCGAGGACTTCCACAAGGTCGCTTTGGGCGGCCATGACCACATGGATGTCCTTATAGACGCCGGGGACTTCATCGAGCCCGGCGGACATCAGGTCCACGCCGCGCTCGGCCAGCAGCTTCCTGGTGCCGCTCCAGGTGAATGATTGCAGCGCCTTGCTGCGGCTCATCACCCGCCCGGCGCCATGGGACGCGCTGTGCAGGGACTCGGGCTGCCCCAGACCGCGCACGACATAGCCGGGCGTGGCCATGGAGCCGGGAATGATTCCCAACACCCCGGCACCGGCCGGGGTAGCCCCCTTGCGGTGGACAATGACCTCGCGGTCCTCGCCGTCAATGACGTGGCGCTCTTTCCAGGCGAAATTGTGATGGTTTTCAATATCGAGCATGACATGCGCCCCTACTTTCCTGGCGATGTGTTGGTGGATCAACTCGTGATTGGCGGCGGCGTAGCGGCCCATCAGGTTCATGGCGGCCCAGTATTCCTGACCGTCCTCTTCATCGAGCGTGAGCCATGCGAGTTGCTTGAGTCCTTTGGGCAGTTCGCCGCGGCGCGCCATGGCGCGTTTGCTGTAGGTGTCGCACACCTGCGCACCCGTGCCGCGGGACCCGGAGTGGCTGAGCAAGGCGAGGTATTCACCGGGCGGCACGCCAAGCGCGTCGCTGGTCACGGTGAATGCACCGAATTCCACAAAGTGATTGCCGCTGCCGCTGGTCCCGAGTTGGGCCCACGCCTTGTCGCGCAGCCGCTGGGTCACCGGAGATACGGTCCAGTCGGCGTCCATCACATCGTGGTTGCGGCGAACCTTGAAGCTCGCGCCGATACCGAAGCGGGTTTCGCTTTCGATGATGTTGGCCAGGCGGTCGCGCTGGCCGGGGATGATATTGGCTTTGCGATCATAGACGGTGAGCTTCATGCGGCAGGCGATGTCCACACCCACGGCGTAGGGCACCACCGCGTTGTCGGTCGCGAGTACCCCGCCGATGGGCAGGCCGTAACCGGGATGGGCGTCAGGCATGAGCGCGCCAGCGACGGCGACGGGCAGGGCGCAGGCATTGGCCATCTGGCGCACGGCATCGGGTTCCAGATCGCTCCCCCACTGTCGCCACGGGGCGAGGGTTGCGCGCGGCGTGAAGGCCGGACGGTAAAGCGCCCGGGCGAGCGGCGAGCGCAGACTGTCGCCAAAGAATGCGGCCGGATCCGCGACGATTTTGTAGATCTCGGTTTCAAGGCACGCGCTGTCGTTGCCGGCGGCGATGAAGTCGCGGATGAAATTCTGGGCGAGGTGGATGGGCGCGCCCTCAGGCACGCCGAGGCGGATGAGTTGTGGTGGTTTCATAAATGAGAGTGGCTGAAATAGAACCAGAGACCCCGGGAAGGGCGGTGTTTGTTTTCACTAATGGATGGCGGGGGCCGGAATCGAACCGGCGCATGGGCGGCGTATGAGACCGCTGCCTTTCCTCTTGGCTACCCCGCTGTTGTTTTTGAAAACAAACACCGCTGCCAGTCCGGTGAGGAACTCGCACCCGCAGGAAATTTTCACGGCGGATCTTTCGGTGTTTCAGGCACACCTCCCTTGCTGCCATGATAACTTATATCATGGCACACGAAGCCTCTGGTTTGTGATAGTTGTTCCAGTAATTATATTGAATGGTTTGGGGTTGGTTTGGATCGGCCCGCAGGCCTTGGGGAATAAAGAAAAACCCCGCCGGCTTGGTAGCGGGCAGGGTGCTCGAAAAAGTCGATGTGAATCGGATTCTGAACTACCTGCCTGCCTCCTTGGTAAGATACCACATGACAAAACCGGGTTGCGGCTTGCCGCCGTCGGAGGAAATGCCGAACAGGAACCCTCGCATGCGCAAGTTGATCCCCGAACAGGACGACCACCGGGTCGGCTGCGGTTGATTGGGGATGGAATGGTTTGAGCGCATGGTTTGTGTTGGCGGCGCGGTGTTACGATGATATAACGAATCGGTCAACAAAAATCTTCAACTTTTTTCAGAAAAGTTTCTAACGGGCGATTCCGGGTGGCCGTAGTCCGGTTCGTGGAAGGCGTAGCCCATGCGCCTGGACGGGAAGTTTTCCCACACGTTGCGGATGTCTGACGCGTGTCCATGCCGACGGCAGAATCCGTCTGCCCTCCTCTAATAGCCCTCGGTTCAAGGTTATATGTAATCGAACACCCCCCCTTCTCGGGCGTGGCCGCATGATCCGGAAATCTTGCGAACCATACCCCGCCCCGCTCTCCCTCTCTCTCTCCCCCGCATCCGCCATTCCGGCGGGCGCAGGAGCCACCCTGGCAATCGCCACGGCAGGCTCCCCGGAGGGGCCGTCGTGCCGGTGCCTTTCAACCAACAACAATCGAAAGCCCCCCCTAATGATGAGCCCAATGTTAGAAGGTATGTTAGTAAATGAAGTCGGGCCGCGCCTGCGCAAAACCGCCCGATCCATCTCGAAGATCGGCAGCGAAGACGATGATGGAATTGTCCAGGATGCGACGCTGATGGCGGCGCGGATGATGGACAGCGCCGAGAAGGCCGGCCGGAAGTTCACCGCCGGCAACGTCTCGTATTACGCCGCCAAGGCCGCCCGCAGCGGCCGCCGCAGCGATTATACGGGACGCAGTGATATCATGTCACCCGGCTGTCCGACGACGTCATCCGTGCCCTTTACCGGAAAGGGCAGCGCCGTCGGATACCCATGACCCGCCTGGCCGACGAACTGCTCCGGTCCGCCCTGGCGCGGGCCGGCCCCACCACCACCAACACCACCAACAACAACACCAACACCAACCCCCAACTTGAAACTCGAAAATGATTTCGTCGGGTAATGGTAAATGCAAGTGCCAGCGCTCGGCTCGGAGACCGGGAAGGGATCGGCTACGGCGTGATGACTTTCACGCGGTAGAACCTGCTGATATGGGCATTGAGCACGCCCGCGTCGGTGACGCTAAGCAGCGGACGTGCTCCCGCGGCGGTGATGGGCGCCCCGACGGGCGTGGAGGGACCGCCGGTGAGGGAAATGCTTTCGACCTGATAGGTGATACCTCCGGCACCACGCCAAGAGATCACCATGTCGTCACCCGAACGCTGGATGCTCTGCACCTCGAAGCGGTCGGCGGGGTCATTCGCATTTGAACCCGCCTCCAGTTCCAGCCAGTCAGCCTGGCCGTCATAATCGGTATCCCCCAAGAACTGGGGAGGAATCCCGGACCCGGCATCAATGACCGTCACCGTAAACGTGCGATACACCGATCCGTGACTCGGTGAGTAGGCGGGCGTCACTGTCGAAGGCGGGATGACAACATTTTCGTCCACTTCCAAATGAGCCAAGAAAGAGCAATTAGCATTTTTTTGGCCATTTTCGCCAAATTGACTGGAGTGCGATGTTTGCCCGAGTAAGGTAATGCTGGTATCTATACCTGCAACCTCAAGATGTGCCGGGTAGAAACCGCTTTTAATGATTGCCCATTTCCCAGGCCAGCCAACCCCATCCACCTGCATTGCACCCTGGCCGCTGCCTAGCGAATCCATGTCACCGGTCGCCTTGAACAGAAAAGGGAACGATGATGAAAGACTAATTGCAGCCGAACAACTGCCCACCGCGGCCAAATTGACAATTCGAGGGTCTCCAGCGGCAGCATTACAATTTGTATGATTCTCGCCATGTATGTACAGGGAGGTTAGATCAATTGCGACCCCTCCTAAAGAGGCGGCGCTCCCGTAACCCGGGCTGCCATTGAACTGCCAGTCCGCGTGGCCGGCCGGCGTTGATTCATCAACATAAACTGTCTCTGATGGATGAGTCTGAAATTCATAAGTATTACTGGCTTCGTCGTAGTAGCTGAGGCTGCTGTAAGCATGGTACAATCCAGATGTGACAATATCCGCCATAGCCCAAGGGTCACCAAACCCGAGACGTGGAGACTTTGGCGGCATTCAAGAGGAAGGGCAACAGGGAAGATTACACTTAAAGTGTAATCCCCGCCGGGTGCGGCACCGGACTCTCAGAGCCTGTCTGAAAAATGGCAGGGACCGTTCTCCGCAACGGTCCGGCGAATGAGAGGCGAATGAATCATCCCATGAAAAGCCGGACCGTCACCCTATGGACGGTCATTCGCCTGCCATTCTCGCGGACCGCCCGGAGGTCGGGTCCCTGCCTTTGGATATTTTTCAGACAGGCTCTCAGGGCTTCTTGCCCATCGCCAGCAGACAATCAGCGGGCACGCAATGTTCGGCCATCACACAGAACAACCGGCATGGCGGCAGTCCGGTGTAGTTAGCCAGCATCTCGAAGTTGAACCCAGTGGGAAAGCGCTTTCCCAGTTCCCAGGAGTTTATGGTAGCGATTGACAACCCCAGATCTGTTGCGACCTTCTTCAGAGGGATGTTGTTGCTTCGTCGCCAAGTGCTGAACGCCTTCGCGAAGCTGGCGCGGATGTCGCAGTGCGGGTTCGGTTTCGTGTTCACCGCAGGAGTTTATACCGATTTCACGAGCGGGAGGATGGGCTCGACCCGGGTTCCGGGGCTTAGGCGCGGAAAGCCTGCGAGCAGGTTGCTTCGACGTGCCCGCACATAAGGGCGTCAAGAACAGGCAGGATGGTTTCCATAATATGTTTGATTCTTACCGGATTCCGGAAAACACGATAGACATACTTTGGTATAGGGCGAATGCAATCCACTGGTCGAAAATGATGGGTTTGGTTTTACCGGGCAATGAACTGAACATGGTCTGAAATATACGAGGCCGGGTCGCTGCAGAGGATCAGGTCCGCCTAGCGGAAGGCCTGCACCTCATTGCGGGAAAGATCAGGTGAGGCCGCCAGATCCTCCCTCCAATTGAAGGATCTTTTCGGACCGGATGAATGCGGTGAAGAGTTCATCTGTACAATGTTCTCCCAAACACTGTCCATAGGCAACAAATAAATGCGTATTTCGTTCTGATCGAATTTCCGGGTATCCAAGAAGTCAGGACAACTTCGGAAAGGCGTATCTGTTTGATAAACGGTCCCGGACGAAAAGGAAGCCCTGACCCTCAGGGATACAATAATTTAGTCACATACCATTGGAAATCAATGCTTCAAAAGGTGACCACGCGGATTTTGCTCGCCACAATCCCAGAAAGTATCTACCCTCCGATCGGCGAATACACGTTCCAAAAAAGTTCTTGCGGAATCCGTGGTATCGTCGATAATACCGCCGTGTATGCAGTTATTGACACATGCGTTCTGGTATCGGCACTTCACTCCAACCTTGGTGCGAGCTTTGAAATTCTGCAGGCGGTTCGCCACGGAGAGATCAGGATCGCCCTGTCGGTGGCGCTGGCGATCGAGTATGAATCCGTCGCCCTACGCCCGGGACTCGTGCCTGCACTCACCGCCGAAGAGATCCAGGTTGTGGTCGATGTATTGTGCAGAATGGCTCATCCGCAGAAGATTTTTTACACATGGCGGCCTTTTCTTCCCGATCCGGACGACGATCTTGTTATCGAGCTCGCAGCGGCGGCGGGTTGCGCGCTCATTGTCACTCACAACATCAAAGATTTCAAAGGTTCCGAGTCCCTCGGGATTCGGGCTATCACACCAGCTCAAGCACTTAACCTGATTTAACAATATGACCACCATGTCGATCCGTGTTCCGAATTCCCTGCACAACGCAATCAAAGATCTTGCGGCCAGGGAGGGATACTCAATGAACCAATTCCTCATTACCGCCGCCGCAGAGAAACTATCATCCTTGGATACCGTTGACTATCTTCGTTCACGGGCCGAGCGTGCGGACTTGGCAGCATTTGATCGAATCATGAAGAAGATTCCGAGTGTCCCCCCCGATCCGGGTGACGAACCCCCCGCGAAATACACAAGGAGAACAAGGCAGCGCACCGAATGACCGCCATGCCTCCCAATTTCCTATCCAACCACCGCTCAACCGCCGGTCCTCGGTGGCTTTGACGCCCAAAAAAATCACCAATGCCCACACCCCTCCTAAGCGCTATCATCATTGCGCTTTGCTCAGGGCATATTGTCGCAGCTATTTCCTCCGGCAGCACGCCTGGGTGGTTGGCCCATGAAGCCTCATTGATTTTTGTGGGCGTGCCACAGCGTGTCGTTGTATCGCACCTTATTGGCGATCGTTGGCTCACGACTGTTCGGTTTCGCATCGATAGGCGCATCAAAGGCCCCCTGTCGGCTGGTGACTTCGTCACAGTGACATCAATCGATTATAAGGGGGAAACGGACCAGATGGATCTCAATAGTGCGGTGGGTAGGAAGCGTGATGTGCTGGTTCTAGCAACTATTGCAGAGAATACGTTTCCTGAGACAGATGGGCGGACGCAAGCTGGCTGCGGTGGGCTGAAGCCATCGACAAATCCGCAGCTCCCGGGTGTCCACAACAGGATGCCCGGGGGCAATGGATCAACTGCAAGCCATCATCGTTTCCGCCTTCTCATCCACCCGCGTGGAATCAACCACATGAATGCCAAAATCCCAGCCTCCGGGATGCCCGTTGTCTGGAAAATCCGGTATGTAGGGATCCACCAGCACGCCGCCGCCGGAGGATCGAGTCCTTGCGACCGCCTCCGGCTCTTTCGTTTCCGGACCTTTCGACCTTTCGACCTTTCGACCTTTCGACCTTCGACCTTCGACCTTCGACCTTTCGACGCATCCAAAATCCCTCATCCAAAATCCAAATCCCCCCTCTTCCGCTCACTTCATTGCCTGCGTTCGTTTGCCTGATGATTTCGGATTTTCGTGTCAGGCCATCTCCGCTTCGCTCCGGTTCTCACTTGGCTATTCGTTCGCTCCGGCTGTTACTAGGGGACTGAACTGCGGGCCACGCGGAACCCGAGGCTGCTGAAGCTGTCGGTCGGGTAGCCGTAGCCGCGGATCGCGACGCGGCAGTTGATCGCGTAGTCGTCCCAACTGCCGCCCCGGCCCACGCGGAGCGAGCCCGAAGAAGCACCACGCGGATCGGTCTGCGACGTCGACGGGTAGCTCCCAGACCAATCCCAGCACCACTCCCACATGTTGCCCGCCATGTCGTACAAACCATACCCGTTCGGCGCGAAGCTTCCCACCGGAGAACTGTAGGGATAGCCGCCGACCGCATAGGTCGGGTGGTAGGTGTAGCTCGTGTATCCGCTTGTGTCATAGCTGTAAGCGCTGCCGTTCGCCCGGTAGTTTGCGTTGCTGTGTTTGATCGAGTCACCCCATGGGAAATTCTTCCCGCTCTGCCCGCCCCGCGCCGCCTTCTCCCACTCCGCCTCGCTCGGCAGTCGATAGCCAGTCGCGTTCCAATTGCAGACGACGGCATCACTTTGACCTGCCTTGTAGGTGGACCCCGTCATTGTGTAGCAGGGCGTCAGATTCTCCTTCTGGCTCCGCGCGTTGCACCATTTCACCATGTCATACCAGGTGATGCTGTGCACCGGGTGGTTCGTTCCCTTGCCGGAGACTCCCGCCGCGTTGATGTCATACCCGTTGTTCAGCCCCCACGCCCGCACCGCATCCCACTCCTCCTTGGTCACCGCATACTTCGCCATGTAGAACGCACTCACCTGCACCGTGTGCACCGGGAGCTCGTCGCTGAATCCCACCAGCGGGCTCGACTGGTCCCCCATCTGGAAACTCCCCGCCGGGATCAGCGCGAACCCCTCCGGCACAGCTGCTTGGGAGGCAATCCTGAAGAACCCCCGCGTGCCCGCCGTGAACGGATGTTCCATCACCCCGCCGGTGCCGGCTCTTGGATAGCCTTCGACATGAATCCAGGCGGCAAGGTCGTCCGACCGCCAGAGGTCGTAGGTCTCGTCAGTCTTGGTCTGCCAGCAGAGCTTGTTCGGCACACCGCCGGAACACTCGAAATGCCATGCCGGGGCGGCGGCACGGGCGGGCGGGGCTGCGCTCAACGCCGCGACTGCAGCTATCACTGCGCATCCCGCAATCCATTGCTTGATGATCGTTTTCATCCAATTTCCTTTCGTGTTGTTGACGGATTCATGGAAGAACTCCCCAAACGCTCAGAATGGCATTTGGGCCAGCCTCGTCAAGACAATTCCGCGTATTTTCTGATTCTTGCGAAAGATCCAGGCTCTCTGTCCTCCGTTCTCCGACCGGGGCTGGCGCGCATGGGCAAGCGAAAGTGGGGCTCGCAGCGCGGGTAACAGGGGGGCACGCCCGCAGCGACGCCCGCGAGGTGCTCGCCCGCTTCGGGCAGATGGGCGGACGCAAGCTCGCTGCCGTGGGCTGAGCCGAAACCTGCTTCCGGGTGCCCTGCTTCGGCGGGGTCCGGCGAGCCCGTTCCGGAGAAATTCATCGCTCCCGCGCCGATTTTCCTTGGCGCGGGAAGGGGAAACCGTATTCTCGAGATTGAGAAGAACGTCCCATGAACTCCATCACCCTTCCGTTTTACCGGAGAATCCACCCTGCTCACCGTGACAGGGCGGAGAAATCAGCTTATCCCGCCCCTCTTTCCCCCGCAACCCCCATTCTCCTGCTCTCCGAACCGCTCTTTAGCCCCTCATGCGCACCAACCTGGACAAGCAATTTCCTAGCTCAAACCACCACCAAACCCGCAATCCGCCCGCATCTCCGGACTTCAAACATCCCAAGCCACAATCCCTCAGAATGAACTCCAACCAGAAAAACCAATGAAGACACCGAATCCAGATCAACCGATCAGAAACACCCTCAAGCACCTCGCCCTCGCTTTGACGATGGGTGCGGCGATGTATTTAGGGGCGGCTCCCGCCAGCGCCACACCCGTCACCACTGGCCTGACTCTTCACTTGGATGCGAGCGATTCCAGCACGATGACGCTGGACGGCTCCACCGTGAACGAGTGGCGCGACAAGAACGGAAGCGCGGCCAAGATGACCCGTGATAACGGCGCTCCGACCGTGGTGGCTTCCGGGATCGGCGGCCTCCCGACCGTGCATTTCACCAATGGATCCTCGATGGGCGAC
>JAIPKB010000309.1 GCA_021733795.1 Akkermansiaceae bacterium | reverse complement strand
GGAGAAAACCTCATCACCGTGACCGTGATCGCACTGGATGGCACCATCACCGAGTATCATCTAACCGTCGTCCGGCAAGTGCCGATGAGCTTCGCCTTCACCTCGGCGACCACGGTGCCGATCACGGCGGACGAATATACGGCGGCGGGCAATACGGTGGACTTGAGGCTGGAGTTCGCGCCGCCCACCGGGACCACGCTCACCGTGATCGAGAATACCGGCAAAGGCTTGATTGCCGGCCAGTTTGCCAACCTCGCTCACGGGCATCCGGTTTTTCTAACCTATAACAACGCCCGCTATCAGTTCATCGCCAACTATTACGGCGGGACCGGCAATGATCTGGTCCTGCAATGGGCCAGGCAAAGAATCTACGCCTGGGGCAGCAACTCCAAAGGCCAGTATGGCAACGACCTCCAAACCCAAGGCGATGTTCCCGTGCCTGTGGAACCGTCCGGCGCCCTGGCTGGCAAGACGGTCATCGCCCTGGCCCGGGGCGGATCGCACAGCCTCGCGTTGTGTGCGGACGGGTCTCTCGTAGCGTGGGGTGCCGGCGACGAGGGACAACTCGGCGACAACCGTTTCACCTCAGGCAGCATGCCGGTTGCAGTCGCCATGGATAGGGCCCTTGCCGGCAAGAAGGTGATCGCCATCGCCGCTGGAGGCTCCCAAAATCTTGCGCTATGCGCGGACGGCACGCTCGTGACTTGGGGAAATGGCAGCAAAGCCGGCGGTCGTAACCAACCCGCCGTCGGCGGCGTTCCGGTCGAAGTCCCTCGCTCCGGCGTGCTCGCCGGCAAGACCGTGGTGGCGATTGCCGCCGGATACTATCACAGTCTCGCGTTGTGCGCGGATGGCACACTCGCCGCCTGGGGCCAGAACTCCTCGGGCCAACTTGCCAACGGCAGCACCGCCGATAGCGCTGTGCCCGTCGCTGTCAAGGCCACCGGCGCGCTGGCCGGAAAAACCATCAGCACCATTGCGGCGGGGGGCATCCACAACCTCGCCTTGTGCGCGGATGGCAGCCTGGTCGCCTGGGGCGGAAATGGTTCCGGACAACTGGGCATCGGGACCGCCACTTCATCCGTCGGGGTGCTCCCCACTGCGGTTGATATTTCCGGCGTGCTCGCCGGAAAGGAGATTGCCGCCATCGCCGCAGGCAGCAGCCATTGTCTCGTTCGCTGCTCGGACGGCACACTTGCGGCGTGGGGAGATAACGGTGGCTCGCTTGGCAATGGCAGCTTGGACCGCAGCCCGGTCCCGATTGACATCACCCACTCCGGAATTCTGGCAGGGAAAACCGTCACCGCCATCGCGGGTGGGATCAACCACAGCCTGGCCCTCTGCACGGATGGCACGGTTGCCGCTTGGGGCACGGGATCGAGCGGAGTTCTGGGCACCGGTGTTTCGATTTCCACGAGCCTGGTGCCCATCGCGGTGGACACCAGCGGCGTGCTGGCAGGCAAAACCATCGTTACGCTCTGCGCGGGCTATACTCATAGCGCGGCGTTGTGTGCGGACGGCACTCTTGCGACGTGGGGGAACAACCATGGCGCGGCTGGCACCAGCTATTCCCTGGCCCCCACCGCCGTGTCAACCGTGGCCATGGGAAGTGGCGAGCGCTTCACGGCGCTGGCAGCGGGCTCGAGCGCCTATCATCTGGTGACTGTGGCGGCCGCGCCGGACTCCGCCAATTCCCGCTTGGCGGCATTGACCCTGAATCCCGGCACGGCGACCCCCGCATTTTCACCCGGCACTACCGCATACACGGCCAAGGTACCTGCCGGAACAACCATTCTAACCGTCACTCCAACCGCCATGGCCGCCGGTGCCACCATTGAGGTAAATGGCGTCGCGGTGGCCTCCGGCACTCCCAGCGGGTCGCTGACTTGCGCCGCGCTTCCCGTCACCCACACCGTCAAGGTCACCGCCCGGGACGGCCTCGACAGCACCATTTATCAACTGATGGTCGCCAATGCCGCGCCGGTGTTCCCGGGGTATGAGGTCGCCACGCCCTACCACACCCCGGCCATCCTGCCGCTGCGGAAAGTGTTAGCCAACGCCGTTGATCCCGATGGCGATGCCCTCGCCGTCACCACCGCCGGACCGTCCTCGGCTGCCGGTGGCACGGTGGTGCTGCTGGCCGACTCGATCCGCTACACCCCGCCTGATAATATCTCCGGGCTGGATTCCTTTCTCATCACCATTACCGACGCCGCCGGTGCCAACGTGACCAACTATGTTTTAGTGACTGTGGGCCCAGCTCCGAACGCCGGTGAGGTGGGAGCAAATCCTCCTATGCTGACCGTCCTGCCCGGCGGCAAGATGGGGATCGCGTTCCAAGGTATCCCCGGCCGCACGTATCTCGTGCAACGCAGCGGCGGCGGACTTGACGACTGGGTCACCCTCGCCACCATCACCGCCAATGCCAGCGGCAAGGTTTCCTACATCGACGAATCCCCACCACCCGGCAGCGCGTTCTATCGGCTGGGACTGCCATAAGATAGGTGACAACTGATCACCAATAACTCCAATCTCCATGAAACTCCCGCCCCTCCTTCTCACGGCCTTGTTTGTTCCCGCTGCTGTTCATGCGGCTGGCTCCGCCATCACCCTCACCCCATCCTGGAGCGGCACGCTGGTGGTCCCGGACAACGATGCCCTCGGTGCGAGCAGCGCCATCACCATCACCGCGCTCGGTTTGGACCGGATCGAGTCGGTCACCATGCAGTTGGAAATCGACGGCGGCTGGAACGGCGATTTGTACGGGTATTTGGTGCACGACGGGCAACTCTCCATCCTCATGAACCGACCGGGAAAAACGTTGGCAAATCCGGGCGGGTTCGGCTCCACGGGCATGAACGTGACATTTTCCGATCTGGCGGCGGGAGACATCCATATGGCGCTGCCGGATAGCGGCGTGGCGACCGGCTTCTTCCAACCGGACGGCCGCCTGACGGATCCGCTGGATGTACTGGACACCGATGCCAGGGCCGCGCTGTTGTCGGTGTTCACGAATGAAAATCCGAACGGCGTCTGGACCTTGTTTCTGGCAGACCAAGGGCCGGGTGACACTTCGACCCTGAAAAGCTGGTCGCTCTCCGTGACCGCCGTGCCGGAGCCGGCCGCCGCGCTCATGCTCGGCGTTACGGCCATGGCCATGGCGGCGGCCAGAAGGCGCGGCGCATGAGGTGAATGGTAGCGGCGCTCGATGTGCGTCGATGCCAAGGCGGGAAGCTCGCGTCCAACTGCGGACTGCGTGCTTGGTTTCGCGTTGTGATTGGGCATGGCGGTTGCAAACCGCCGCCACGGGCTGCTGCGCTCTTTTGGCTTGCGCTCGGCTTCAGTTCGAACACACCTATCGGACGTCGGACGGACCACCATTCGCGTGCTCCGCATGAACAGCTACGGGCAGTTGGAACGGCGCATGGCGGGAGGGGCATCCTGTGGGTCAGTACAGGGCATTGCCTCACCGGACACGATTCAAGAGAATAAGTTCTTTTTATGCCAATTGGCTTGATTTCGGCGAATTCCTCTGTCAATTTCCGGCGTGGTGCGGCGGGTTTGAAAGAAATGCTTGGCCAACCGGATTAAACCAGTTTGAATTGCGAACCCGATGGATCCCTTTGGCCGACAGATTGATTACCTGCGTGTTTCGGTTACAGACCGGTGCAATGAACGTTGTCTCTACTGCATGCCGGAAGGCTACCGCGGTTGGGCCCGGCGGGCGGACCACCTGACGGCGGACGAGATCATCCGGGTGGTGGAGGCCTCGACGGCGTTGGGTTTCCGGAAATTCCGACTCACCGGTGGCGAACCGTTGATCAGGACCGACATCGTGGATATCGCGCGGCGGATTTGGGAGTTGCCAGGGGTTCAAACGCTCGGCATTTCGACCAATGGCGTACAACTCGCAAAGCTTGCCGAACCGTTGAAACAGGCCGGAGTCAGGTCGGTCAACATCAGCCTGGACACCCTGGATCCAACTGTCTATCAGAAATTGACCGGCTGCCGGATCGGGCCGGTGCTGGATGGCGTCGCCGCCGCCCAAGCCGCCGGCTTTGAAGTCGTCAAGCTCAACTGCGTGTTGCTGCGGGGCCTGACCGACGACCAGCTTCCCGGCTTGGTGGAGTTTGCCGCCGCGCGGAACATGCCGATGCGGTTCATCGAACTGATGCCCCTGGCACCGGGCGGACCGATCGACGAACGCCATTTTTTCTCCGTGGCCGAGGCCATGGCACGGCTGGCGGAGACCGATGTCCTGGAGCCTGCCGCCGACAAGCCGCCCGGCCACGGTCCCGCCCGCTATTTCCGCCTCCGCCGCAGCGGGGCACTGGTGGGATTCATCGGCGCGGTCACCTGCGCGGATTTTTGCGCCACCTGCAACAAGCTGCGCCTGACCGCCAACGGCCGGCTCCGACCGTGCCTCGGCCGCCACGGCGAAATCGACCTGATGCCCGCGTTGCGCTCGCCATCACCGGACGGGACGGCGGTGGCGGGGGCCATCACCGAGGCGATCACCAACAAGCCGGAAACGCACTCCTTTACCGATGATTTCAAAGTCGGGCGCCCGATGACCGCGATCGGCGGCTGATGGTTTGCTGGCAATCCTTGAATTCCGCGACAATAGATGATCCCCACGCATCCATGATTTCCTTTCCCGAAGCCCTCAAACTGCTGTCGGAAAACACTCAACCGCTAGACACGGAGCGGGTGCGCATTGAGGACGCTGCGGGACGAATCCTGCGGGATGGGGTGCGTGCGGACCGGCCGTTTCCGCCGTTCGACCGCGTGATGATGGACGGCTACGCGCTGCGCCTGGCCGATTGGCGAATGGGCGCGCGCCAATACCGAGTGACCGCCGCCGCACCGGCCGGCCAACCGGCCCCCGCGCTGAATCCCGCACCCGCGACCTGCGTCGAGGTCATGACCGGCGCACCGCTCCCGGCAGGCGCGGATCTCATCGTGCCGGTGGAAGAAACCAGCACGCTTGCCCCCGGCCTGATCCTCGTTTCACCAGCGGCGGAACTTGTCTCCGGCCGGCACATCCACCGCTCCGGCAACGACGCCAAGGCCGGCGAAACCGTCCTGGCTCCCGGCATCATGTTAGACTCGCGGCACTTGGGCGCGGCCGCCTCGTGCGGTGCGGCTTGGCTCACGGTGAGCCGCCTGCCGCGCATCGCCATATTCGCCACCGGTGACGAACTGGTGCCGGTGGACGAGACTCCCCTGCCCCACCAGATCCGCCAGTCAAACGCCCACTCCATCCGCGCCGCGCTCCAGCATGCCGGCTATCCGGTTGCGATCAGCGGCACGCTTCCCGACGAACCGGAAACCACCGCCGCCAGCCTCACGGCTGCACTCGCCACCCACGATTGGCTCATCCTCACCGGGGCGATCTCCATGGGTGCCCGCGATTTCATCCCCGGCATCCTCGTTCGGATCGGCTGCCGCCGCCTGTTTCACGGCATCGCCCAACGTCCGGGAAAACCCGCCGGCTGCTGGCTGGGTCCCGCCGGACAAGTCATCGCCGCGCTACCGGGAAACCCGGTTTCCGCCATCACCGGCCTGCACGCCCTCGTGCTGCCCGCACTGGCCGCCGCCAGTGGTCTCAAGCCCCGCCCGCCGCGCCACCTCGCGCCCGCCAGCCCGCTCAAGATCCTACCCGCTTTCACCCATCATCTTCCCGTGACC
>JAIPKB010000308.1 GCA_021733795.1 Akkermansiaceae bacterium | reverse complement strand
AGCTCGGGCGGAAACGCTTGCTGGACGCCCTGTTGGCGGCGGGTTTCCGACAGGCGGGGGTGAAACGCCTGATCACCAATAATGAACGGGATTTCAAGATCTTCGGCCGTTTTGAAATCGTGACGTTCCAAGCATGATTGCCGGAGTCACTCCGAATCACGGCAAAGGCAACCGAACCGTGACCATGGTCGGTTGGCCGGTTGGTGAGTCGATCCGGATTTCGCCCCGATGTGCGGCGACGATCCATTGGGGGATGCTCAGGCCGAGGCCGCAGCCGTCGATGGTGTTGTCGTGTGAGGACTCGCCGCGGTAGAACCGCTCGAAAACGCGCGGCAGGACGTCCGCCGGAATCCCTACGCCGCCAAGCACCTTCCCCTGCCCTCCCCAAGCAACGGGATTGGGACTCACCCAAGGGCCGTGATCTCATATCACGGACCCTGACCATCCAAGGCCGGCCGACCCGGATCAACCGGTGACGGCGAGGGAGGCGAGTTTGCCGCGCAGGTGGTGGACCGTTTCGCGGGCGGTATCGGCCTGGATCATGACGAGGTCACCGGGATTGGCGGAGGCCAGGGCGAGATCGACGGCCTGCAGGTGGCCCTGGATGTGTTCGATTCGGCGGACCCGCTGGGAACCATCCAGACCGGCGGCGATGAGGGTCATGATTTCGCCTGGCGGGCGGCCGCGGACATAGTCGCCCTCATACAGCCAAACCTCATCGAAGTGGAGGGCGATCTGGCTGCCCTGTTCCACGATATCGCTGTCCCGACGGTCGCCGGCGGAGCTGTAAACGATGATCCGGCGCTCGTGGGGGAACTGTTGGATGGCAGCAAACAAGGAGCGCAGCGCATCCACGTTGTGCGCGTAGTCGATGATCACCTGGATGCCGCGGAAGTCGAGCATGTTGAAACGTCCGGCACAGTGGTCCATGCCGGAGTTGAAGCTGGCGGCGCCGCCGAGGATGAATTCGTCGGCAATGCCCAGCGACCATGCCGCGCCAATCGCGGCGAGGGTGTTTTCAATCTGGAAATGAATCCGCCCGCCATGCGTGAGGGGCACCTCGGCCAGTGCGATGAAGGGCGCTTCCGCCACGCCTTCGGCGCGGATGATCCAGCCGTCCCGGACGAAGATCGCCCGGCCGCCGTCGGCCCGGTGCCGGACGATGGTTTCATGGTTGCCATCGATGGCGAAGAACAAGGCGCGGCAGGGCTGGTTGACCGCCATCCGCACCACCAGCGGATCGGTGGCGTTGAGCACGGCGGTACCGGTGGGGGACACGGCGGCGACCACGGTTTGCTTGACCGCCGCAAGTTCCTCCGGGGTGTGGATCTCGGCAATCCCGAGGTGGTCGCCCGCGCCGATGTTGGTGACGACGGCGACATCGCAGCGGTCGAAGGGCAGCCCCTCGCGCAACACGCCGCCGCGGGCGATCTCCAACACGGCGGCGTCCGTGCCCGGATAGGCCAGGACCGAACGCGCGCTCTTGGGCCCGCTGCAATCTCGGTGGTCGAGGATCCGTCCGCCGACGATGACTTCGTCGGTGCTGGTGGAGCCCACCCGCCAACCGCTCTGGCCCAACAGGTGGGCGATAAACCGGGCGGTGGTGGTTTTGCCATTCACCCCGGTGACGGCGACGATCGGGATGCGTCCGTCTTCGCCGGGATTGAACAAGGTGCTGATGACCGCCTCGCCGACGTTGCGGGGTTTGCCATCGGAGGGGGCCAGGTGCATCCGCAACCCGGGGCGGGCATTGAGTTCGATGATGACCCCGTTGTCCGGACCGAGGGGTTGGGAAATGTCGCGGGCGACAATGTCGATGCCGCAGATGTCCAGACCCACGGTTTGGGCCGCCTCGATGGCGGCGTCGCGGATCGTCGGATGGACCTCCTCGGTGCAGTCCGCGGCGGTGCCGCCGGTGCTGAGGTTGGCATTGCGGCGGATCAGGACCAGGCGGCCGGCCTCCGGGACCGAGTCCGGTGCGAGCCCCTGATCGGCAAGCACCGCCAGCGCCACCGCATCGATCCGGATGACGCTGAGCACGGCCGCGTGCCCGGGGGCGCGGAGGGGATCGAGATTGGCCAGTTCGATCAACCCGTTGACGGTGTGTTCGCCATCGCCAATGACGTGGGCGGGCCGACGGCGGCTGGCGGCGACGAGCTGCCTGCCGACCACCAACAGCCGGTAGTCGCCACCGGGAGCGAAGCTCTCGACGATGACCGAGTCGCTTTCCTCAAACGCGGATTGATAGGCGGTTAGAACCTGTTCCCTGGTGCTCAGATTGAGGGCCACGCCCCGGCCCTGGTTACCATCGAGCGGTTTGACGACCACCGGCAGGCCGATTTCCAAGGCGGCGGTCCAGGCGGCCTCGGCGGAAGCCACCGGGCGGCCGATCGGGACCGGGAGGCCCACTTCGCGAAGCAGCCGGCAGGTGAGATCCTTGTCCTGCACGATGTCCTCGGCGATGGCGCTGGTGTGGCTGGTGGCGGCAGCGAGGATTTTCCGTTGTTTGCTGCCCCAGCCGAGCTGGACCAGGCTGCCCTCGGTCAGGCGGCGGACCGGGATGCCGCGGCTCAATGCGGCGTCCACCATCGAGCGGGTGCTGGGGCCCAGGCACAGGTCATCAGCCAGTTCGGTGAGTTCGGCCATCGCGGCGGCGACCTCCAGCGGTGCGCCGGCCAGCGCCGTCTCGAGCATCCGGCAGGCCAGCGCGAAGGCCGCCCGGCCGACGGTTTCCTCGTCGTATTGAACGATCACGCGGAGCAGATCCGGCTGCGAGGTGGGGGCGACTTTGACGAAGTCGAGAGTGAGGTCCGGGCGGGCCTGCAGGTGCCGGGTCAGGTCATGCAACAGGGTGGCCAGCAATTCCGCGGCGGGTGGCGGGCCTCCGGTTAGGCGGGAGGCCAGGGCGGGCTGCCAATCGAGCAGGCGGTCCCGCCAATCGGGGGCCGGCGAGGAAACCGGGAGAAAGCGCACCCAGCCCTCAATGACGGTGGCGCGGGTCCACCGGTTGGGTCCGCGCAGAACGAGGACTTTCTGAGAGTGGAAGAAACTGCGGGTGGCGGAAGGTTGGGAACTCAAGGTTGGAGGCCGGATTTGAAGCTGCCGCGAAACCGTCTGCCGTGTCTCTGGGTAAACCGGTTGCCGCGTGGCGGGAAATTTATACTGAGGCGGGGAAATTTGCAAGAACTTGCTTTGGAGTGCGTAATTCCCGGTTTTACCCTTTACAAAGCGTGGCGGATTACCACGATCCCGGGCAGCACATACCGCTCATCCCATTCGTCTGCCGTTTTTGAAATCCGCCGGGTTCACGGTGCTCCCGCTTGTTGAAAAGCGCCTGGAGCCGGGGGAGTGCTTGGTGGCGCGGTTCCAGTTGGATTTGGCACGGAATTTGCGGTTTCAGAAGGGTTTGCTGGTGCTTACCGACCGGCGCCTGCTCTATCTGGAGGAGCGGTCGGAGGGCATCACGCCGGCCGGGGAGTGGCGTTTGGAAGCCATCCGCAAGCTGATGCTGGAGGAACTCGGTGCCACCGGAGTCCTGCGCTTGCAGGCGGTGCCACCGGCGGAAAATACCCAGTGGCGGTTCACCGCCGGGCTGGTCCGGGAGGCGGATGCGTTTCTGGCGCGGTTCATCGAACTGAGGAACCATCCCGCTGAGACGACGGTCGCAACAGCTCCGACGGCCCCGGATGGTGGCGAGGGACTGGATTTTTCGGATCTGGAACCGGAGGCGGTACGTGGCAATCCCTTGTTCCGCCTGCTGCTGTTCGGGAGGCCGTGGTTGCGGCTGATGGTGCTGGGGCTGCTGCTGACGGTCGCCGCGACCAGCGCGGGCCTGCTGTCGCCGTGGGTCACCGGCAGGCTGGTGGACCAACTGCTGGTGCCCTGGCAAACCGGCACCCTGAAAGCGGACGTGGCGCGGGTCGTTCCGTACGCGGCATTGCTGTTAGGAACGGCGGTGGTCGCGTGGTTCCTCAAATGGGGGCGGACCTTTGTGGTCGCCCGGATCGCCGAACTGGTGACGAGCCGGCTGCGGCGCGAGTTGTTCGAGCACTTGCAGCGCCTTTCACTGATTTACTTCAACAAAAAGCGCACGGGCGACCTGATTTCGCGGATCAGCACGGACACCGACCGGCTTTCGTTCTTTATCTCCGTTAGTTTCATCGACTTCGTCTGCGATGTGTTCCAGACGGTGTTCACGGCGGTGATTCTTTTCAGCATTCATCCGGTGCTGGCGGTTGCCGCGCTGGGACCGATCCCGCTGGTCGGGTGGCTGGTGCGTTCCGTGCGGGAGCGCCTGCGCGGCGGCTTCGCGGCCTCGAGCCGGGCGCTGGGGCTGTTGACCAGCGTGCTCTCCGACACCATCCCCGGGGTGCGGGTGGTCAAGGCCTTCGCCCAGGAGGAGCGGGAGATCGAGCGTTTCCGCGCTGCCAACCAGCATGTCTATGCCACCAACGACCGGGTCAACCGGACCTGGTCGTTTTTCACTCCGATGATCGAGTTGTTCACCGATGTGGGCCTGCTCATCATCTGGGTGGCGGGAGCCATCATCGTGGCCCGTGACGGGATCACGGTGGGGGTGCTGACCTGTTTCGTGATGTACACCAGCCGGTTCTACGCACGGGTGGAGGCGATGAGCCGGTTCTTCGCCTCGGCCCAGAAGGCGGCGGCGAGCGCGCATCGGATTTTCGAGGTGTTGGATGTGAAACAGGACATGCCCGTCACCGAGGGCACCCGCCGGGTGGGCCGGCTGCAAGGGCGGGTGGAGTTCCGGAATATCCGGTTCCGGCATGGCTCGCGGCAGATCATCCATGGCATCAGCCTGGACATCGCGCCGGGTGAGATGATCGGCCTGGTGGGTGCCAGCGGTGCGGGCAAAACCACCTTGGTCAACCTGGCCTGCCGGTTTTTCGATGTCAGCGAGGGCGCGATCCTGGTGGACGGCCGGGACCTTCGGGACATCCATGTGGAGGACTATCGGAAAAACATCGGCCTGGTGTTGCAGGAGCCGTATCTGTTCTTCGGCACGATCGCGGAAAACATCTCTTATGGCAAACCGCAGGCCACCCGCGCGGAGATCATCGCAGCCGCCAAGGCCGCCCGCGCCCACGGATTCATCACCAAACTAACCGATGGCTACGACTCGATGGTGGGTGAGCGGGGCCAGCAGCTTTCGGGCGGCGAGCGCCAGCGCATCAGCATCGCCCGCGCGCTGTTGATCGACCCCGCGATCCTGATTCTGGACGAGGCCACCTCGGCGGTGGACACCGAGACGGAGCGTGAAATCCAACACGCCCTCAACAACCTGGTGCGGGGCCGGACCACCATCGCGATCGCCCACCGCTTGGGCACGCTCCGCCAGGCCGACCGCCTGGTGGTATTGGAGGACGGGCGGATCAGCGAGATCGGAACCCACGCCCAACTGCTGGAAACGAGCGGCGTCTACGCCCGCCTTCATCACGCCATGTTGGAAGGAGCCTCCGTATGAAAGCGCACACCCCCCACCTTGAATTGCGCCATCCGGACCATGGCCGGCTCACTCTGACCGATGCGGCCGGCGCAGTGCACGAAGGCGTGCTGCCGGTGCGCTTGTTTCCCCTCACAGATCCCTCCCACTGGGTGTCGCTGGTCGGCGGCGACGGTGAGGAACTGGCCTGTATCGAGATCCCGGACGAACTGGCGGAGGCCGACCGGCAGGCCCTGCGGGAGGCGCTGGCGTATCGGGATTTCGTGCCGGTGATCGAGTCGATCGAAACGATCCGGCGGGCGGCCCA
>JAIPKB010000307.1 GCA_021733795.1 Akkermansiaceae bacterium | reverse complement strand
CAAGCGGTCTCCGATCACGCCCGCGCCGAAAAGGAAATCGCCGAGGCCGATTCCGTGCTCCCCGGCCTGCGTGAGCAACGCCGCACTGCCGAGACGAAACTCACCCAAGTCACCGAACTCCGACGCCAGGAGGACACCCAACTCCATACCTTCAACTCCGCGACCGCGACCCGCGAACAAATCTCCAGGAACGACGCGAAAATCCGCGACCTCCATCAGCAAGTCACCGCCGCCCGCACCGCACTCGTCCCCGCCGAGGAAAAACAGACCACTCTAACCGCCAACGGGGAAGCCGCCCGCTCCGCCAGTCAGGCCGCCGAGATTTCGCATCGCCAAGCCGCCGACTCCGTTCGCCAGGCCCGGCTTCATCACGAACTCGCCGCGGCGATCCTCGGTGCCTTGGAGAAATCCGAAGCCCACCAACGTCTCGTCACCCGTGCCGCCGATGCCGAGGCCATCCGCACCCTGCTCACCCAAGTACGCGGCGATCTATCAAAACTACCTACCCTAACAACCACGGAGCTCGCCGCCCTGCGCAAGCTCGACCGCGAATCCAGCCATGCCATCGCCACCCTTGAGGCGATGGCCACCGGCATCGAGTTGCTCCAATCCGATACCGCCGTCACCCTCGACGGCCAGCCCCTGACGTCCGGCGAATCCCGGGTCCTCACCGACGTCGGTGAACTCTGCATCGGCGATGGCACCCGGCTCCGCATCCGTCCCGGCGGTGGCTCATCCCTCGCCGACGCCCGGGCTCTCGCCGAAAATGCAAAGGACAGGTTCTCCGACGCGCTCGCCCGCCATACCCTTCGCGATCTCGACCACGCCGCCGCCGTCTTCGAACAACGCCAGGCACTCGAACAACAAATCTCCCGGCACGAAACCCGCTGGAATGCCCTTGGCGGAGAATCCATCGCCACCGAGCTTGCCGCTGCCGCCACCGCGCTGGATGCCGCGAATGCCGAAGTCCAGCGCCGCCAGGATGCTCTCGACCACGATGCCCTTCCCGCCTCTCCCACCTCACCGGCCGCGGCACGTGCCTTGCTCTCCGCTTCGCAGGAAGCCCTCAGCCAGGCCGAGACCGCCGAAACCGCGGCCCGCCGCAGCGCGGAACAAGCCCGCGCCCGCCTGGAGAAGGCCGTCGCCTCGCTGCAAACCCACCACGATCAAATCTCCGCCTCCCGCCAATCCCTGCGCGATCTCGAAACCAGCATCAAGGTCCACGAAGACACCCACGGCGACGCCACCGCCCGCCAAGCCGCCCTGACCCAAGCCAGCGAAGTCGAACAACAGGCAAACACCCGACTCACCACCACCCGCCAGGCGCTCGCCGACCTCGCACCCGCTTCTCTAACTGCCGACCTAGATCGTTTCATCCGCGCCATCACCCAACAGGAAAACCGCCGCCGCGAAGCCGAAAACCAACGCCTCATCGCCCGCGACCGCCTCACTCTCGACGGCAGCAGCGATCCCGGGGCCGACCTCAGCCACGCCCTTGCCCGCTGCGAAGCCGCCCGCGATCATCACACCTCCGAACACCGCCGCGCCAAGGCCATCGAGAAACTCCACCAACTCTTCTCCTCCTCCCGCGAAGCCATCGACCGCTCCCTCGTCCAACCGCTCGCCGACCGCATCTCCGGCTACCTCCAATGCCTCTTCGGCCCCGGCGCCGGGGTCGGCGTCAATCTATCCGACACCGGCATCGAAGGCATCGATCTGATCCGCCCCGGCGATCCCGCCTTCGGCTTCGCCACCCTCAGCGGCGGAGCCAAGGAACAGGTTGCCGCCGCAGTCCGCCTCGCCACCGCCGAAATCCTCGCCGCCGACCACGACCACTGCCTCCCCATCCTCTTCGACGACGCCTTCGCCTACACCGACCCCGAACGCGTCCAAGCCCTCCAAAGAATGTTAGACCTCGCCGCCACCCGCGGCCTCCAAGTCATCATTCTCACCTGCACGCCGGCCGACTATTCGGCCTTCGGTGCATCAGAACTCAGAGTTTGACCTCAAAAGAGCCGCTGACAAGCAAGTTGGATTCCCGATAAAGGTAGGGCTCGGCGGCCTCGCCGCGCCGTGACTGGCCTCGTGGCCTGGGGCCGACCAGGATGAAGCCAATGGCATCACGGTTGGCTTTCCACCAGTCAAAGTCCCTCCATTCGCACCGCCATCTACCCAATCTGCAAGGTGGCCATGCATTTTGGCTGGCACGGCAAGCCAAAATCGGATAGTCAGAGGCCAAGCTACTCAGAAAACGATTGGGTTGCGCCAAATGCCGCTAAATGAACGAAGCTTCCGCCCGCATCAAGATCAACAAGCTGCTTGAAGAAGCGGGTTGGCGGTTCTTTGCCGACGGGAGGGGGGCGGGGAACATCCAACTTGAACCGAATGCGAGTTTTACCAGCGCCACGCCATTCAGGAATGGTCACTCGGTCCGTGAGTTGTGCCGAGCCATCGATGCCGCCAATTATGAGCGGGTTGTTCTGGCCAAGAAAAAATCGCGACAACGTAGCGAGTTTTGCGGGAGGGCTCCGGCCACGGGTTCAAGGACAGCTACTTCAGAGCCGAGTGTGACATTCCTCCCCTTGTTTATGCGATGAAAAAGAAACCAAACACCCCGAGGCAAGCCACCGGCACAAAAGCCGAGCCCAACGATCTTGCGGCGCTCATCATCGAAGTCCGCCGCCTCATCCAATCGGCCCGGCGCGGAGTCGCCTCCGTCGTCGATACCTTTCAGGTGATGACTAATTTCGAGATTGGCCGCCGCATCGTGGAGCATGAGCAGAAGGGTGCCAAACGGGCGAAGTATGGTGCTGAACTGCTACATGAACTGTCGGCAAGTCTGACGGAGGAGTTCGGGCGGGGGTTCTCAGTCACGAACCTGAAATTGATGAGGCAGTTCTTCACGGAGAATCAATTCCGAATTGGTCAGTCAGTGACTGACCAATTCGGAATGCTGGCACCAATAAGTCAGTCACCGACTGACCAATCGACAATTTTTCAGTCAGTGACTGAGAAATCTGAATCATTCCCATTCCTCCTGAGCTGGACACATTATGTCGAACTACTCGGCCTTCGAAGCCAACGAAATGCGAACATTTACCCGAGAATTCCATCAGGATGTCGTCGCTTGGTTGCGGGCAAACCACCCAACTCCCACGTACTGATCTCAAAACGCCAATTAATAGATCTTCTGATTGAGTGAATACATAAACCTTTGAATATGCCTGACTCCGATATCGCGCCCATCACAGAAGAACCTGATCCCATTGTTCCAGTTCTAACCATCAGCTATGATCGTTCGATCAACTACGCATTCCAACAGAATTCGATTCCGGTCGTCAAGGAACTGCTTTTCAAGAACGACGCGACTCCGCGCAAGGACCTCGTCATCCGCGTCAACACAGAACCGGCGTTTGCGGCTCCGGTGGAGATTCGGTTGCAAGGGATTGATGCCGAGGGCGAATTCCGGGTGGCACCGCTGGATCTCAAGCTCAGCCACGATTTCCTGGCAGGGCTGAATGAGAGGATTTCCGGATGGCTCAAGGCGGAGGTGATCGACGGTGAAGACGTGGTGGCGTCGATCAGCGAACCCATTTCCCTGTTGGCCCGCAACGAATGGTGTGGATTGGTCTCGCTACCGGAAATCCTGGCGGCGTTTGTTCTGCCGAATGATCCGGCGGTGATGACGATTCTTGGTCGGGCGTCGGAGTTGCTCCGTGAATCCACCGGGCGGGATGCGATCAATGGCTATCAGGACAGGAGCCGCCAACGGGCGTGGGATCAGATTGCCGCGATTTAAAGGGCTGTCGGTGGACTTGGCATCCGCTATATCAACCCGCCCGCGAGTTTTGAAAATACCGGGCAGAAAGTTCGGTTCCCGTCCGATATAATCAGCCAGCAGTTCGGCACCTGCCTTGATTTGGCATTGTTGTTTGCGGCCTGTTGCGAGCAGGCGGGATTGCGCCCGTTTGTGTTCATTCATGAAGGGCATTCCTACAGTGGTTGCTGGTTGGAGGAGGGTAGCCTGCCCGAGCCTGCCGGGGATGATCTCCAGCAGATTCGGAAGTTCGAGAAACTCGCGCTGTGTCAGGATCTCTGAAGGGAGGCGAGCCGCCTCCCAGACGGCCTGTGGCGAGCCGCCACAGCCACCAACCACCACTGCCCTTGGCTAACTTTGCCGTTCGCTGGATCCCTATCGTCCCAGGCCACGAGGCCGGTCACGGCACCTAATACCGCTATATTATGAATTTTTAACCACGGATGACACGGATTGGCACGGATAGTGCTCCGCGTTTTTCTCTCTTATCCGTGTACATCCGTGTCATCCGTGGTTGAAATCATCGGTCTTTCGCACCTCATTGAACAGTATTTGGCATCACGCCTTCCCTAGCTTTGGCGTGTTCTTGGCCTGCGCGCGCATCGGGCTGCACCCTATCCCTCACTCGGTCAGTTCCAACCGGATCACGGTGGCGATCGGGTCCGGCAGCGGGGATCGCAGCACGAGCTTGGTTTCATTGTCGCCAGCCACCAGGTTGAGTGGTTTGCCGCTACCGAGGAGGGTGGCCTGCGTGGCCTTGAAGGGCAGCACGATTCCGCCTCCTTCGGGAAGTTTGAAAACATGGGCGTAGATCGTCCGGCCTGTTTGGGTGAAACGGCCGTCGAAGGAGGGCTTGCCGGAGGTGGCGGCAGTGGTGCCGCGGATTGCCTCGGCATTGACGTCCATCCAGCGGCCCACGGCGGTCATGGTGGCCACGCTTTCGGGCGGGACGGTGCCGTCGCCGGTGGGGCCGATGTTGAGCAGGTAGTTGCCGCCCTTGCTGGCGATGTCGAGCAGGTTGTCTGCGGTCAGATCTGGCGGCGATTGAGCAGGCGGGCCTTGAGGGGATCGGAGGCCTGGAGGTGGGCCATCGCGATGGCCAGCGCGTCGGCCGCATCCGGCGGCGGAGTTTCGGCCAGGCCGAGCAGGGCGCGGACCATGAACGCCACCTGGGATTTATCGGCGGTGCCTTTGCCAACGACGGCCATCTTGATTTTGCGCGGGGCGTATTCGTAAACCGGCAGGCCGTGGTCGGCGGCGGCGATGAGGGCGGCGGCGCGGGCGGCACCCATCGAGATCGCAGTGCGGTGGGATTGGACGTAAATGATGCCTTCCACGGCCACTTCATCGGGCTGAAACTTGGTGATGACGTTGACCAGATGGCTGCGCACGGCGGAGAGGGCGGCGGATTGCGGGAGGCGGTCGGGGATGCGGATCACCTCGTAGGCGAGCACGGCGGGTTTGCGCGGGTCGCCCTCCAGCACCGCGTAGCCGGTGTTTCTAACAGCAGGATCGATGGCGAGCACGCGCACGGGGGCGATTCAAGGCTGAGGGGGAGCGGGTTGGGCCGGGGCTGCCGCCTGGAGCGCGTGATGGATCCGGAGGGCGGCGTAGGCATCGTTGGCGGCGTACAGCAGTTGGCGGTCGGAGAGCGCCGCCGCGGCCCAGTTCGAGGTGGTGACGGATTTCGACTTGAGCAGCCTGCGGTCGAACAAGATGGCCACGGCGGATTTGGTGCCGACCGCATTGCGGTAGCCGAGCTTCCTGAATACCTGGTCCAGATCGATGGTGGCCGCGGGGCGGATGCCGAAGCGGTTGGCGATTTGCCGGAGGTCTCCACTCAGGCCGAAGCCGACCTTTTTGAGATCCCTTGCCCCAAGCAGATGGTTGATGGCCGGGTGGGTGGCTTGGTACGCGGAGATGAAAACAAACGCCTGATCCAGGGTGGAAAACTGCAGGACATGGGGGCCGCCGGACTTTTCGCCCTTGCGGAAGGTGGGCTTGGATTCGGTATCGAAGCCGACCACCCGCGCTTC
>JAIPKB010000306.1 GCA_021733795.1 Akkermansiaceae bacterium | reverse complement strand
CGCCGGCACCATGCTTACCCTGGCGTGGCTGGCCGCCCCGATCCTGGCCGTGTTTGAATACGCCAGCGAGGGGGGGGTCCGTCTCCTCCGCATCAAACCCCGGTCGGCCGCCGCCTCTGCGGGTGACGAGGAAGTGCGCGCCCTGGTCGAACAGGGACTGCATGCCGGTGTCTTCAAGCGCGCCGAAATGGAAATGGTCGACAGCGTGCTCGAACTTGATGACTACCCCGTCACCGAGTTGATGACACCCCGGCCCAAGATCGTTTTCCTCAATCTCGACGACCCCGAGGAAACCAACTGGCGCAAGATCGTCACCAGCGGCCATTCCTATTTCCCGGTTTACCAACGCACCCGTGACCAGGTTGTGGGGCTTGTGTCCGTCAAATCCCTGTGGGCCCATTCCGCCATCGGCGTGCCCACCTCGCTGAAAAACCTGCTGGTGCCGCCGCTCTCGGTCTCCGAAAAAATGACGGCC
Organism: Akkermansiaceae bacterium; assembly: GCA_021733795.1. GTDB lineage: Bacteria > Verrucomicrobiota > Verrucomicrobiia > Verrucomicrobiales > Akkermansiaceae > Luteolibacter. The sequence continues at coordinate 5,383 of JAIPKB010000306.1, read as the reverse complement.
ATCCAGTTGCTGGAAAAATTCAAGAAGACCGGCAAACACATCGCCATCATCACCGATGAATTTGGCGCCATCCAGGGTCTGGTCACGCTGATCGATGTGCTCGAGGCCATCGTGGGCGACCTGCCCGATCATGGCCCTTCCCGCGAACCACCCAGCGCTCATCAGCGCGAGGACGGCTCGTGGCTGATCGATGCCACCCTGCCGGTCAGCGAATTCAAGGAAATCGTCAAGTTGGAAGACAATCTGCCCCACGAGGACCAGGCTGATTTCCAGACCCTGGGCGGCTTTGTCATGACCCAGTTTGGCCGCATCCCCAAGGCCGGTGATAAATTCGAATGGCGTCACCTGCGCTTTGAGGTCATGGACATGGACCGGCACCGCGTGGACAAGGTTCTGGTCACCGTCAAGGCCATCGTAACCGACGATCCCGCCGAGGTCTCCGCTTAAGTCCGGGCTTGCGCATAACTTGTCGGCAAAAACCCTTTGCTTTCATCCCGGAGCCCGTTGACGTTCCGTATATGGCTGACCCATGCAAGACCAGTTCACCGGCCAAACCACCCTCCTCCGGGGCCGCACCCTCCCCGGCCCAGACGAAAGAAGCGCTCTTCAAGACAATCACGAGCGACGATTGGAAGCGCTCGCTCGCCTCGGCGCGGCGGCAGCCCAATGCGGTCTCCGCGCAGATTCGGACCGCGATCTCGTCCTCCTCGCGGAAGACGAAGTAAGCCTGCTCGAGGCCACCGGCGGTGAATGGGCCGCCTTGGGCGACGCGATTCGCCACTTCCGCCGGCTCGCGCCCCTGCTGTCGCTGGATGAATTCGGGTTCGACGGCGGCGCGGAAAATCCGCTGGAGGAACCCAACGCCCGCCTGCACCGCATCGGCGGCGGGGTCGAAGCCTGGGCCTTCGCGGCCGACGATGGTTCCGTCTACAAATTTTATCTGCCTCGCGAGGAAAAGCGCATTGGCAGTGCCTTCGGGTTCAGCACCGGCGATGAGTCGCTCCTCCAGGCTGAGGCCGGTTTGGGCGATTATCGCGCCCTGTTTGAAAAACTCCTGCTCATCCACGTTCTCGACGGCACCGCAAGCGAGGTGATTGCCCTCACCCCCGAGGGCATTGTGGTGGCCAAGCAGACCTTGGGCGATCCCTTGCCGCAGGGCGACGACATGTCCCCGTTTCTGCCCGCCAACCTGATCGAGATTCCCTCGCGCTTTCTCCGCGCCAATCGCGATCATCCGCGCCTGTTGTTTTTCCACGACCAGCCCTGGCTGATCGCCGATCTGCACGCGCGCAATTTTGTGCGCTGCGTGGACGGCCTCCTGCGCGTCATCGATCTCGTCGCGGCGCCGTGGCCCACCGCGTCGTCCCACCAACATGCCCTGATCGAGGACTGGTTGGTCTGCGTGCGGCTCGATCCCACCGCCCCGGCCCTCGCCACTGCCCACGACGACGAGCTGTGAATTGCCTTGGGGGGGGGCGACTGGCGCCAACACCCGCAGTGCTAAACTCCGGCTCACTCCCCTACGACCACTTTCAACACGTCGGCCGCCTGCTGGCTGGTCGAGGCGCTGTAGTCGGCCCACACGATCTTGCCGCCCTTGATCAGGTAGGCCTGCCGCTTGGCCAGACCAAAGGTGGTCGGCACCCCGAAGGCCTCAATCACCGACTTCTCCGTATCCGCTATCAACGTGAACGGCAGATGATATTTTTCCTTGAAGGCCTTTTGTGCGTCAGGCTTGTCGTGGCTCACTCCGATCACCGCCACACCTTTGTCCAACAACGCCTCATACGAGTCGCGCAGCGAACACCCCTGGGCCGTGCACCCGGGGGTGTCGGCCTTGGGATAAAAATATACCAGCGTGTAGGCCTGCCGGGCATAGACGTCACCCAACGCGAGCGAAGCGCCGGTTTCGGTGATACCCGTGACAAGCGGTGCGGGATCGCCCACTTTCAGGGCTTCGGCTTTGGAGAAAAGAGACATGGTGAGAAAGGAGACCAGAACCAGAATGGCACGGAGTTTCATGAGGCTAAGTCATAACCCACCAAACACATTTGGCAAACGGGGTTTCTATTATTCCAGAGGAACGACGCAGCGAAACCCAATGGTCGAGGCCCGGTCGAGCCCGGCCCATGCCAGACAGAACTTGGTGGACCAGTCGTTCGGCCGCGGCCCTCCTTCCATATACCACATGGAACCCGGCGCATCGAACCAGCTGCCACCTTTGAGGATGACCTGCCGTGTGTGCCCGTCGTTGCGTTCACTCTCCGTCAATTCCCACACATTGCCGCACATGTCCCAACACCCGGCTGGTGACACGCCCAGCGGAAACGCATCGACAGGGGTGGTGCCGCCACAGCGACCACTGTTGCAACGGTTTTCCGCCATGGTGTCACCCCAAGGGTAGTGCCGACCCTGCATGCCGCCGGCTGCGGCCCACCACTCTTCCTCGGTTGGCAATCGTTTTCCCGCCCAAGCCGCATAGGCCCGCGCATCATTAAGATCCACCTGCACCACAGGATGGTTTTCCAATCCACCTGGCACTACTCCGTCCAGCCAGTGCCGTAAAAACCCATGGGACTGCTTGGGGCGGTAGCCACTCACGGCCAGAAACCGGGCATAGTCCGCATTGGTCACCGGAAAACGATCAATCGCAAAACGCTCCCATTGTGCGGGGCGTTCCAGCACCCCTTGCGTGTGCACGATGCAGCCATCCCAATCCCACTGGTAGGGTAACCGCTCGGTGTTGGCTCCGGTGTAGAAACCGCTTTCCCGCCGCCGGTGCCGCACCCGCAACGTGGTCTCTCCCGCCCGCACCTCAACCATGCCCGGCGGGATATCCCCCGTCGGATCCAGGACTGGCACCGGAGTCAGCCGCTCGGGAATTGTTGGCCCCGTGGTATCCCAGTCCGCCCGAGCATCCGTCGCCGCCTGTTGAGTGAGGAAGACTTTGAACTCCTCCGTCACCGCCGCGGTGGGCAATGCCAGCAGGGCGGTCGCCCCACGGCCCCGCAACTGCACGGGCAGGAACTGCGTTTCACCGCGGGTCACTGGCTGGATCTCCCGACCAAGCACCAAATCAAAATAGCGGAATCCGTCAGCTTTCACGCATGCCGGTCCGTCACCGGCCCGCGCCGCTTCATCTCGATTGACCACGGTCCAGAGGCGTAACTCATTCTGGGCCAATCTCCACTGCGACGCGTATATTCGGGCCGTGCCCGTGGGGACAAGCGGCGTCCAATCCTCACTCGAAAAGACCTCAGAAAAACGCCGCAGGATCGGCGCCAGTGAGCGCAACAAGGAGGCGAAGCGCGCATTGTGTCCCGTCCAAGTGCAAAACATGTTTTCCCAGATCAGCATGCCCGACCCGTTCATCCATGCCGTATGCAGTTCGTCGGTCAGGTCGTAGGAAAACCGGTTGGTCTCATACTGCAAATGCCGCCGCTCAAACCACCGGCTGCGCAGCACCCCGGGGATCTCCACCTGATGGGCCATCGCCTGTCCCCAACTCATATGGTGCGAGGCCAAAGACTCCACCGCTGGCACACACTCGGGATTTAGCGTGATGCCCGGTCGCACCGCATCGAGCCGGCGCCTCATCTCCGCGTCGCCGCCGGTCATGGTGTCGAGAAACACCCCATCCACCCCGGTCGCAGCCACCAAATCGGCCAACGCTTCAAAGTCGCTTTTGGACCGGCCCCGCACCCGGGTTTCCCCGTTGGCGTAACGTTCAAGTTTTCCACCTTCCGGTCCTGCCGGTTCGCGTTGCGTGCCGGTGTCCCAGGGCTGGTAGGAGACAAACGTCCTCACTCCGGCGGCATGCAGCGCATCGACCATCGCACGCACGCCACCCAGACCACCGGGCCAGTCGCGATAGAGATCGTATTGATTGCGCGGATCAATCCCGATGCAGGGATAGGCGTTCCACAAGAGCACGCTGTCCACTCCGCCGTAGCGTGTCTGCATGTCACCCAGAAACCGGGCCACATCAAACCGGCCCTTCGCATGGTCGAACCACGCCTGTTCCGTCATCATCAGGAAATAGCAGAGGTAGTTGCGCCGCGCCCAGGCAAACTCCGGCCGGTCATAGGCCGAGCTGTCGTAGTGAATCAATTCCCGAACGCTTTGGCGCCAATGTTGCAGACTGTCCCGCCAAGCGGGCCAAACTGCGGGGTTTTCCGGCGCGGGAATGAGTGCGTGCATTCGGAAAAGCTCAGTGCCGCAAATATCTTCCCGCCGCAAGATTCGACTATCGCAATTGCTGTTGCCGCCCCAACCCGGAAGGGAAAGTCTTTCCTCCACCCCCGTATGAACGCCGCTTTGCTCCGTGCCGATATCCCCGACTCCAAGCTGACCGACACCGAGATCGCCCGATTTGCCGAACGCGGCTATCATATCCATACCGCCGTTTTTTCCGATGCTGAAGTCGCGGTCATCAATGCCGCCGCCGACCGGGTGATCGCCCGGGACTACGACAAGGGCGCCCCACCCGACTGCCGCCATGATCGCACCGCCGCCGACCCTCTCGCCGTCATCAAGCTGGACAACGTCTGGAAGGCCGATGCCATCCTCGAGGCCACTGCCTTGAGCACGCGGATCGGGCATATTGCCGCCCAGTTGATTGGCGCGCCGGGTATTCGCCTTTGGCACGATCAGTTGCTCGACAAACCTGCGCACGGTGGCCGGGTCATCACCTACCATCAGGACTGGGCTTACTGGCAGATGATTGCCGAGTGCCAAACCGTCACCTGCTGGATCGCTCTGGACGATGTGCGGCCCGATTCCGGGCCCATGGTCCTCGTCGAGGGTTCGCACAAGTTGGGCGTGTGCCCGACCCCGAACACCTATACGGGTGATCAGACAATGCGCCCGCCCCTCCCGGCCGACTTTCAAGGTCGCGATGTGCCCGTGATCATTCCCCAGGGCAGTGTCTCCTTTCACCACGGCCTGCTGCTCCATGGCAGCGACCGGAATTTTTCCTCCAGCCGGCGTCGGGCCTTCGTCTCGCACGTCATGTCCACCGCGTGCACCTACCGGCCCGGGCAGTATCACCAGAACGAGGAATGGATGAAACTGCACGCCGACTATCCGCAACCCGGCGAGACTTTCCGCGGGCCTCAGTTTCCCGTCATGTGGCCGGTGGAAAACCCGTAGGCATAGCGCAAGGCTTTCCGCTCTCCGGGCCCAACCATTCGTCATGCGCCGGTGGGTTCGGCGTTATGGTTTCCGCATCCCCGTGCCTACCGCCTACCGTTTGCTGCCTCCCTTGATCCACTGCGCCCGCGGCAGCTGCATGATCGCGGCCGGAGCCTGTTGCATCGACAGCATCGCCGCCATGGTCCGCATCGGCGAATCGATATGGGTGAAGAATTTCTTGTAACCCGCG
>JAIPKB010000305.1 GCA_021733795.1 Akkermansiaceae bacterium | reverse complement strand
GGCTCGAACCGTTTCCATGCCACGACCGACGGCAATTCCGTGATCGCATCTATCAGCTATGGGCTCCAGATGGTGAACCCCGTCGTCCTCTGGGGCCCCACCACTAGCATGGACTTCGGCATCCCCCCCGGACAGGCCCCGGGAGTCTACGAATTCACAGCCGAAACCGGCGCCCCTGCCAAGCGCTCCGCGCTGCTGACGGTGGTCAACGCCCCCGGCACCGGCGTGGTCACCGGCTCGGTCACCAAGACCGTGAGCTTCAACGCCACGCCAGCCGGAGAACTCGAATTCTACGACACCACCGACGGGCAGCTGGCGTTCAGCAAAACCATCGCCGGATACGGCCCGTTCGAGATCGGCGCCGTGCCGCCTGCCTCCTACCGCCTGCGGTTTGTCCCGAAAAACCCCGGAATCGATCTTGATGCGCCCTGGTATCCCAATGCCACCTCCTTCAACGAGGCCCTCCCCGTGTTGGTCACCGCCGACACCACCACCCCCGACCTTCATTTCTTCGTCTTCAGCATCCCGCCCCCCACTGCGGAAGTCGTCATCCCCAAGATCCTATCCATCTCCCGCGTGGGGACATCCCTCGGCCTCACCTTCAAAACAGAAACCGGATTGCAATACGCCATCGAGTATTCCGAATCCCTTGCCGCCGGCTCCTGGACCCACCTGGATGCCTTTGCCGGCGACGGCGGCACCGCGGTGTTTGTGGACCCCGGCGCGGCTTCGACCAAGCGGTTCTACCGGATCAAGGTCACCGGGCTCTAACTTTGCTCAGTTCGCCTTGAACTCCTCCCGCCGTTCCTCCACCACCACCAGCCAGTTCATCATGTTGATCGGCGGGAGTTCCGCCGGGTGGGTGATCGGCTTCAAGTTCACCACAATCCGCTCCTGGTCCACGTCCAGGCCACTGCCCTTCACCATGTCCAGCGGCCGGGTGGGACTGCCCGCGTCCGTGCTCGCCAGCGAGCCAAGCTGGCCCAGCATATCCACCGCCAGCGGGTCATCATCCACCCCAAACCGCTTCTCCGGCGCGAACACCGAGCACGGCGGATAGAACACCCCGTTGGCAGGGGTGAAGCCCGTCGGCGGGGCGGTCGCCACCGTGTTGAAGTCGTCCCCATAGTAAAGCCGCAGGTTGGTCACCAGCGAAAACCCCTTGGTAAACGGGCTCAGATTCGCGCATTCCAACAGGATCAGCCCGTAGTCCAGCTCGGTGCAGGGAATCGACGGCTTGGCCAGCAGGTTGCTCCCCGTCGCGGTGGTGTAGTCCACATTGACCACCAGCGAGTGATTCACGGCCGGGCTGTCCGCCCCCAGCGCGGTTAGAAACGCCGGCATCCGTTGCGGATAAACCGCCACACAGAGTTTGCCAGACTGCATGGTCTTGATCTCAAAGGGAAAACTCGGCCGGAAATACCCCACCTTCACCACCCCCACCAGCGGATCGCCGAACCGACTATTGTCAAAGTAGACGGAGCCGCTCACTCCGGTTTGAAAGGCATAAACCCCGTTCTTGCCGTAGGCCACATCCACCACCGTGGAACCGAAGTTGTAGGTGCTATACTCCGGGCAGGCATACAGATAGCCGGCCGGCAGGCCGGTGCCGGCCCCGGTGGTCAGGGAAATATCCAGGTTCTTCCGCACCCCGCCCTTCAGATAGGAAAAGCGCAGCTCGGTCGGCGTCTTATTGCTGCTGCTGACCACCTCCGTCACGTCCAGCTGCATCGCACACTGCAGGGCTCCCACCGAATAATCGTTCCAAGCGGTCGATGACAGCACGCTGGTCTCCGGGGAATGGCTGAGGCGGTCGAGAAAATCCGCCCCGCGGTTGATCCCCACGAAAGCGGCCCGGCCGCTTTCGGATGGCATCGAAACCGGGAAAAAATAGTCCCCCTGAGTGAGTTGATACTGCTCACGGAGGCCGGGAGCCATCGGATCCCCGGTGAAACCCAGCCCGCCCACCGTGGACCCACTGGACAGATCCGCCCCGCGCCGGGTGGCGATGGCCGAGAGCGCGGTTTCACCTTCCACCATCGCCTTGTCCAGGTAAACCCCGCCATCGATCGTCGTATGCTGCCACGCCTCGCCGTCCTCATGGGCTCCAAGCGCCATGAACGACGACGCGGAAATCGCCAATTGGGAGGGGATCTCATAAATCGACAGCACGAAGTCGCGTTTGGAGGTCACCGCACGGGTGGCGGCGGCGTCGGCGGCGGACAGGTCCAGCGAAAACGCCCACCAGTTGCGCTTCGCCACGAATGGCTGGCCGGGAAGGGCATAGCCGAAATTGAGATTCGGATAGGTGATCAGATTCATGTTCGGATAGGTTTCAACCGGCAATGCCACTCCCGTCTGGGCCAGCGAGCCGTAAACCTTCCGGTTGGAAATGATCGGCCAACTCCTGTCGCGGGCGACCTCGGTCAAGTTATTGTCGCTCAGCGGCACCGGATAACCCGCCCCGAGGCTGCGGTTGAGCCCGGAGGAAATCAGCCCTGTCTCGCTAGTGGCCGCCTTGACAATCTGACTCACGTCGCCCAACCCGGCATCACCGACGTTGCCATCGATCGCCCCGCCGGCCCCCATCGCGGTCTTCAGCTCGGCTGAGATCGACTGCCTGGCATTGGCCAGTACCAGGGCATCGCTGAAAATGGTATTCCAGCTCAACGCATCGCGGTTGGTGGCACTGGCATTCGACCCCTGCTGCATCGCGCGGATCGCCCGCTTCGGCGTGATGGCGACGAGCGCCCGCAGCACGGCATCCTCCTTTTCGGCGTAATCCACCTGCAACTGCACGCCCGCCTGGACCGCATGCACCCTCACCGCCGCCTTGTAGGAAAACACCATCATCACCAACAGCGTCGCGCCCATCGCCGCCACCATTAGAAAGGAAACATAGCCGGCTGACCGGCGCTTGATTGAGTTCGTTTTCATTGTCCCATCGCTCCTGAATAAGTAATTTGTTCTCCGTGCGGGCCGGTCAGCGTCATCCGCAGGATGCCGCTTTCAACTGAAAAGGCCACGTCCTGAGGCTGTTTGGTCACATACCACTGTGGGGTTCCCAGCGGACCGCTGGTCGGCACGAGGTAGTAGTAAAGCGCATTCCCCGTTCCAAGGTCCTGGAACGCCAGGATCGCCGCCCGCGTCTGCCCGTCCGGCATCCGGAAGTTCAGCACCAGCACCGGGGACGCACTGGTCCGGGGATTGCTGCCGGAAAGCGCGTCGGCCAGGCTGGCGTGCAACCGGAACCGCTCGGCCTTGCCCACCAGTTTGCTCACATGCATGTTCACCAGCGGCGCCTCGTCCGTTAGAAAACCCTGCGCACTGAAAATCCGGAGAAAGGCGATCTGCTGGTTGAACAGGGCCAACCCCATCGCCGCGATCACCATGCCCGCCGCAATCGCCACGCTCAACTCGACCAAGGTGAATCCCCTGCGGGTTCGTTTCAGGTTCGTTTTCATTGGGAACGAATTACGGTTCGGGATTTGAGGTACTTCCGCCCGCCGATTTCATAGCTCAGCACGCTCTGCACCTTCCACACCTTCAGGTTGGCCGGATTGGTCGTCACAGAGCCGCTCCCGCCATCGATCGGATAATTGTCCGGATCCGCCACCCGCGTCCGGGTCACCGTGCCATTGACCACGGCCCCGCCGGGAAGCCTGCCGATTTCCACCGTCGACGTGCTGACCGCCGGATGAGCCGGCCAGGGCGAATCCGAGGCGGCCGTCAACGTGGCAAACGGCACCCGCTCGGCATAGGCGCGCTCGTAGGACAAATAGGCGTCCGTCAGCGTCTGCTGCAGCAACCACTGGCGCGGTGCCAGGATATTGAGGGAGAGCTGGAGCATGAACAAGCCGATCACCGCCAGCAGCGACATGGCGATGGTGGCCTCCACCAAGGCAAAGCCACCCGCCCGCGATCCACGCTTGCGCCCGGGCCGCCGAACCGCCAGAGTTCCCACGTGCACGGACTTCCCAAATTCCTGATCCACTGTGCGGCGCTGCTCGTTCTCACTGCGGCGCCGCTTGCCGCACAAACTCTCATTGAGCCACCCTTCGGCCTGCGCTGGGGCGATTCTCCGGAAAAGTTGATTGCCTGGGCTTCCAGACATTCGCTGGACCTTACCATCTCGCTGCCCGGCGATCAACCGAAATTGCGTATCCTCAAGATCGAACCCCGCAAGGGTTTCCTGCCGGACTCCAAAGCGGCGGCGGTGGAGGGGCGCTTTCTCGCCGGCAAGCTCTACGAACTGACGGTCCACTACACCGACCCCGCGGCCTCGGCGGACACGATGAAGGCCCGCTTCGATGAACTCCGCAAACAGGTGACCGCGCAACACGGCCCGCTGCTGGCGAACCAGCAGCAGCGTTCGGTCGATAACCAGTTTGTCACTCGGAAGCAGTCGTTTCATCGGGAGCCGGTCAAGGGTTTGTTCCTCCTGCTGGCTTTCACCGAGATGGAGGATCAGTTGAGAAAATCCAGGGAGGCACGCTTTTCACTCATTTACCGCAACGACAACCTCAGACAGGAACTCGCGGCGGAATCTAAGAATCCGTGATTCATTTGACCGTGGTCACGGTTCCCCGCACCTTGATGGTAAGTTGCACGTCAAAGCTCACGTAGGCCAAGCGGTCGATCCCGAACGGAGTTTTGGTGACGATTTCCATCGTCCAGCGCCCGTCGGAATCAAACACGTCCTGATAGTCCTTCACCACCAACACCCGGCTCGTCGGCACGGAGTCATAAAAGGTGAGCGCTGATCCCGGAACTACCTTGCCCGCCTGTCCCAACACCGGACTGCCCTTGTACACCTGCGCGTAGGTGGTCGAGTCCGGATACAGGTCATTGAGCGTCAGGGTGAGCTGGGGCACGGCAAACCGCAGCAACTGCCCCTGGGAGATCCCGGAGATCGAACCATCCGCCACCGGCCAGATCTGGATGTAGCGGGAGGCCAGTTGGTTTTCCGGTGCTTGATAGTCCGCCAGCGAGAAGATCGAAAAACGCTCCTCGCCCCTCACTTTGGACCGGTCGGCACCCGCCACCGCGGTCAGGGCGAAACTCAATGTTCTCGGGCCATTCTGATTGATATAGACCTGCCCCACGAGGGTCGCCATGGTGCGGTCAATGTTTTCTCCCGTGCCACCCAGTCCGTAAGACTGCGTATGCCGGAGGAACTTCACCTTCTTGGCCGACTCGGGAACGTAATCCTCCCATCTCAGACCGTCAACCGTGATATCCACGTAGAACGGACGGTCCGCCCGGGTTCGCGGCACCAGGTCATACGGATCCTCCGAGCGCATGGTCACCGTGCCCAGCGGCACGTAAGTCCCTACGTATTGGGAATCCAACAGGTAGCTTTTAAATGGCGAGGAGTTCACCGTCCACAACTCGAACCGGGCACCGCCGGGGTCGATCGCCAACGCTGAAAGCTGCTGCCCCGCAGCGGCCACAGAGGCATCCCACGCCACTCCGGTCGGAAACTGCAACTGGCGGATGAAGTTGGTGAAATTCTCCGCTTGGGCGGAGGCTGCCGCAGTGATCGCCAATTGCAGGATCAGGATTCGGGTAAATATCGTTTTCATGGTTTCCGGGTGGTTTGGGTGGTTTGGGTGGGAGCATCGGTGGCTTCCGCAGGTTTGGGCGGGAGTACCGAAATCGGCCCCCCCAGATAGGTGGCGACCACCAATTTGTCGCTCTCGGCAATCCTTGTCGCGGTTTCCTCCTCGATCAGGTGGTTGCCTTCGGCCTGGGTCCGGGTCACCTCCACGGTGGCAATCCACCCGCGGTTGGCCACCAGAAAATCGGCCCACGCCAGGATCTTCGACCCCGGCTGGAATTTCATCCGGTCCGCCAATGCA
>JAIPKB010000304.1 GCA_021733795.1 Akkermansiaceae bacterium | reverse complement strand
GGTGGCAATTCAGACAGCCTCGTCTGGATCGATGCGAATGGCGATGGTCTCTATCAGCCGACCGAACCGGGCCTCCCCGGGGTCACCATTTACCGGGATCTGAATGGCAACGGCCGCTTTGATCCGGATGAACCGTCCGCCGTCACCCTGGCCGATGAGCCGAAGACCCCGGACAACGAAGCGGGCACGTTCGCCACCCCCGCGCCTGTGGTCACCGACGGCATGGTTGCCGCCCTGCGGGTCGCGCCGATCACGGGCTACACCGCGACGAAATTCAAACAGTGCACCGTGAGTGGCAGTGACGGCACCCCGCGAGGCGTGCTGCGCGCCGCCACCGGTGATGAAACCGCCGACGGACTTGCGTTCAGCGTGGAGCCTGATCTGGATGACGATACCATTCCGGATCGACTGGAGCAGTTGCTCGGCACCAAGGCATCCTTGGCGGACTCCGACAGCGACGGGCTCAGCGACCCGGACGAGTTTGCCATCGGCAGCAATCCGCTGGTGGCCGACACCGATGACGATGGGCTGAACGATGCCGAGGAAGCCGCCCTCGGCACCGACCCTGTGCTGCCGGATTCCGATGGCGATGGCTTGTCGGACGGCAATGAAGTCAGCCGGGGGCTCAACCCGCTCGATCCGGATTCGGACGGCGACGGGCTGAGCGACGGGGAGGAAACGACCCACCACAGCAACCCCTTGGACCCCGACACCGACCACGACGGACTCTCGGATTACGCGGAGCAGTTGCTGGGCACCAATCCACTCCTGGCCGACAGCGACCGCGACGGGGTGAGTGACGGCGACGAGGTGTTCGCGGGCACGGATCCCCGCGATGCCACGGACTCCGCCACCACGCCGGCCGCTTTGTTTGAGCGCATTGGCAAAGTCGTCAACGCGCGGGTCACGGCCACCGGATTCCAGTTGACCCGGCGCAACGGCCCCAATCCGCGCCTCCTCAGGGTGCAGTCCTCCACGACCCTGGGCGCGTGGGACACCCTCATGGACGTCATGCCGACGGGGCCCTCCACCACGTTGACTCTGCCCATGGGCGCGCCGGCCAAGTTCTATCGGTTTGTCGAGAACCCACCCCTTCCATAGCTGACACGCTGATTTCTGAGGGTGGGGCGCAGCAGCATAGCACCCGCAGGGGTTCCAGCGCCCTGATCTGGTGCCAGGCACCGGGTGGGATCAGGATGGCGTCGCCCGGGTTCACCTCCCGGGATGCGCCGTCGATCTCCGCAGTGGACAGGAGGCAACGGGTGTGCCATGTTCCGGCCATGCCCCGTGTGCACGTGGATTTGGCGGATCGCGCCTATGATGTTTTGGTGGAACCCGGCCTGCTCGGCCGGGCGGGTGGGGTGTTGGCTGAAACCGGGCTGCAGGGCCGCCGCGCCGCAGTCATCAGTGATCAGACGGTGGCCGGGTTTCATGCGGCCGGGTTGATGGGGGGGCTGGAGGCCGCCGGTTTCAATCCCACCCTTCACACCGTGCCCGCCGGCGAGGCCTCCAAGTCGATGAGCGCGGTGGAAGGCGTTTGCCGCGAGATGATCCGCAGCGGTCACGACCGCCGCTCGCTGGTGGTCGCGCTCGGTGGCGGAGTGGTCGGCGATCTGGCGGGATTCGTGGCGGCCATTTTCTATCGGGGCATTCCATTTGTGCAGGTACCGACGACGATTGTCGCACAGGTGGATTCCTCGGTGGGCGGCAAGACCGGAGTGAATGTGGCCGAGGGCAAAAACCTGCTGGGTTGTTTTCATCAACCCGCGCTGGTGCTGGTGGATCCGGAGACGCTGCGCACGCTGCCGGACCGCGAGTTTTGCGAGGGGTTTGCCGAGGCGATCAAACACGCCGCCATCCGCGATGGCGCGATGATGGAGGATCTCGCCGCGCTCGATCCAGCCAGCCGCGAGGTGCCCGCGGAGCTGATTGCGCGAAACATCGCGATCAAGGCGCGCATTGTGGAGGCCGATGAACACGAAACCCGCGACCTGCGCGCCCTGCTCAACTTCGGCCATACCATCGGCCACGGCATTGAGGCGGCCGTGCCCTACGGCGAGCTGCTCCACGGCGAGGCGATCTCGCTGGGGCTGCGGGCCGCGCTGTTTCTATCCGAACGCCACTGCGGACTGGAGCCGGCCGCGACGCACACGATGCTGGGTTTGCTCGATCATTTCCGCCTGCCGTTGGTGCTGCCCGCGGAAATCGCCGCGGAAACCGTGATGGACCGGCTCTCGCGGGATAAGAAATTCGTCGGCGGATCGATCCGCTTCGTGCTGCTGGATGCGCCTGGCAGGGCACGGGTTGGGCGCGGGGTGGCCGCGCAGGACTTGTTGGATGCCATCGACCACCTCCGGATCCCTTGGCAAAACCTATGAACCGATCCGTTTTTTCCGCCGTCGTCGGTTGTTGCGCCGCCCTGTGGGTGTTGGCGGCCACGGGTTTGGCCCAATCCCTGGCAGATCCTGCCGCGAAGCCTGCGGTCAGCCATCGTTTCCTCCGCTTGCTGCCGGTGGGCGAGCCGCCGCCTTACGAGGAGGAGGTGCGCGATGGAATCCGCTACGAGGTTGAGCCGGCCCCCAACAGCATCCCGCCGCGGCAAATTGTGTTAGGCGAGGGTGAAACAGCCATCACCCTCCGGCTGAACCTCAGCCGGGTCACCGAGCCGGTCAAGCTGCCGGTGGGCACGGCGCCCGTGGTCCTGCGGGTGGTGGGAACCTCGCCGGATGTCCTGCCGGTGCCGTGGTTCACCCTCAGACCGCCGGAAACCGGCAATGTGCTGGCCCTGCTCTGGCGCGACCCCGGCAAACCCTGGTCCAAGCCGCGCAGCCTGCTGCTGCCGGATTCGGCCGCCGCATTTCCGGCCGGCAACATCCGCATCGTCAATCTGCTGCCGGTGGAAACCGCCGTTATTTTAGGCAAGGACCGGATTGTGGCGGGGGCGGGAAAGACGGTCCTCCGCGCGATCGCGGTGGGCACCGACCTGCCGCTTCAGGTTGCCTACCGCACCCAGGCTGGCAAACTTCAGGGTTTCCACTCCGGTTCGGTGTTGTTGAATCCGAATGACCGCACCCAAGTGGTGGTGTACCGTGCCGATGGCGAAAACCCCCGCAGGCCCGCCAAAGTGGTCGTTTTCAACGAGGCCACACCCGTCGCGAAAACCGCGCCGCAACCGCCACCTCGCTGAATCCCGCTGGTGCGGCGGGATCCGTGCAGCTGGCTCAGAACTGCTCGTCAAATGGCTGGTCGGCCAGCACCCAGTCTTCGGCCAGCACCCGGGTGATTTCGAGTTGGCGATTCTCCGCCCCCGGCACGTGCCTGACCGAGAGCGTCGTCCGCAGCGCCGGTCGGCCCCCGGCAGCAGCCAACATCAGTTCCATCGCCTGGTGTTGGGGCGTGCCTCTCTTGCAATAGCCCACCAGCAGTTGGTCCTTGAGGTCTTGCGAAACGAGGCCGTAAGCCTGCCATTTTTTCTCGTCGATGAACGGGCCGTTGAAGTAACGGTCTTTGGTGAAATAGACCCGGACATCTCCATCGGAGTGTCGGTTTTCCCCGTCTTTCATGAATTCGCTCCACGAGGGGTTCACGCTCCTGGCAAACGCCGCAAAGTCCATTTTCCACACGCCATGCTCGTCCGGAGTCAGGATCGCCAGCCGTCGTTTGTCAAACTCCCCGGCTCCGTAAACCACCTCTATCCCTTCGAGTTGAAGTCCGTTCTTGTCGATGCACCCCCCCAGGATTTTCTCAACGGGCGTGCCCTCCCTGGTGGCCAGTGTTTGCAGGTAGTCCACCACTTCCGCCGCAGTCGCCGAGCCGAGCCGGATCCATTCCCTCGCCTCCATCGGGGTCCGCACCGCCAGTGCGTGGGTCACAATCTCCATCGCCTCATCCTCGCCCGGAGATTTGTATCTCGAGGCCTTTTTCGCCCTGGTCTCGGCCGCCAACCGATCCCTCTCGGTGGTGTCCTTCTCACGCTGCAGCATGGGTCGCAGCCAGAAGAGAAACGCCGCCACCAGCACCCCGGCCGCCATCACCGCCACCGCGATCGACCAGCCCGTGGTGATCAGCCGTCTCACCCGCTCCCGCTTTTCCCGGGTTTTGTCCCCGGAATTTTTCGCTTCGCCATGCCGTCGCCGCTCCTTTCTGATCACCCGGTGCATCCGGTCCACCTTGCCGATGTCCGGTGCGGAGCCGGTCTTGCGCAGGCTCACTCCCCGCTGCACGCCGCGTCTGATATCATCGGATTTCATGGTGTTTCGGGGGGTCAGTTAGGGTCAGTGGCTCCTGCGGCGGCCGTCACCGCGGATAGACGGTGATCCGGAACCGGTCAAAGCGGTCGGACGGGCTGAACAGCCATCCCGGGTCCCGATCCAGCACCTCGTATCGGGTCAGGACGAACCCGGGTAGAAACTGATTGCTGTTGGGTTCGTAGTCATCCTTGCCGGTGAAATGCCCCCAAATCCGGTATTCATAGTTGCTGTCAAATCCGTAGCGCTGGCCCGGCGGTCCATCCTCCGGCAGGCGGTCCGGATTGGTTTTCCGGTCTTCGTGGAAAATCACCAGTTTCGCCCGCTTCCACGGCTCACGCGGTTTGCGCAAATACCCCCAAAACCGGGTTTTTTCGATGTAATACCGTCGGCCGTAGAAAAAGTCACCGGTAGGTTCCGACGCGATTTTCGCGTCACGTTCCTCCACCGTCGGTCCACCCATATTGCCCGGCCCTCCGGTCGAAAGTCCGCACTGGGTCAGTGTAAGACAGACCGTTATCGATGCCAGCAGTTGAATTCCGAACCTCATGTTGGCGGAAGTCTAGCTACTCTCCCGGCACCCCGGCAAGCCCGGAGATGGATAAAATGCACGCATTTTCGCCCCTTCCGGCCCGGGTGACGGATATTTCCATCCTTGGCAGTGGCTTCTGGATCTGCCATCCTCTGCCCATGCCGCGCATCCTCATCACTCTCGGCGACCCCGCCGGCATCGGCCCGGAAGTCATCGATCAAGCCCTCGCCTCCGGAAATTTTCCCGCTGGCTGTGAGTTTGAAATCCTCGGCGACCGCCAGGCCGGGGTGCCCGGCAAGCCGGATGCCCGCTCCGCCCGGGCCGCTTTCGCCGCTCTGGAACTCGCCACCCGGCGCCTCACCGCCGGCACGGCGGACGCCGTGGTCACCGGTCCGGTCTGCAAGGATTCGCTCCAGGCTGCCGGTTTCCGGTTTCCCGGCCAGACCGAGTTTTTCGCGGATGCCTTCGGGGTGCGGGACTTTGGCATGCTGCTCACCGGAGCCACCCTGACCGTGGGTCTCGCCACCATCCATGAACCCCTGGCGGCGGTCCCCGTCCTGCTCACCGGAGAGGCCGTTTTCCGGATTGGCCGGCTCACCTGCGGGTTTCTCCAACGCCGTGGCATCGCCACTCCGCGCATCGCGGTGGCCGGGCTCAACCCCCACGCCGGCGAACACGGGGCGTTTGGTGATGAGGAAACCCGGATCATCGCCCCGGCCATCGCCCGCCTCGCGGAACTCCATCCCGGAGTGTTTTCCGGGCCAGCCGTCCCCGATGCCGTGTTCCGCGAGGCCGCCCGCGGCGCCCACGATGCGGTGATTGCAATGTATCACGACCAAGGCCTGATCCCGCTCAAACTGCTGGACTTCGACTCGGCGGTCAACGTCACCCTCGGGTTGCCCAAGCCCCGCACCAGTCCGGACCACGGCACCGCTTTCGGCATCGCCGGCACCGGCCGTGCCGACCCGTCGTCAATGATCGCCGCGATCCGTCTCGCCTGTGAGTTGGCGGGACCGGGATAGGTGGCTCAGGCAGCCTGGCAGGAACAAAGATCCCATGGCCGAACCCCCATTCCAGACCCCGAATGCGATGCTCGAC
>JAIPKB010000303.1 GCA_021733795.1 Akkermansiaceae bacterium | reverse complement strand
GCTTCGGAGCGCGCGTGGGGTTGGGACCTTCAGGCGAGGTGGTTTTCAGCCAGTAGTGGATGGTAATGTCCTGCGGGCGGGGGGGATTGGCTTTCAGCTCGGCCTCGCGGGCGAGGCGGGCGTTTTCGCGGGTGAGGTAGGCGGCGTGGAGGCGGGGGCGTTCGTTGTTATATAATTTGTGGAGTTCGCCGACGGTGGCGAGCAGGGCGGGATCTGCGGGCGAGTCCGGGGTTGGGATGAAGGAGGCGGGACCGCTGAGGGTGGCGGGCTGGCCGGCACCGGTGGGCGTTTCGCCGGGGAATGTGGGAAAGGCGGGGGGCTGCCAGGCATGGCCTTTGGCGGCCCAGGCGGCGGAGATTCGGTCGGTGCGGATGATGCTCCACAGCATGAAGAGTTGGTGGCGGCGGCCTGCGGAGTCGATGAAGCGGTCAACGCTCCGGAGTTCACGCAGGTCGATATTGGTCCAGAAGGAGACGGCTTCGCCGCCGCCGGAGGGCCAGTGGCGGACGAAGGCGCGGGGCGGGTGGCTTTCCGATAGATAGAGGGTGCCGCCGAGCATGAGGAGGTTTTCGCGCGGGTGGGTGGCGCGGAAGGCGGCGGAGCGGGCGGCGAAGGCAGCACGTTCTTCGGCAGTGGGTGGTTTGGCAGGCTCGGGTGGCGGAGGGACGGGAAGCGGGTCGATGCGCTGGAGGGTGACGGCACGCCCACCTTGTTGGATGGTTTTGGCCTCGCGGAGGGTCTCGGGGCGGTGGACGAAGGGTGCTTTCGGCGGCGCGGAAGGCGGCGGGGAGATGGGGGTGTTGTCGAATGGGTCGATTGAGATTGTCGGTTTCGGGATTGACCCAATGCCTTTGTATGGTCGCAAAAGCGGATGTTGTGGTGAAGATGGATGGCGGTCATGACGCGCCGTGAGCATGGGAATCACGCCGGACAACGGGCCGGTGCAAGTGCAAAATGGAAAACCGCAAACGACGCGGAGAGAATCGCGGGATTCGCGCTGCGGGCGATTCTCCACTACCCCGGCAGCAATTCCACGAGCCTAAGCGGCCCGGGTATCGCAGATCAGAAAAGAGTATCCAGTTTGACACGGCGGGACCAACTTCCTAGCTTGTGGCCCGCCCGATGTCTGATTCCTTCGTCCACCTTCATTTACACACCGAATTCTCCCTGCTGGATGGCATGGTCCGCACCAATGACCTCGCCAAACGGGCCGCTGAACTCGGCATGCCCGCCGTCGCCCTGACCGATCACGGCAACCTCTACGGTGCCATCAAGTTCTACCAGGCCTGCATCAAGGCCGGGGTCAAACCGATCCTCGGCTGCGAGATCTACCTGGCACCCACCACCATGGACGACAAGCGGGAGATCATCGGCCGCAAGCGCGCCACCCACCTCACCCTGCTGGCCGAGACCAACGAGGGCTGGGACAACCTCAGCAAACTCGTTTCCAAGGGCCACCTCGAAGGGTCCTACTACGGCAAACCCCGGGTCGATCGCGACGCCCTCCGCCAATACGCCAAGGGCCTCATCTGCCTGAGCGGATGCATCGGCGGCCCGGTCAACGAATGGCTGCGGGCCGGCGACTACGAAAAGGCCCGCGAAACCCTCGCCGAGCTGGCCGAGATCTTCGGCCCCGACAATACCTTCGTCGAAATCCACCACCACGGGCTGGAACCCCAGCAGCAGGTCACCCCGCACTTACTCAAGCTCGCCGCCGAACTCAACCTGCGCGCCGTCGCCGCCAACGACGTCCATTTCCTCAAGCGCTCCGACCACGAGGCCCACGATGTAATGATCTGTATCGGCACCGGGCACCTCGTCGTCGATGAAGACCGGATGCGCTACTCACCGGAACTCTACTTCAAGACCGCCGGGGAAATGCGCGCGCTGTTTGCCGATATCCCCGGTGCCTGCGATGCCACCCTGGAGATCGCCGAACGCTGCAACGTCACCATCAAGCTGGACTCCACCTCCTCCGAGAAATACCCCCAGTTCGGCACCCCGGATGGCACCCCGCGCGAGGAGTATTTCATGAAAGTCTGCCGCGAAGGCCTCATCCGCCGCTACGGCGAGGATCGCGCCAACGAGCCGGAAGTCGCCGCCCGCCTCAAATACGAGGTGGACACCATCAACCAGCTCGGGTTCGCCTCCTACTTCCTCATCACCGCCGACTTCATCCAGTGGGCGCGCGACCAGGGGATTCCCGTCGGCCCGGGCCGTGGTTCCGCCGCCGGCTCGCTCGCCTCCTATGCGATCGGCATCACCGATATCTGCCCGCTGCGCTTCGGCCTGCTCTTCGAACGTTTCCTCAACCCGGAACGCGTGAGCCCGCCCGACGTTGACATCGACTTCTGCCAGAGCCGCCGCAGCGAGGTGATCGAATACGTCCGCCAGAAATACGGCGAGCGCTGCGTCTCACACATCATCACCTACGGCAAACTCGGAGCCAAGAGCGTCATCCGCGATGTCGCCCGCGTCATGGGCATTTCCTACGGCGAGGCCGACCGGATCGCGAAAATGATCGAGGCCAAACCCGACATCAAACTCGCCACCGAATACGCCGCCAAACCCGAACTGAGCGAACTCATCGAAAGCAGTTCCACCTATCAGGACCTCTGGAGCTACGCCCTCAAACTCGAAGGTCTCAACCGCAACGTCGGCGTCCACGCCGCCGGCGTCGTCATCGCCGACCGGCCGCTGGACGAACACGTCCCCCTCACCCGCGGCAATGAAGGTGAAGTCGTCACCCAATACGACATGAAGGTCATCACCGATGTGGGCCTGCTCAAGATGGACTTCCTGGGACTGAAAAATCTAACCGTCATCCAGGAGGCCGTCGGCCACATCCGCCGCAACCACCCGGATTTCACCATCGAGAGCGTGTCGCTCGAAGACCCGAAAACCTTCGAACTGCTAAACCGCGGTGAAACCATGGGCGTGTTCCAGTTGGAATCCGGTGGCATGGTGGAAACCTGCCGCAAATACGCGATCAACCGCATCGATGACATCATCGACCTGCTCGCCGTTTACCGGCCCGGGGCGATGCAGTTCATCGACCAGATGCTCGATGTCAAAAAGGGCCGCCGCAAGGCGATGTACGAGCACCCGCTGCTCGAGAAAATCTGCGCGGACACCTACGGCGTGATGATCTATCAGGAACAGGTCCAGAACGCCGCCAAACTGCTCGCCGGCTACACCCTCGGCGGCGCCGACCTGCTCCGCCGCGCGATGGGCAAGAAAGACGCCGAAAAAATGGCCAAGGAGCGCGACAAGTTCGTCGCCGGTTGCGAGAAAACCAATGGCATCGGTGCCGTTCTGGCCGACCAGATTTTCAAAAAGATCGAAATGTTCGCCGGTTACGGGTTCAACAAATCGCACTCGGCCTGCTACGGCCACATTTCCTACTGGACCGCCTGGCTCAAGGCCAATCACACCGTCGATTTCATGGCCGCCCTGCTGTCCAATGAAATCCAGAACACCGACAAGATCGGCGTGTTCGTGGCGGAATGCCACCGCATGGGGCTCGACATCCTGCCGCCGGACTTGAACCAATCCCAGCTCCGCTTCACCCCGGAAACCGGCCCCTCCGGCAAACCCGCCATCCGCTACGGCCTCGCCGCCATCAAAAACTGTGGTGGGGCGGCCATGGCCGCCGCCATCCAGGAACGCCGCAACGGCGGCCCGTTCACCTCCCTGGAGGATTTTTCCGCCCGCCTTGATTCAAAGGTGATCAACAAGCGGATCCTCGAAACCCTGGTCAAGGCCGGCGCCTTCGATTGGACCGGAGAATCCCGCGCCACCATGTTCGACCGGCTCGAACAAGTCATCTCCGCCTCCTCCGCCATCCAGCGCGACCGCGCCTCCGGCCAGGTCTCCATGTTCGACGCCATGGACTTCTCCCCCCCGCCCCCATCCGCCAGAGGCCGCGGCGGCAAACCCTCGATCGTCGAATGGACCAAGGACGAGCGCCTGATCAATGAGAAGGAATTGTTAGGATTCTATGTCACCGGCCACCCGCTCGACAAATTCCGCAAGGTGATCGACTCCGACCGCTACCGCCGGCTCGGGCTGGTCGATGACCTGGAACTCGACAACCCGCGTGATCGTTTCCCCTTTGCGGGAATGGTGCGCAGCATCGATGCCAAAACCACCAAGACCGGCAAACCGTTCGGTATTCTGGTGCTTGAGGACTTCACCGGATCCTCCGAGATCACCCTGTGGGGCGAATCGTTCCTCCCCGCCCGCGAGGCGGGTCTGTTAGAACCCGGCAGGGTCATCCGGCTGAAATGCGCGGTGCAGGTGGACGACCGCACCGGCATGCGCCGCCTCACCGGCTACGAAGTGGGCGAACTCAAGACCAAGCGCACCCTGGCCAATGACCAGGGACCCTTGGAACTGAAACTCTGGACCAACCGCCACAGCGAACGCGACCTCGAGGAAATCCACTTCATCATCGCCGGCTATCCCGGCCACACCCCGGTCCACCTCCATTTCCAAAACAGCGCCGGCCGCCGGGTCACCGTCCAACTCGGCGAGGCCTTCCACGTCAAACGCTCGGTCGATCTCGAAGACGAACTCGCCCGCTGGATCGCGGATTGATCAATCAGTTCTTTTCCGGCGGTTCCATATTGGGCACCGGCTTTGCGAACGGGGCTCCGGCGGGTGGCTAGGGCTTGCCAGACCGCAGCATCAAGCGGAACCCGATCGCCGGGTGGGCGGTCGAGGGATAGGCTTCCATTCTGGTGGGGGAACCGCAACTCCGGGCAGAGCTCAACCATGAGCCCCCACGCAGGGATTTCTTCCAACCGGATGGCGGTCCGGCAGGGTCACTGGTAGGTTGTTTGTCGTAGGTTTCCACAAACCAATCACGGCACCACTCGCCGATATTGCCGTGCATATCCCGCAGCCCCCACGGGTTGGCATCCTTTTGAGCCACTGGCTGCAAGTGTCCCCCGCTGTTGCCACGGTGCCAGGCAATGCGATCCACCCCGGCGGCACTTTGATCCTCCGTGCCATACAATGACCGGGTGCCCGCCCGGCAGGCATACTCCCATTGGGCCTCCGTCGGCAAGTCAACCTCCCAACCGGCCACCTGGTTGGCCGTGAAAAACGCGTTGATTTTGCCGAGAAGCCCCCCACTGCGCTCCTTGTTGCCGCAAATCCGGTCCCAACTCACCAGCCGCATCGGATGATCCAACTGCGTGTTGACCCCCCCGCCACCGGTCGTCAGCAAAACGCGTAGCAAGTCATCATGCCCTAAAACCGCCTCCCATTGCCGCTGGGTGAACTCGGTTTCAGCCAGCCAATAACCAACGGTCAATTCCACCTGCCGCGCCGGTTTTTCCTGCTTCTTCGCGAGTGGACCGGCTCCACCCATCACGAACGCCCCGGCCGGACACCAGCGAAATGCGACTCTCAAGTCGGGCGTCAGGTTGAACTCGCGCCGCTCTCCGGCCACCTTGCCAGGCTCCGGCAGCCAGGGACTTTCGGCCAGGGAGGAAGCAAGTTCCAAGGTTTCCAAATTCCCCACCTCGCCGGTTAGAGGGACATCCACATGGTCCTTCAGCTTGAGCACATAGTCCACTTTCCCGACCTCCACCTGCTCGAACTCGCAGGGTGTGGTTTTCCCGGTATCCTTGCCCCCGCTCCAAACCGCCGCCCCCGCGGGGATGCTCGTGATCACCACCTTGCCACCGATCATCTGCCATTCGATCACGGGGAAATCCACCGGCCCCTTTCCGCCAAACTGTAATCTCAACAGCGCTTGCGGTCGGTAACCCGGCCGTGAAACCTCAAACCGGTGGCTTCTCAACGAAATACCCGCAATCATCCCGTCTTCGGGCCATACCGGCTGGCGATCCATTGCGAGCACCACATCGTCCGGCCAATCAGCCGGAAACCGCAACGTCGCCGTCACCTCCGCCAAGTCGCCGATCCGGATTTCGGCCTGGGCCACGGCGGCCTCGCCGTACACGACGGATCGCCCCCGCATCCCACGAACCGCCGCCAGAGCCGCCAAGATCTCGTCGCCAGCGGCCAATTTCTCCGCCGCCGCAAGCGCCGCCGCC
>JAIPKB010000021.1 GCA_021733795.1 Akkermansiaceae bacterium | reverse complement strand
AGCGGCGGCGGCATCAGTGGCGTGGCGGGCCTGGCCATATTCCGAGCCGGTGATGGTTAGAAACTTGGCCGCGCCGCAGGAGGCGATCGAGTCCGCGGCCGGCCCGGGGTTTTCACCGATGAGGCCGACGGTGAACGGCGCGCCCAGTGCGATGGTGGCGGAGAGGGTCTCAAGCGAGAGCTTGGAAAGGCTGCCGTCGGCTTCGGAGTGAAGAATAATGAGGTTCATATAAGTTTCAAGTTTTCAGTTTTCAGTTTTGAAGTTTTCAGGGAAGACGAGGACAATGGTCAGTGGCGGGTTGGCACGTTTCATCTGGTCTTCTGTCTGCTGTCTGGGAGCGCAGCGGTCTTCTGTCTTTAGTCCCCCTTGATCCAAGCGACCAGTTCCGCGGCGATCTGTTCCGGCGGGGTGTCCTTGATGATTTGGGTGTTGCGGGTTTGTTTGGGGAGGGACACCGAGGTGAAGGTGATGTCGCCGGTGGTGACCGGGGACGGCTTGGCTTTTTGCAGCGAGGGCATGATGCCGCGCATGTTGGCCATGCCGACCTGCGGGTTGTTGCGGGGCTCCGGGAGGTTGCCGGTGGCCCAGCCGAGGACGGCGGGCGGGGCGCTGCAAACCGATACCTGATGCTTGCCGCCTTCCACGCGTTCCAGGATTTTGAGCGAGCCGTCGGGCTGGACTTCGAGGGCGTCCACGCCTTGGAACTGCTCGGTGATGCCGAGGCGCTCGCCGACGATCTGCATGGTGGCTCCGGCCCCGCGGGAGGCGGATTCCCACCCGCCGAAGATCAGGGTGTTCGCCAAATCAAGGCCGGGAATGGCCTGGATGGCATCGGCGATGGCGGCGGCGGTCTCCGCAGCATCGGTGAAGCCGCCGGCCGGACCGTCGAGCGCGACAAGTTCGAAGGGGACTTTTTGGGCGACGGTCATCATTACCTGCTGGAGCTTGGCTTTGGGGCCCAGGCTGACCAGATGGACCTTGCTGCCGGGCGTTTTGGCGGCGAGGTTGGCGGCTTCGTAGAGCGCGTGGCCGGCCCAGGGATCGAGCCAGGACGGCAGCATCATCTCGTTCTTGAGGACCGGTCCGGTGGGTCCGGTGATGGGTTCGAGGGTTTGCAGGGGATCGGGGACGAGGGAGCCGCAGACGATGATGTGCATGAGGTGTCGGTGGTTGGTGGTGGTTTGGGAAGTTGGGAGGGGGAGTTTCAAGTTTTGAGTTTCAAGTTTCAAGCGATATTTGCGCTGAACTTTAGCCGGTGGCATGGGCGATCAGGCGTTGTTGAGGATGTTTCGGAGCTGTTGGTGGAGGTTTTCGTCGATGTTGGCAAAGAAAATCCTGCCGTTTTGGGAGATCCGGATGGTTCCCTCCCGGAGCCCCGCCGACCGCAGGACGGCTTCAATGTCGGCAATCGTCCGGGTGGGCAGCTTGTCACCCGAAACGGTCAGCACCGCGCCATCGAATTTCATGGCGGTGGCACAGCTCCCTAGGAAAAGGGCGTCACGGATGGAGCGGATGAAGCCGGCCATGCCCATTTGATCGGTTGGGGGCAGGAGGCGGATCACTCGAAGCGTTTCTTCGTGCCGACCGCATTCTCGCGGACCGTGCCGTCGAGGGCGATGAATGGCTGGGGATTCTTCACCCGCCCGAGAGGCCGGACGCCGGGCCCTTCGCCGTCGGTGCCGAGATCGTTCGCCATCGTTTCGGCGAGTTGTTGCAGGCGTTTCACCACCGCGTGATTCGCCGCCGCCACGTTCTTGGATTCTCCGATGTCGGACTCGAGATGGTAGAGTTGCGGGCCCGCCGATGGGGCGTTTTTCTTTCCGGCCGGTGCAGGGGTCCCGGCGAGTTTCAGCTTCCACGGGCCCGAGCGCACGGCTTCGAGTTTCAGGCCGCGAAAGTAGAAGAAATCCTCGTGGCCTTTCGCGTCCGGCTCACCGGCGAGCAGCGGCCAGATGTCCATACCGTCGAGCTTGCGGTCTTGCGGCAGGGTGCCGCCGCCGAGGCGGGCGAAGGTCGGGAGGATATCGAACATGCCGGTGATGGCATCGGTGCTGGTGGCGGGGGGGATTTTCCCCGGCCACCAGGCGATGGTAGGCACCCGGATGCCACCTTCCCAAGTGCTGGCTTTGTAGCCGCGTAGCGGGGTGTTCACGGCGCGTTGCGTGCCACCGTTGTCGGAGGTGAAGATCACCAGCGTATTCGAGTCGAGTTTCAGTTCGCGGAGGGTATCGAGCACCTGGCCCACGCTCCAATCCACTTCCTCCACCCAGTCGCTGTAGATACCGTTGGGCGATTTACCGGCCCACTTCTTGCCGGGGTAGATCGGGAAATGCACCGCACTGTGGGGCAGGTAGAGGAAGAACGGCTGGTCGCGGTGGTCCCTGATGAATTTCACCGCGGCGTTGGTATAGGTTTCCACAATGCCCTGTTGCTCATCCTGCTTGACCCGGCCGACGACCACGGTGTTCTCCACCAGCGGCAACGGCGGCTGGCTGTTGCCCTTCAGGCCGGCTTCATCGCCGCGCTGGTTGCCCGCCTTCAGGGGGGCGGCAGGTTTGGGCAACGGCACGCCAAGGTCGCTTTTCGAGCCCTCCGAGCTGATCCCCATGTCGTTCGAATAGGGGATGCCGAGGGAGTAGTCGAACCCCTGGTTGGTCGGGAGAAACTCCAGTTGGTCGCCGAGGTGCCACTTGCCGATGCAGGCAGTCGTGTAGCCCGCGTCCTTCAAGACCTCAGCCACCGTGCGCTCTGCCGGATTCAAGCCCACCGCGGAGGTGGGAAAGAGCACGTGGGGAATCGGCAGCCCCCGCTTCGGATAGCAACCCGTCATCAGCGCCGCCCGCGACGGCGAACACACGGGAGCGGCGTAAAAACTGGTTAGTTTCCGGCCTTCTTTCGCCATCCGGTCGAGGTTGGGGGTGCGGTTGAGCTTGGAGCCGAAGGGTCCGATGTCCGCATAGCCCAGGTCATCGATGTTGATGAAAATGAGGTTGGGCTTGGCGGCGGCATGGGTGGTGGCCGGGGCAAACAGGGCCAAGACGGCGGCAGGTATGAGGTGGAGGTGTTTCATTTTGATGATGGATGGGAAGAATGGGAGAATGAGAGAAAAATGGAAAGCACCATATTTCCCATGAATCCCATGATTCCCATAGCCCCAGCGGGTGGCAGCAGTTGGAAAAATGGGAAGGATGGGAAGGATGGGAAGGATGGGAAGGATGCCCGCCTACTACTCCGTCCGTAGCACGTTGAGCTTCCGTGCCCGAATATGACGTGAGAACATCCTCGAGCGCTTTTCTGAGGCATTGCCGTCTGAAACCCGTTTGCCTTGGGTCTTCCTTATGCTCTTGTTCCTGCGAATGGGGTTCCTCATGTTTTGGCAACCCCTGAAGCTCAGTGACGGCGGCCACGAGACGCGGCGAATGCACTGCGACCGCCCGCTGTCGTTCGCTGCAGCGCATGGATGGCCACATGAACTCGATAAAACTAACCTTCATGAACAACCCCCCACAACAACTGAATCGCTGGTCGTACGGTCTTCAACTCATCAAGGCACTCACGCCGTAGTCGAGCATCGCGTGGCAATTTTTCGGAGAGTGTCTCGTAGTCACGGATAACTAACAACGACGGCATCGTAGAAATATCGGGGTGAGTAACGCCATCATTGAAGGAGTGCCAATTCTTCCCATACCAACCGGGAAATCCCAGAATGGGGGCGAGTCCTTCGTGCAACGATTCACTCGAACTAAAATGTTCAACATCAATGGTCAATCCGGGAATCATCTGTTGGTGTGGTGCGCTGTGTTCTATCAATCTTGTTGAATGACGTGTCGGTTTCACAATCGTTCAACGCCTCGTTCGTTGGTCCGGTAGCTCAACGACCCGGCTGGATACTTCTCTGAAACGACCTTTCATAGGGGGAGGTTGGCCCGTAGAGCCGGGCTTGGCAAGCGGGAAATGGCGGTTGGGAAAATGAAGAGGACAAGGGGAAGTCTGGGGGCATCCGGTGCAATGTCGGCTGCAATAGCGGGATGGTAGTCGATCCTCATCGCCTCAAACGAGTCATGAGTTCCTCATGGGATAGCGGGTTGACCGTCCCTGATTCCAACTCGGAGTCACGAGCCAGCGCCAGGGTGATTGCGTCTTCGTCGCTGCGATCCGCTGCCAGAAGGTAGGGATCCTCAACACTCTCCCACAGCGACGCGGCAAGCAACGCCCGCTCTCTGGGCGGAAGACGAAGGGCTGCGGGGGCAATTTGGTCAATGCTCATGGCGCAGCATAGCCCGGATACCGTCCCAAGAAAAGCGGTGAATTCAGGTCTTTTTGAGTTGAGGTGGGGAGAATGAACAGGAGCATGGTCAGCGCCATCATTCCCATCATTCCCATATCCCCGGCAGGTGGCAGAAGATTACTCCGCACCCATGGCTGCTCCGGGTTGTGGTGGGGCATGGCGGTTGGAAACCGCCGCCACGGGGCGCCTTCTCTAATTCTCCCCCGAGTGGAACCCGCCCGGGCCGGCTTCGAAGGAAACGGCGGTGAGTTCCGGGTTCTGCGGATCGGGCTTGGCGCAGTTCCAGAGGCAGGCACCGCAGTGGACGCACTTTTCGCGGTCGAACACCGGGCGGCCGGATTCGCTGGGAGTGATGGCCTGGCCGGAACACATTTCCACACAGATCAGGCTGGCACAGGTATCGCAGGCTACCGGGAAGGGGAACGTGACGTGGTCGGCGTAGCCGTGCGGGGCCTGGACCTTGCCGCCCATCAGCAGCGCGTCCTGATGGGAAACCAACAATTCGCTGTCGAACGGGATTTCCGGCCAGCCGACGGCATCCATCAGCGCGTTGCTGACGGCGAGGCCCTTGGCGTTGCATTCCTTGCGGATGCGGGCGATCTCTTCCGGGGCGATACGACCTTCGTAGTAGGTTGCGGGATCGGGCACCCGCGAGTGGGTGGGGCCGGGTTTGCCGGGAAGGTTGAGGCGGCCATGGGTCAGGCCTGTTAGAAACGTCCCGATGAAACCCGGGATCACGCCGCGCTGGAAGCCGTCGCGGGCTTTCTCGGCGATGCGGCCCTCGGTCTCGACCCAGCTTGCGCGGCGGCGTTTCAGGTAGGTGGCGTCGAGGTTTTCCTTGGTGAAGGGTTTGCCGGCCTTGAGCAGTTCGATGACCGCTTCGGCGAGTTGGGTGCCGGTGGCCCAGGCCTCATCGACGCCGGAATTGGTCAGCACGTTGGTGGAGCCGCTGCCTTCGCCGATGCGGGCGAAGCCGTCGCCGGTTAGATGGGGTTCGCCGCGGCGGCCGGATTCCTGGAGGGTTTTGGCACCCCAGGAGCGGAGTTTGCCGCCATTGAGGTGACGCCACAAATACGGGTGCTGCATCCAGTGCTGGAGGTAGCGGTAGGCGGTGCGCGCCGGGTTGTCGAACCACGAGGGCACGAAGATCCCAAACGAGGCGACGTTGTCGGGATGGACGTAGAGGAAGCCGAAAATCTCGGGTTCCGGGTAGCCGATGGTGTGGAGGACGGTGCCGGGTTTCAGCTCGCAATCCGCCGGCAGGTCGACGACGAATTTCATCCCGAGCGCCCAGTCGTGGAGGTGGTGGCCGTCGGGCACGCCGAGTTCCCGATCGAGCTGCTGGCCGATCGCCCCGACCGGGCCGTCGGCGACGACGGTGAGCGGTGCGCGGACATCCATGCCGGGCATGAAGCCGTCCCCGGGGCTGCCGTCCTTGTTGGTCCCCTGGTCCATCAGGCGGACGCCGGCGACGCCCCGGTTTTCAATGATGGCTTCGGCAACCGGACTGCCGGGCCAGATTTGGACCGCGCCGGTGGCCATCAGGTTGGAGCCCACCCACTGGGTGAACTGCCCCATCGAGAGGACCAGGCCGCCGTGCTTGTGGAGGAAGGCGGGAGTCCAGGGGAGTTCCAGCGCGTCGTCTTTGACGTCGATCAGATGGCTGGCGGCGCGGATCGCCCGGTCCGCCACGCGCATCATCAGTGGCCGGCGGCTGGCCCCTACGGGATCCAGTAGGTAGAGGATTTTCTCCTCACCGACCGGGGCGGCCATCGGAATGGCGGCGGGGTCGAGGTCCGGGAACGACTCGCGGATCGCCTTGGCATTGGTGACGATCCCGGAAACACCGAAGCCGATGTCATCGGCACGTTCGTAGCACATCACCTGCAGCGGCATGCCGGGAATCGACGGGCTTTCCAGCGCTGGAGTGCCGTCCGGGTTGAGGGCGGCGGCGGCGAGGGTGGTGAGAAACCCGCCGGACGCGGGGCCGAAGCCGACGCAAACGATGTCGGCTTCCATTTGCGGGCGGTCGATGGGATCGGTCATGGTAGATGAAGACAGAAGATTTTGAGACAGAAGACAGAAGATTAAATTTTGCTTTCGAATCGGTTCGCGGCGGCGGGCTTTGAGTTTCAAGTTTCAAGATTCAAGTGTCAAGAAGATGCAGCCGACAGAAGATCCAGCCAGAGCAGCGGCTGGGTGATGGCGATGTTGCGCCGGACTTCTTCGTCCGCCGGGTCGGACGGCAGCTTTTGCCAGAGTTCGAGATAGCGCGGTTCGTCAAATGCGAGGCCGGCAAACAGCAGCGAACTCTGCCGCGCCGGCCAACCCTCCCACGCCTGCACGTCGGGCTTGAGCGGCCACTTGGATTTGTCGGCGAGGAAGGGATATAGATATGCCACGGCGTTGCGGATGCCGCGGCCGTCCGGCAGTTGGAAATTCCACAAGTTATCTTCCGGCGTCGAAAGCACCTGGCAGAGGGTGACCATGTTATCGAGCTGGAAGATCGAGTATCCGTAGGGTTTGGTGCGTTCGAGCTCCTGCGGGAA
This sequence comes from Akkermansiaceae bacterium, assembly GCA_021733795.1. GTDB lineage: Bacteria > Verrucomicrobiota > Verrucomicrobiia > Verrucomicrobiales > Akkermansiaceae > Luteolibacter. Next base: position 38,781 of record JAIPKB010000021.1, on the reverse strand, counting down.
ACTCCCGTCGGCGGCCATCTGCTTTGGCACGAAGACCTCCTTGAACTGCCGCCGGCACCCGGCGAGACGCGCCCCGTCGCCCGTGAATTCCGCGAACACCGCCACCTGCAGCCAGAACGCGACCGCGTGGTTGTTCGTTGCGGCGGCTTCGTCCCGGCCGTTTTTGCTCGTCAGTATCCACTCCGTGTATTCGCGAAACCAATGCTGCAGGCCGTTGCGTGTTGCCGCCGGAAATGCCGGTGAGGAGCGCATGGCTTCAATCGCCACGGGCACTTCGATCAGATGCAGCGTGTCAATGATGCCGACGCCGCGTCCGGGGGAAACACCTGGAATGGCCTGCGCATATTGCAGGTTGGGATTCATGCGGGTCGCAGGGTCGAGAAAGAACACCCGCAGCAATTCCGCCGCCTTGCCGGCATAGCGGTCGTCCCCCGTGATTTTGAAGGCCGCACCCAGCGCCGCCACCGCGTCCCGCAAACCGCGGAGGGCGAGCCGGTGATGGTGGAAATTCCCCGGGTTGGTCTGGCCGTCACGCCGGAGGTAGGGCAGGCCATCGGTTTTCGCGGGATCGGGCCACCAATAATCGCCGTTGGAATAATAGTCGTTTGGCCCGCCTTCGCTGAGCGCGGCGTGATGGGTGGTGATGGTGATCGGCGGTAATGCGGTGGCGGCGGTGGCGGCTTTCAGAATGCGGTCGCGATCGATTGCCCCGACATCGGTATGCATTTGATCGACCGTGGACGGTTGTGGGAAGCGTTTGGTGGCAGAATCAGCCGCGTCTGCCGCCGCCGTTCCGCCGGCGACCAACAGGCAAACTGATAGTAAAAGGCGCTGGATCATGATCGGATTCACAGCCATCCCACAGGACGGCATCATTGGGAGTTGAAACGGGCAGACGTTGGAGTGCAAATCCCGCCACCCGGCATGGAACATGACCAACGAACCGCCAACCGGCGTCAAGGTAGTGGTTCCCGGGCGGATGCTCAACCCTATTCGGGGCTGTTCCATTCGGGACTTCAGCCTTTCGTTCCCCTCCGGCAACGCTATCATCCGTCTTGCAATACCAACCGGAAATGCCGCTTCCCGGCAAAGCGGAAGGTGCGGAAGCCGCGCTCGTCAAGGGTGAGGATGCTGGGGGTGGCGAGGCGTTCAGCCAGCAGTGACAGGGTGGCGTCGGCAAAATCCATTTTCAAGGTGGAATCCGGGTTTCATCGGGGGCGCCTGTTATTACGCTTGATCGCGTCACGGAACGAGTCCGGTTTGGCGGGGTGGGCCGTTGCTGAGGTCAGGGAGCCGACGAACTCAGCCGCCCGCTCGCCAAACGAAACCTGTCCGAACTCCCGCACCAGCAGCTCGCGGACGAGTTCCGATTCCGACTTCTTGAGCCGGAGGGCGGTCTCCTTCAAGGCGGTGCGTTGCACCTCGGGCAGCCGGATGGTGAGGGTGGAGGCATGCATGAACGGAGAATACACCGTGTACGACAAACAAGTCAAACGCCCCGCTACCCCGGGAACCGCAGGCAGGGACCGACCTCCGGGCGGTCCAGGTGGGAACAGCCCCGTGTGCGGGAAAACCGGCATGGGGTCGCCGCCATCCCGATCCTGAAATGGGGGCGGACGGACGGTCCGGGTGGCTTGGGATTGGATGGAAGTGCGGTCTCGCCCCCGCCGGACCGCTCGGAGATCGGTCCCTGCCTGTCCCTGCCTGTGCTTGCGGAATTTTGACTTTATGGTCATGCACCCCGCCCACCTCTGGAGAATCCAACTTGCCCGACATCCCGGCTCTTTTGACGTCGAACGCTGAATTCCGAGCCCAGCCGTGGGCGTTTTCGAAGGAAAAAACCTTTACCGCGAGGGGCGCCTGTGATCGAATTTCGCTAGGCGGGCGGGGTTCAAGATGGGCCGCCTCAATTCAAACAATCTGTATCGCTATATCTTCGATCCCGAAGGGGACTGGGGATGGGGGCGGGAGGCGCTGGCGGAGCAGGGATACTCGGATGCCGGGATCGGGATGATCCTTCAAACCGGCGAAGATGATGAGGAATAGCGCCGTCCGTCTGTCTGCCGGGCTTGGCGGGGCGGTGTTGATGGTCCTGTGCACTCCACTTCAGGGCGGAGGTTTGAGATGACGGCCAAAAAAATCCTGACTCCGGTGCTTGACGCCCGGGGCAATGTGGAACATCCTGTGGCACATGAAAACAGTCACCATCCGTCAAATCCATCACGACTTCCGCGCGGTCCTTGCGCTGGTTGCGCAGGGGGAGGAAGTCACGGTGTTGAACCGGACCCGTCCCGTCGCCCGCATTTGCCCGCCGCTGCCCCAGGCTCCGGCCGAGTTCAAGATGCCGGATTTCGCCGCCCGCGCCAAGGCCATCTTCGGGGATTCGAAACTGATGCCGAATATCGTCCTTGAAGAACGGGAGGAAAGGCAATGGTAGCCTACGCGGATACCAGTTTCCTCTACTCCCTGTATGGGCATGACGCCAACAGCACACAGGCCAGAACCATGGGCAACGCGCTCAAAATCCCGCTTGCGTTGACGCTGTTGCAGCGGCATGAACTCCGCAACGCCTTTCGGCTCGCCGTATTTCGGAAGGTGATGACCTTGGAACGCTGTGAGGCCGTGCTGGTGGAAATCGAGGTAGATATCAAGACCGGCGTGCTGGTCGAAACTCCCGTGTCATGGGCGGAAGTTTTTGCCGGGGCGGAGGCACTCAGCGCGGCCCACTCGAAGACACTCGGCACCCGCGGCTTTGACGTGTTGCATGTCGCCACCGCCATCGCGCTCGGGACCAAAGACTTTCTCACCTTCGACTCCCGCCAAAAGACCCTTGCCGTGAAAGCCGGATTGAAGGTCAAGCCGTAAGACCAGACTCGCCTGAGCCGTGAAGAGGTGTCTTCTTGTCTTGAAGTCTTGAGCCTCTACATCGGATAATCCGGCGCTTCCGGGATCATCACGGTGGTGAGGATGCGCGAGGTCGCGAGACGTTCACCGTCGCCTGAGTCCCCGGAGGGGGTGGCGTTTCTCGTGTTTGACGCAGGTAACCTTCACTGTGTTGTCGAATTGATAAAAGATGATCAGGTGCGGGAAATCCCGCAACCGCGCCCGGCGAAGACCGCGCCCGAGGTCGAGGAATCCAGAGCGCCCTGGATCCTGCTCTATCGAGGCGAGCCGATCGTGAAACTCTTTCCAAAAACGGTCGGCAACTGTTTCCGAGCGCTCCGCGTAGCAGTCGGGCACCTCATTGATATCACTCTGGACGGCGGGATGGAATCGCAGCTTCATGGGTTGCTTGTCGGCCGATAAGCAATCCCGGCAAGCAGTTCCTCGTAGCTGATGTCGCGAACCACGCCCGACTCCAATTCATCCTGTCTGTGGGCGGCGTCCTTGCGGATTTCGTTTTCCGCCATCGCTGAAGGCGAGCTGCAGTCGAGAACCGTCATGGCGATTTCGAACCGCTCGGCTTCGGGCAGTTTCATCAGAGTGGCGAGGATGTCCGGGGTGTTCATTGGGAGGCTGGCTTGTGGGAGCAGATACGGCAACTGACGGATAAGGCAAGTTGAGATCAGAACGCAGGCAAAAGGGCGTGATGGTGACGCGCGCTCCCGTCTTGCGTCTTGCGTCTTGCGTCTTTAAGTCTTGTGTCTTCACATCGGATAATCCAGCGCTTCCGGGATCATCACGGTGGTGAGCGCGTTGGCGGCGCGGTCTTTGGCGAGGCCGAAGCCGTAGAGGCAGCCATCGAGTTTGGCACGCATGCGGAGAAACGACTGGATGCGGGCGGAGGCGGTGGGGCAAGGGCCGGCCTTGTCCGGGTGGGTCTGGCCTTCCGGGGCGATGTCGGCGAGGTCGCGGGCTCCGCTGGCGATCCCGGGCATGATGCCTTCCAGTTCGTCGAGATCGGCGGTGCCGTAGCAGGAGGCACAGGCGTGTTCGGTCCATTCCGGGTGGTGGTTGTAGCCGAAGACGAGTTCCGAACAGATGCGGGCGGTCTCGCCGGCGGCGCGGGCGGCCTGGACGTGGCAAAGGTCGGTGAGGAAGGAGAGCGCGCCCGGGAGTTCCTCGGCGACCGAGAGATCGGTGGGGCCGGTCTCGGCGAGGTGGACGAGATCGAGGACTTGCTGGCGGGAGGCGATCAGCCAGCAGAGGGCGTCAGCGAGCGGGAAGGTGATGCCGTGGCGGTTGGAATTGAAGAGCTTGGCGCCGTTGGCGTCGGTGGCGTCCTGGAGGTGGCGGACGGTCCACAGCCAGAGGGCCATGGCCGAGCCGAGCGCGCAGGCACCCGTTTCCGGGTAGCTGGAGGCGAGGTGCTTGAGGTCCTTGATCCAGCCCTCGAAGAGATTGAGGAACAGGGTATTGATCATGGTGACCGAAAGCTGGCGGCGCTGGACGGCTTCCGGGCCTTCGTAGGTGGCTTCGAGTTGGGCGTCCATCCACTTGTGGGGGAGGAATCCGGGGCAATCCTCGGTGATGCCGTAGCCGCCCATCAACGAGATCGCCTCGCGCATGATGGTGGCACCGTGGCCGGTGTTCCAGAGCTTGCAGGCCGGGCAAAAAACGTTGGCCTGGGCGTCGAGAATCGAGTATTGGACGAGCGGATTGGCTTCCAGCGCGGCGAGGCGCGCTTCGTCGCGGGACCCTGCGGGCAGGCGGCGGAGATTGACGCAGTCGGCGGCGTCCAGTTGGAGTTTGGCAAGCGCCTTGAATGCGCTGCGGCCGGTGAGTTTCTGTTCGGCAAACAGGCGGTCCTTCTCGCGGTCGAGCGGATCGAGCACATCGAACATGCGGGCGGTTTCAAACCCGAGCGAGGCACCGGCCTCACCGGTGGCCCAGATATCGACGAGGCGGTGGACGACATCCTGTTTGGTTTGCAGGCCGAGATCGTAGCGAGGGGACCCCGGAGTGCCCGTTTCGCCGCCGCGGAAGCGCGAACGCTGGTAGCGGATGACCGGTTCGATGGCGGAAAGAAGTTTGGCGGAGGTCATCAGCCCCACCGTGACGCGGGTGCGGCGGAAGACCGCCTCGATCACCTCGCTGTGGCTGAAGTTCGGAATGATCACTCCATCCTTCACCTGGTAGCCGCCGACGATGCGGGAGGCGGGCACGGTTAGGTTGAACACCGGGTCGCAGGTGGACGAAAGTTGGTGGACCATCTTGCGGGTGGGCACGCCGGAGTCCCACAGGCCGGGGTCGGTCTTTTCGAGGATGACGATGCAACTCCCCTTGATCCGCGGATCGGCGGAATCGACGGCCGCAGTCACGACGTTGGCAAAATCCATGTTGGTGATGAAACGGCCGCGTTTATCGATGTGAAGCATCGGTTCCCCGCCGTCTTCCCACGAGGAAACCCGCATCTTTCCACCTAACAAACCGGTTTCCACCCCCACGAACGGAATCGGCTCGGTGAGGGCAAAGGCGACCCGGGTCGGCTCGCGGGTGTCGCCGGGTGCGGGCGGGCAGACCATCGGCATGTAGTGGGCCACCTGCTCGGGCGTGCCGCGCTCGTGGATGGGGGCCACGCCGAGGTTGCTGGCGAGGCTGCAGGTGGCGGCACCGGCGTCCACCCAGGAAAGTTCGAAGGCGACCAGGGCGAGCGCGAGGTTTTTCGGGCCCTCGATGAAGCCGCCGTGCTCCGGATCCATGAATGCCGCAGTGATGCCGGATTCGTCGTAGATCGCCAGCAGCGAGTTTTTCTCGGGAGTCCAGTCGTGGCTGTTGCGGCCGCCGTTGGCGACCAACCGGGCGACCGGGCCGCGCGCGACCTGCCGGACCGACTGCACGAGCATGGTGAGGTCATAACGCTCGGCGAAGCGCCATTGCAGCGCGCGAAGTTGGTCGGAAGGCAGGGTTTGCAGAGTGGGGACGGGATCCTGAGTGGGCATGGTGGTGTTCGGTTGGGCTGATGCGGCGGCGAGCTTGGGGACTTCCGGCCGAAATGCAAGAAATTGAGGAAAAAACGAAAAAATATGAAATTAGGGCTTGCGTTGGTCGGATTGCCCGGTAGATTCGCCGCCCCCCAACGCGACCTGCCGCCGCCAAGCAACGGTGCGGGTCGCCAAATCGGGGGATATTATCGGGTGCAGCTCCGGAAAACAGGCTCCTGCGAGGATTCTCGCTGGCGCACCGGTTTGTCCCCACGGATCAATCACAACCACGCAGGAAATCATGCCTACTATCAATCAGCTCGTTCGCAAGGGACGCCACACTCCGGCCGAAAAGTCGAAGTCGCCCGCTCTGGTGAACTGCCCCCAGCGCCGCGGAGTTTGCCTCCAGGTCATGACCCGCACACCCAAGAAGCCGAACTCCGCGCTTCGGAAGGTGGCGAAGGTCCGCCTTACCAACGGCTTCGAAGTCATCGCCTACATCGGCGGCGAAGGCCACAACCTCCAGGAACACTCGATCGTCCTCGTTCGCGGCGGCAGGGTGAAAGACCTTCCCGGCGTGCGATACCACATCGTCCGTGGTTCGCTTGACACCCTGGGTGTCGACAAGCGCCGCCAAAGCCGCTCCAAATACGGTGCCAAACGGCCCAAGGCCGCCGCCAAAGGCTAGTCAACCTCCACCAACCCCTCCCACCCCACCACGCCATGCCACGCCGCAAGCGAGTTTTCACCAAGCCAGACCGTCGCGACCCACGTTACGACAGTTCCCTCGTCGGACACCTCATCAGCAAGGTCATGTTTGACGGCAAGCGTTCCCTAGCCCAACGGATCGTTTACGCGGCGATCGACCGGGCCAACGAAGGCATCGACACCGTCGATCCGCTGGAAGTCGTCACCCGCGCCGTCGAAAACGCCAAGCCCCGCGTCGAAGTTAAATCCCGCCGGGTCGGTGGCGCCACTTACCAAGTGCCGCTCGAAGTCGAGGCCGGTCGCTCCGAGTCGCTGGCGATGCGCTGGTTGGTCAACTACGCCCGCAACCGCAAGGGCACCCCGATGCACGTCGCGCTCGCCAACGAAATCAAGGACGCCGCCAACAACCAGGGTTCCGCCGTCCGCAAACGCGACGACGTTCACAAGATGGCCCAGGCCAACCGCGCCTTCGCCCACTTCCGCTGGTAACTTTCCGCCACCCCGCTACCCGCCGCATTCCAGTCACCGCCCGTGAATCCCAACAGTCCAAACCGCCAGTATGTGCTTGAACGCACCCGGAATATCGGGATTGCGGCGCACATCGATGCGGGGAAGACGACCCTCACGGAACGGACCTTGTTTTACACCGGCCTGATCCACAAGATCGGCGAGGTTCACGACGGTGCCACCACCACCGACTGGATGGAGCAGGAGCGCGAGCGCGGGATCACCATCACCTCCGCCGCCGTCACCACCGAATGGTGCCAGCGGCCCGAAGACGGAACTGATAAACTTTTTCCGGAGCAGAAAATCCGGATCAACATCATCGACACTCCCGGGCATGTCGATTTCACCGCCGAGGTCGAGCGTTCGCTCCGGGTGCTCGACGGTGCCATCGTGGTGTTCTGTGCGGTCGCCGGCGTCCAGCCGCAAACCGAAACCGTTTGGCGCCAAGCCACCAAATACCACGTCCCGCGGATCGTCTTCGTCAACAAGATGGACCGCACCGGTGCCAACTTCCAGGCCGTCGTCGATGAAATCCGTGAGAAACTCGGAGCCATTCCGGCCGCGGTCCTCATCCCGATCGGGGCGGAAGACCAGTTGATCGGCCAGCTCGACGTCGTCAACCAAAAGGCCGTCTATTTCTCCAGCGACGACCAATTCGGATCGACCTACACCGTCTGCAACCTCGAGGGCGATCTCGTCGAGATCGGTCGCCAGGCCTACGATGATTTGATCCACACGGTGGCCGATGTGGACGATGAACTCGGCGAGCAATTCATCCACGAGCAGCCAATCTCCCGGTTGGAACTCAAACAGGCCTTGCGCCGCGCCACCATTGCCAACCAACTGGTGCCCGTGGCCGGTGGCTCCGCTTTCAAAAACAAGGGCGTCCAATACCTGCTGGACGCCGTGGTCGATTACCTTCCCAGCCCGCTCGACATCGCCGATACCGTCGGCATGGACCCGGAAAATGAGGGGATCTCGATCAGCGTGCCAACCACCGACCACGGCAAGTTCACCGCGCTCGCCTTCAAACTCTGGGCCGACAAATACGTCGGCAAGCTCGTTTTCTTCCGCGTTTACTCAGGGGTTATCAAAAAGGGAGACACTGTCTACAACCCGCGCACCCGCCGCTCCGAGCGCATCGGTCGCCTCATCCAGGTCCAGGCAGACTCCCACAAGGACGTCGATGCCTGTTACGCCGGCGACATCGCAGCGATGGTCGGCTTGAAAAACGTGGCCACTGGCGACACCCTCACCGTGCCCGGTCACGAAGTGGTGCTCGAGCCCCCGACCTTCCCGGTGCCGGTCATCTCCATGGCCGTCGAGCCCAAAACCAAGGCCGACCAGGACAAACTCGCCACCGTGCTCACCCGCTTGAGCGAGGAGGATCCTACCTTCACGGTCAAGACCGATGAGGAAACCGCCCAGACCATCATCTCCGGCATGGGCGAACTCCACCTGGAGATCATCGTCGACCGCATCCGCAACGAGTTCAAGGTCGGCGTCAACGTCGGCACTCCCCAGATCGCCTACCGCGAAACCATCACCAAGGCGGCCCAAGGCGAAGGCAAGCTGATCCGCCAAACCGGTGGTCGCGGCCAATATGGTCATGTGATCCTCAACGTCCGCCCCAACGGCAAGGGCGAAGGCCATTCGGTCGAGGACAAGACCATCGGCGGTTCCATTCCCAAGGAGTTCATGCCAGCCGTCTTCAAGGGCGTCTCCCAAGCACTCACCAATGGCATCATTGCCAGCTATCCGGTGGTCGATGTCCACGTGGACATCACCGGCGGTTCCTCCCACGAGGTGGACTCCAACGAAGGGGCCTTCTCAATGGCCGCCTATTTCGCCGTGAAGGATGGCTTCGCCAAAGCCGGCCCCATACTGCTGGAGCCGATCATGGCCGTTGAGGTTTCCACCCCGGATGATTTCCAGGGGGACGTGATGGGCGACCTGAGTCGCCGCCGCGGCCAGATCCAGCACACCGAGTCCAAAGGCAGCTTCGCCATCGTCCACGCCAATGTCCCGCTCAAGGAGATGTTTGGATATTCCACCGATGTCCGCACCCTTTCCTCTGGCCGTGCCTCCCACGCCATGACCCCCTCCCATTTCGAACAAGTCCCCAAAAGCGTCGTCGAGTCCATCGTCGGCGACTTCCCCGGCTACTAACCGATCAACCCCACCGTCACGCTCAACCGCCAACCTACCCAACGCCATGGAAAACCAGAAAATTCGCATCCGTCTGCGTGCTTACGACCACCGCGCCATCGACCGCTCGGCCAAGGAAATCGTGGAGACCGCCAAACGCACCGGAGCCCGCGTCGCCGGACCGATTCCGCTGCCCACCCGCATCGAGAAGTTCAGCGTCAACCGCTCCGTCCACGTCAACAAAAAGTCAGCCGAACAGTTCGAGATCCGCACCCACAAGCGGCTCCTCGACATCGTGGACCCGACCGCCCGCACCGTCGATGAACTGAAAAAGCTCAACCTCCCCGCCGGCGTTGACATCACCATCCGGATCTGACAGGGGCCGCTCCCGCATCCGATATTTCATATTTCATATCTCAAATTTCAAATTTCAAATTTCACTCGCCATGTCCCTCGGTCTCCTAGGTAAAAAGCTCGGCATGACCCGCCTGTTCGATCAACAGGCCGGCAGCATGATCCCCGTCACCGTCATCGATGTCTCCGGAAACACCATTCTTCAGGTGAAAACTCCGGAATCCGATGGCTACACAGCCGTGCAAGTCGGTTTCGACGATCAAAAGGAACAACGCGTCAACAAGCCGGATCTCGGTCGCTTCAAGAAAGCCGGGTCCGCGCCCAAGCGCTTCGTCAAGGAGTTCCGGCTCGTTGACGGCACCACTCCTCCCACCGCCCATCCCGGCATGGAACTCTTCACCACCGGCCAATGGGTCGATGTCATCGGCACCACCATCGGTCGCGGATTCCAAGGCGCCTACAAACGCCACGGCTTCGGCGGTCTCCGCCAGACCCACGGTTCGATGATGCATCGCCGGACCGGTTCCATCGGTTGTAGCTCCACTCCCGGCCGGGTTTGGAAAAACCAGAAAATGCCCGGCCGCATGGGCGGCGCCCGCCGCACCGTACAGAATCTCAAGATCGTTGCCATCCGCCCGGAGGATGGGGTCATCCTCGTCTCCGGCCCGGTCGCCGGAGCCAAAGGCAGCTACCTCACCATCCGCGCGGCCAAGAAAAAGACCGCCTGACCTCATCCGGTCACACTGAACCATCACACGCCATACTGACATGTCCGCAAAGACCTTCACTGCTGAAGACGCCCAAGCCGCCAATATCGTTTTGGTCGGTGCCGAAAAGGGCCGTCAAGCCGTCCACGACCTCGTCACCGCCTACCGTGCCAACCGCCGCACCGGTTCCGCCAGCACCAAGACCCGCGGCGAGGTTTCCGGGAATAACAAGAAAATCTATCGCCAGAAAGGGACCGGCAACGCCCGTCACGGCGACAAGCGCGCCCCGATCTTCGTCGGTGGTGGTGTGGTCTTCGGCCCCCGCCCCCGCGACTACTCCAAAAAAGTCAACAAGACCACCCGCCGCCTGGCTCTCCGCCGCGTGTTGGGTGACCTGACCAGCGCCGGTAAGATCCTTACCGTCGATTCGTTCTCCGTTGCCGATGGCAAGACCAAGTCATTCATCGCAACCGTGAGCGCCATGACCCCTCCCGCCAAGATTCTCATTGTCAGCGACACTTTTGACGAAACCACCTACCTCGCCGGCCGCAACGTCAGTTGGGTCCAGTTGGTCACCGCCTCCGATGTCAACATCGAACAACTCCTTCTCGCCAAGTCAGTCATCCTCGTGGGTGACGCCCTCACCACTTTGGCCAATCGCACCGCCTGACCCCAGGATCACTCCCACAGACCATGAAAGACATTTACCAGGTCGTTAGAAACGTCCGCCTCAGCGAAAAGGCTACCCTGCTCCAGGAAACCAACAACGAGATCGTTCTCGAAGTTGACCGCAAGGCCAACAAACTTGACATCAAGCGCGCCGTCGAAAGCTTGTTTGACAAGAAAGTCGTTGCCGTTCGCACTGCCAACTGTTCCGGCAAGCTTCGCCGCCGCCGCCGGGCCGATGCCGGGCGCACCGCCAGTTGGAAAAAAGCCATCGTCCGTCTGGCGGAAGGAGAGTCTCTCGACCTCGTCTGATCCTCCCGCCTACCACTCCAAACGCAACCTTCACCGTTCCGCGAGTCATGCCCCTCAAAACTTACAACCCGATCACCCCATCCGCACGCTACAAGGCACATCCCTCGTTCGAGGAGATCAGCAAGAGCAAGCCGGAGAAAAGCCTCATCGTTCCGCTCAAGCGCTCCGGTGGCCGCAACAACACCGGCCGCATCACCTGCCGTCATATCGGCGGTGGCCACAAGCGCCACTACCGGATCATCGACTTCAAGCGCAAGAAGCGTGACATGCCTGCCACGGTGACTGCCATCGAATACGATCCCAACCGCACCTGCCGCATCGCCCTCATCCAATACGAGGACGGTCAGAAATCCTACATCCTTGCCCCGGTCGGGCTGGAAGTTGGTGCCACGGTGGTCTCCGGTGACAAGGTCGCTCCCAAGACCGGCAATGCCATGCCGCTCAGCGCAGTGCCACTCGGCACCGCCATTCACAACATCGAACTGCTTCCTGGCAACGGCGGCAAGGTCGCCCGGTCCGCCGGTCAGCAAGCCGTCCTTTCCAACCGCGACGGTGGCTGGGCGCTGGTCAAAATGCCATCCGGTGAGATCCGCCGCTTCCACGAAGCCTGCTTCTGCACCATCGGCCAGGTCGGCAACCGCGACCACATGAACGAGGTCTCCGGCAAGGCTGGCCGCACCCGTTGGATGGGCGTCCGTCCCACCGTCCGCGGCATGACCATGAACCCGGTGGACCACCCCAACGGCGGTGGTGAAGGCAAATCGAAATCCGGTGGTGGTCGCCAGCATCTCCTCAGTCCATGGGGGCACGCCAAGGGCCAGAAAACCCGCAAGCGCAACAAGACCACCTCTGTATTTATCGTTCAATCCCGCCACAAGAAGCACTAACCGCCTCTTACGCCCCACCATCCGCACTTCAACGCCCCGCACACCATGCCCCGCTCCCTCAAGAAAGGCCCGTTCGTCGATCAGAAGCTTCTCGCCAAGATCGATGCCGTGGCCGCCACCGGTTCTGATCGCAAGCCCATCAAAACCTGGAGCCGCAGCTCCATGATTACTCCGGACTTCGTCTCCCATAACTTCGCCGTCCACAATGGTAAAACCTTCGTTCCGGTCTATGTCACCGAGAACATGGTGGGCCACAAACTCGGTGAGTTCGCCCCTACCCGCATCTTCCGCCAGCACGGCGGCATCGGCAAAAAGTAACCCCTGCCCACCCCTCCTTCATCATGAGTTCCCGCCGTCACTTCCGCACCATCGCCGCCGCCCTCGGGCTGCTGGCAACGGTCGGTTTGGCCCAGGCGGCCGAACCCACAGCGGAGGAAATGCAGGACCTCATCGCCGACCTCCGGGCGCAAAACGTCAGCCTCCAACGCAGCCTGCTCCAGGCCAACCGCGCCGAGAAAGACGCCACCGAGCAACTCGCCCAGGTCCGCCTCAGCCTCGAAGCGCTCGGCAAAAACCTCCTCGATGGGGGCAATGACCGACTCATTCAGGCCGCGGCCGACCTCGAACTGGCTCGGGAACGCAACGCTGAACTCGAAGCCGCCTCCACCCGGGTCATCTCCTCCATCCTGGATTACCTGCGCCAGGCGGTGGTTTCCGATCCCGATTCGCGACTCCGCTTGGAAACCTCGCTGCGTGAGCTTGACTCGGTCCTCGGATTCAAGCACAAACCCCGTCCCGATGTCCGAACCGGCTCGCTTCAGCAAGCCCGGATCGTCAGCATCGACCAGGAAAGCGGTCTGATCGTCCTCAATGTGGGTGAAAACCAGAATGCCAAAATCGGCATGACCTTCGACCTGTTCCGCGCTCAGCAACACTACGGGAAAGCCATTCTCGCCGATGTCCGCAAGGCCGTCAGCGGAGCCTTCATCGAACACTCAGACCCCTCTGTGGAATCCCCACGCACCGGCGATCTCGCCGTTCTCAAAACCGAATAGCCCCATCTCCAACCACCACCCCTCACCGCCAGCCGACCATGGAAGTCAAAAGCACCACCAAATACGTTCGTCTCTCGCCTCAAAAAGCGCGTGACGTCGCCCGCGAGATTCAGGGACTCCCCGTTTCCTCCGCTCTGGATATTCTCAACTTCACCCCGAAGAAGGCAGCCACCCTGATTGGCAAAACTCTCAAAACCGCCATCGCCGATGCGGAGAACAACTACTCGCTTGATACCAACACCCTGATCATCAAGGAAGCAACGATCGGCGCGGGCCCCACGCTGCGCCGCCACACTCCACGGGCCAAGGGTTCCGCCAGCCCCATTCTCAAGCGCACCAGCCACATCTACATCACGTTGGTCGGTTCCGCCCCGGAAAAGAAAAAGCGTCCCGTTTCCAAGATCGTCCACAAGAAGACCGAGCCCGCCGCTCCCGCAGCAGAGGAAGTCACCGCCACTGAAGAACAAGCCTAACCCCGTCTCCTTTTTAAATCCCACCCCTCATCCATTATGGGCCAGAAAGTCAATCCAATCGCCTTCCGTCTCGCAGTCTCCAAGGACTGGCGTTCCAAATGGTACGCCGCCGGCAAGGACTTCACCATCAAGCTTCACGAAGACCTCTCCATCCGCTCATACCTGCGTAACAAACTGCAGAACGCCGGCCTGGCAAAGGTGGTCATCGAGCGCGCCTGGAACAGCGTCCGCGTCACCCTCCACACTTCCCGCCCGGGCCTTATTATCGGCCGCCAGGGAAAGGAAATCGAGATCATGACCCATGATATCTCGAAACTCTGCCAGGGCGCCCAGGTCAAACTCGATATCCTCGAGATCCGCAAACCGGAACTCGACGCCCAGCTCATCGCCGAGCAGGTCGCCATCCAACTCGAACGCCGCATCGCCTTCCGCCGTGCCATGAAACGTGCCATCCAGACCGCCATGGAGTTCGGTGCCGACGGTGTCCGCCTCCGCGTCTCCGGGCGCCTCGGCGGCACCGATATCGCCCGCGCCGAATCCTACCGCGAAGGCAAGGTGCCTCTCCAGACGCTCCGCGTCCCTCTCGAATACGGCTTTGCCGAAGCCCGCACCCTTTACGGCGTCATCGGCGTCAAGTGCTGGATCAACAAAAAGGAAGAGGATGCCAAGCCGTCCTCCGGCCGTGGTGACCGCCCGCCGCGCGGTGACCGCCCGGACCGCCGCCCGGCCCGCAGTTAAGACCATCCCGTTCACACATCATTTTTCAACACCACCCCATATCTACCTAGGAGGACCGAGCCATGCCCTTGATGCCCAAACGAACCAAGTTCCGCAAAAGCCACCGCGGAAGCCGCGCCGGGAACGCCCAGCGCGGGACCACTGTCGCCTTCGGTGACTACGGCCTGCAAACCCTCGACCGCGGCTGGATGTCCAATCGCCAGATCGAGGCTTGCCGGATCGCGATCAACCGCTCGATGAAACGCAAGGGCAAAGTCTGGATCCGGATTTTTCCCCACAAGCCGATCACTTCCCGCCCTCCGGAAACCCGGATGGGCAAGGGTAAGGGCGCGGTCGAAGGCTGGGTCGCCGTGATCCGCCCCGGAAACATCCTGTTCGAGGTCGCGGGTGTCTCGGAAACCCAGGCCCGTGAGGCCATGCGTCTCGCCTCCTACAAACTCGGCATCCGCACCCGCCTGGTCGCCCGCGATCCTCACGCCTGATCCCTACGCCTGCCGAACCTCATACCACGCCCACCACGCCCACCACCATGGCCAAGACCAAAGAAACGAACCTCCGCGAGGCCAGCGTCGACGAACTCGCCGCCCAACTTCGCGAACTCAAGCAGGAGGCCCTCCACCTCCGCCTCCAACAAGCCACCGGCCAGTTGGAAAACTCCGCCCGCATCCGCATCGTCCGCCGCCAGATCGCCCGGACTCTCACTGCCGCGTCAGCCCGCAAACGCGCCTGATCCAGCAGCCCAACCGCCTAACCATTTCCCACCATGAGCGAGACTCCCCAGGAAACCACCTCCAGCCGCAAGACCCGCGTCGGCACCGTCATCTCCGACAAGATGGACAAAACCATCGTCGTTGAGCACATCGCCCGCGTCCCCCATCCCCGCTTCAACAAGATCGTCAAACGGTCCAAGAAATACTACGTCCACGACGAAGACGGCCAGGCCAAGATCGGCGACCGCGTCCGCATCGTCGAAACCCGCCCGCTTTCCAAAATGAAGCGCTGGGCGGTGCAAGAGATCCTCTCCCACTGAGCCGGCTCCGCCGGATTTCAAATCTCAAATTTCAAATCTCAAATACCTACCGCTATGCTTCAAATGGAATCCTCAATGGCCGTCGCCGACAATACCGGCGCCCGCGCCGCTAAAATGATCGGTGTGATCGGCAAGGCGACCCGCACCGCCGGGATCGGTGATATCATCACCGCCCATATCACCGACTCCATCCCCACCGCCTCCGTCAAAAAGGGCTCAGTGGTCAAGGGAGTGATCGTCCGCACTTCCTATCCCATCCGCCGTCCCGATGGTTCCATCCTCCGCTTCGACTCCAATGCCATGGTTCTCATTGACAAGGATAACAACCCCCGCGGCACCCGTATCTTCGGCCCCGTCGCCCGCGAACTCCGCGAGCGCGGCTTCATGAAAATCGTCTCCCTCGCCCCCGAGGTCCTCTGATCCCACCAACCCCTTTCCCACCCCACCGCACCATGAGCCGCATCAAGACTCACGTCAACAAAGGCGACCAAGTCCAGGTCATCGCCGGTAACCACAAAGGCAAAACCGGCCAAGTCACCTCCATCAATGCCGTCAAGGGCCAGGTCATCGTCGATGGCGTCCGCCCACTCAAAAAAGCCGTCAAACGATCGGAAAAACACCCCGATGGCGGCATCATCAACATCGATGGTCCCGTCCACATCTCCAACGTCAAGAAACTGGGCTGAGGCCACCCCCTCCGCCCGCGCTTAAGCGCCCCAAGCAACCACCAATCGCGCTGACCCGCTGAAACCATGAACACACCGCCACTGCAACAGCACTACAAAGACAAGGTCGTGCCGAACCTCAAAGAGAAGTTCGGTTACACCAACCCCCATCAGGTCCCGAGCCTCGAGAAAATCGTCGTCACCTCCTGCATGGGCAATGCCCCGGACCGCAAACTCGCCGTCGATGACGCCGTGGCGGAGATCACCAAGATCACCGGCCAGCGCCCGTCGATCTCGTTCTCCAAGAAATCCGTCGCCAACTTCAAGCTCCGCGATGGCGAGCCGCTCGGTGCCCGCGTCACCTTGCGCGGTCCCCGCATGTGGGAGTTCTTCTATCGTTTCATCAATGTCACCGCACCCAACATCCGCGACTTCCGCGGGATCTCCCCCAAGTCCTTCGACGGCCGCGGCAATAACGCCTGCGGCATCCAGGACCAGACGATCTTCCCGGAAATCGAGATTGACCAGATCAAACGCCATATCGGCTTCGACCTGATCTTCGTCACCAGTGCCGCCACCGACGCCGAGGGCCGTGCGCTCCTGGCCGAACTCGGCATGCCGTTCCGCGACATGAAGAAGGCCAACGCCCCCGGCAAGGAAGCTGAAGAACCAGCCGCAGCCACCGTCTAACACTCAACCACCCGCCAACCCCAGGAACCATCCACCATGGCCGTTTTAACTGATCCAGTCTCCGACTTCCTCACCCGATTCAAGAACGCTTGCATCGCCGGTAACGAAGCCTTCTTCGCTCCCTATTCCAAAATCAAGGCGGACATCGCCCGCGTCCTTCAGGAAGAGGGCTACCTCTGGAATTACGAGGTCGTCACCACCGAGGGCAAGGGCGTCAAGCTCAAGGTCAAACCGAAATTCATCGAAGGCCGCCCGGTCCTCACCGACCTCAAGCGAGCCTCCAAACCGGGTCGCCGCAAATACGTCGGCTCCACCAAGATCGCGCCGGTCATGTCCGGCCTCGGCATCTCCATCCTTTCCACTTCCAAAGGGGTCATGTCGGGCGCTGCCGCCAAACGTCAGAAACTCGGTGGCGAACTCCTCGCCATCGTCTGGTAAACCCCCAACTCGCAAAGGAAAACACACCACCATGTCACGAGTCGGTCTCAAACCAATCTCTCTCCCGGATAAAGTCGCCGTCAAACTGGACGGGCGCACGGTCGTTGTCGAAGGCCCCAAGGGCAAACTCGACTTCAACTTGCCGGACGGTATCAACCTCAGCTCGGAAGACGGTACCGTCGTCGTTTCCCGGGTCACCGAACTGCGCCAGCAGCGTGCCCTTCACGGCACCGCCCGCAGCCTGGTCCAGAACATGATCCTCGGGGTCTCCGAAGGCTTCACCAAGAATCTCGAAATCCAGGGTGTCGGTCTCCGTGCCGCCGTCAAGGGTTCCGATCTTGACCTTTCCCTCGGCAAGTCCCATCCGCTCCTTCACCCGATCCCCGCCGGACTCACCGTGACGGTCGCGGACAATACCAAAATCAAGGTGGAAGGCATCGATAAACAACTCGTCGGCCAGTTCGCCGCGGAAGTCCGCGCTTTCTACCCGCCCGAACCCTACAAGGGCAAGGGTGTCCGCTACGTCGGCGAACACGTCCGCCGCAAGGAAGGCAAGAGCGTCGGTAAATAACCCCCACTTTCCCTCAGCCACCCCACTTACCACCAGGTTCCATGAGTATCATCAATCGCAAGGAAATCCGCAAACGCGTCCACTCCCGCATCCGCCGCAAGGTCGCGGGCACCGCCGCCCGTCCGCGGCTCGCCGTCCACTACTCCAATCAGCACATCTACGCCCAGGTCATCGACGACGCCCAAGGCCGCACCCTCTGTTCCGCCTCCACTCAGGAGTCGGCCATGGAGAACGCATCCTCCAACGTCACCTCGGCCACCAACGTCGGTAAACTCCTCGCCGAGCGCGCCCTCGCCGCCAACATCAGTGCCGTGGTCTTCGACCGCGGTGGCCACCTCTACCATGGAAAAGTCAAAGCTCTCGCCGACGCCGCTCGTGCGGGCGGACTCAAATTCTAACGCCCTCCCCGATTATGGTTACCACTCCCGAAACTCCATTGCCCGATAACGAACCAAAACCCGCCCCTGTCGCCGGCGTTGCGCCCGCCGCGGAAGCGCCCGCCGCAGAGGCGCCGGCCGCCGCTACCGATGCTCCCAAGCCCGCTCCTCTCGGCCCCGTGGAGGGCTCCGCGCCTCCAGCCGACTCCCGCGGTGATTTCCGTGGGCGCGGTGGTCGTGGCGGTCCGGGCGGCCCGGGCGGTCCCGGAGGCGGCCGTGGTGGTCGTGGTCCGCGCCGTGAGGAACGTCCTGTCGCCACCGATTCGGAAGGCAATGAACTCTCGGAGAAAGTGGTCTTCATCAACCGCTGCGCCAAGGTGGTCAAGGGGGGGCGTCGTTTCAGTTTCTCCGCCCTGGTCGTCTCTGGCAACAAGCTCGGTCGCGTCGGTCTCGGATTCGGCAAGGCCAACGAAGTGGCCGAGGCCATCCGCAAGGCCAGCGAGGGTGCCAAGAAGGTGCTCAAGCCAATGAGCATCGTCGGTGGCACCATCCCCCATGAAATCTACGCCGAATTTGGGGGTGGCAAGGTGCTCCTCAAGCCGGCCTCGCCGGGTACCGGGATCATCGCCGGAGGCGGTGTCCGCGCCGTCTGCGAGGCGGTCGGCATCCGCGACGTCCTCGCCAAGTCGATGGGCTCCTCCAACCACGCCAACGTGGTCAAGGCCACCCTCAAGGCGCTTTCCAAGCTCCGCACCCGCGACCAGGTCCTCTCCAGCCGCGGTAAGAAAAAACGCGAACCAGCGATCTAACCCGCCACCGGCGGCTGGCTCCCAACGCGGACTCGGCTCGCTGAATACCGAACCCTTCAAACTAGCATACTTCCCATGAACCTCCATACACTCAGCCCCAATCCCGGAGCCAAGCGGCGCGTCAAGCGGCTAGGCTGCGGCGAAAGCTCCGGCCACGGAAAAACCGCCTGCAAAGGCAATAAAGGCCAGAAAGCGCGTTCCGGCAGCGGCACCCGCGTTGGTTTCGAAGGCGGCCAGATGCCCCTTCACCGCCGCCTGCCCAAGCGCGGCTTCAACAACTACGACTTCCGTGATGTTCCCGGCGTGATCAACGTCGGTGACTTGGACGACGCCTTTGAAGCCGGTGCCGTCATCGACGAAACCTGTCTGCGCGAGGTCGGCCTGCTCAACAACCGCTGCGATTTTGTCAAGGTGCTCGGCACCGGTGAAGTCACCAAGTCCTTCACCCTCGTGGTGGACCGGGTCAGCGCTTCCGCCCGTGAGAAAATCGAAAAGGCGGGTGGTTCCATCCAGTCTCCCGCTTGAAGCATTTCAAGCTCGGTTTTGTTTCCGGTGAGGAAGGGCTTGCGCGCTTCCTCGCCTTTCGTATAAGCCTCCTGTCCGTTCCCGTCACACTGCCATGATTTCTGCCTTTACCAATACCTGGAAAATCCCGGAACTCCGGGACCGCATTCTGTTCACCCTCGCACTGATCGTGATCATCCGTCTCGGCGTCCACATCACCTTGCCGGGGGTCGATGCCACGGTCATCAAAGCGTGGATGGATGATTTGCAGGCCAACAGCGACCCCACCAACCCCACTGGCGGGCTCACCGCGTTGCTCACCGTGTTTTCCGGTGGCGGTCTCCAGCAGGCCGGGATTTTCGCCTTGGGCATCATGCCCTATATTTCCGCATCGATCGTGGTCCAGTTGATGACTGCCATCGTGCCCAAGCTCTCCAAGCTGGCCCGCGAGGACGGTGGTCGTCAGAAAATCACCCAGCTCACCCGCTATCTGACGATCGGCATCGCCCTGGTCCAGGGGTTCTTCGTCACCAAGTCGCTGATCAACCCGGGCAGCATCCCCTACATGTCCGGGGTTGAGAAGTTCGGCACCCTGGTGCCGGATCCCTCCTGGTCGTGGATGGCCCTGACCGTACTCACCATCATCGCCGGCACCATCCTGCTGATGTGGATCGGCGATCAGATTACCGAGAAAGGCATCGGCAACGGCACCTCCATCATCATCACGGTCAACATCATTTCCGCCCTGCCCGGAGCGTTGCTCCAGGCGTGGAACTACTTCGTGACCGGTGACGGCAACCAGTTCCGCTCGATCATGATGGTCGTCATGATCGGCCTGCTGCTGCTGGTCATCGCCGGCACCATCGCCATCACCCAAGCCCAGCGGCGGATCGCCGTCCACTATGCCAAGCGCAACGTCGGGCGCAAGCAGTTCGGTGGCCAGACCCAGTATCTCCCGCTCAAGGTTAACTACGCGGGGGTGATGCCGATCATCTTCGCCACCGCCGTGCTCTCGCTGCCGCCGATCCTGCTCACCCAGATCCCCTGGTTCCAGGGCCAGGCGTGGGCCACCAAGCTTTACGGGGAGTTCGCCAGCGGTGGCACCTGGTTCTATGTGATGGGTGGAGTCGGCATTTTCATGTTCTCCTACTTCTGGGTGGCGATGATGTTCCAGCCTTCCCAGATCGCCGAGGACCTCAAGCGCAACGGCGGCTACGTCCCCGGTGTCCGTCCCGGCAAACCCACGGCTGATTTCCTCGATTTCACCATGACCCGGCTCACCTTCTCCGGTGCCATCTTCCTCTCGATGATCTTCGTGCTGCCGGTGCTTACCGGCAAGGTCGTCGGGCTGCCCCCGGGCTCGCTGGTGCTCCAGTTCTTCGGTGGCACCTCGCTGCTGATCATGGTCGGCGTGGTGCTCGACGTCATGCGCCAGGTGGAGACCCACCTGTTGCAGAAGCACTACGATGGCTTCCTCCGCAAGGGCAAGCTCCGCGGCCGCTATGACCGTCTCACCCAGAGTGGTTCCGGCGCCTCGCGCTCCGCGATTATCTATCTGTGGCTGGTGATTGCCGTGCTCGTGATCATCAGTGTCACCGTATATATTTCCCAGAAGGTGCTCTGAGCTCCGATTACCGCGTTATCCGGTGTCCCGCATTCCCCGCATTCCCATCAAATCGGCTCGTGAAATCGAGCTGATGCGGGTGGCCGGTACCACTGCCTCCACCATCCTGCAGGCCCTCGCCAAAACCGTCCAGCCCGGCGTCACCACCGGCGAGATCGACGAACACGCGGGTGAGCTGATGCGCCAGCACGACTGTCGCAGTGCCTTTCTTGGCTACCGGGGGTTTTCCCGCCAGACCTGTATTTCCATCAATGAGGAAATCGTCCACGGCATGGGTGGCCCGCGCCGGGTTCTGCCGGGTGACCTCGTTAGCATCGATGTGGGCATCGTCAAAAACGGTTTCATTGGCGACAACGCCACCACCGTTCCCGCCGGCGACATCCCCGCGGCTCTGAAACGTCTCCTCGCCGTCACCGAACAATCGCTGTTCGAAGCCATCGGCCATGCCCGGCCAGGTGTCCGCCTGGCTGAGCTTTGCGGCTCGGTGGAGGCCTACGTCAAACCGCGCGGCTACACCGTGGTCCGGGAGTTCGTCGGCCATGGCGTCGGGCGGAAACTTCACGAGGAACCCCAAATCCCCAACTTCCGCCCGCCCGGCAAGACCGCCATCCTCGCCCCCGGCATGACCCTCGCGATCGAGCCGATGGTCAACCTCGGGGTCTCGGAAATGCGCATCCTGGCCGACGGTTGGACTGCCGTCACCCTCGACGGCAAACCTTCCGCCCATTTCGAGCACACTGTGCTGGTCACCGACGGCGACCCGGAGATCCTGACCTGGCGCCCCCGCGAAGCGCTGCCGGAAATGTTGGGCCTGCCGCCGCTCTGAGCCGGGTGGTCCCCTAGCGGCGGTCCATGACCTTCGTGGTTTGTCCCGAAAATGAACCGCAACGCGGTTCCGTCCAGCGGTGGACAAGGGAGACGGAAAAATCCGCGACCCTCAACGGGAATGCAGATCTTGGTGTCTCCTCATTCCCTCGCCCACCGCGATGGAGAGAAAGGACTTCACCAGCGGCGAGCAGCCCTTGAACCGCACCTTCGCCATGAATTCCTCTCCGTCTTCCTCCGCCATGTTGCCGAAGGTGGCGTGAACAAACGAATCCGTCAGATTGGTAACCCCGGAAAAATCGAATACGACCGACTCCACCCGACTCCACACGCTTTCAATGCGCAGGTTGCGGAATTGGTTGCCAAGGTGCCCGTCGGCGAGGAACTCGCCGAATCCGGTGACCATGTGGAATTCGAGTTTCATTGGGGGATCGGGTGGTTCTGGGACAGAAAAATCCTCCTTTCGGCGACGGACCGCAAGGATGAAGATGGGTTCGATTGCCGCTCCCCGGGAATCTGTGATAAGTTCCGGCCGTGACACTCACCAAACCATCCGCCGACCCGTGGACTCGGGGCGTGTACCTGGTGCCGGACGCCGCTCGCATCATGCGGCTGCCCGTGGCCGTGCTGCGCTCATGGGTGAGCGGCAGGATGGGGGGCGAACGCCGCCACTTTCCAGTCGGGGAGTTTGCCACAAAGGGAACCGGTGCTGACCGCCATTTTTCACGGGGCCGCCAGCATCCGATCGTGGTCGATCCGCGCCGCGCCTTCGGCCGTCCGGTGATCGACGGCACCAATCTGACCACCGAGGCCATCATGTCCCGGTTGCGCGGGGGCGAAGCGGTCGAAAACATCGCCGAGTCATTCAGGGTTGCTCCAGCGGCGATCATGGCGGCCAACATGTTCGAACAACAGAAGGCCGCATGAGGATCTATTCCGATGAGAACTTTTCCCATCGAATCGCATCAGGGATGCGGGAGTTCCAATTGACAGTAGCAGAATTGGCCGATAGAAGACGTTGCGGAGCTGCTTCCTTTAAACTGGAGAAGTTATGAAATTTGCATGCCAGGGTTGCGGTCAGAGAATTGAAGCTGCCGATACGGATAGTGGTGGAATTGCAGGATGTCCATCATGTGGTTGCGAACTTGTTGTGCCTAACTTAGCCCAATCTGGGCCGGAGCCCCCGGCGATTCCCGATGTCCAACATCCAAAGGCTGGGATCGAAACCAGGATTCTGCGCAAGCGAAGGCCAATTACCGTTGGCCTTGTGGTTATGGTTGTAACGGCTCTTTGTTTTTGGCTTCTTTTTGGAGTGTTCGTTATCCAGCCTATCGGAGCCCTCCCGGATGGCGCCACGGTCGTCTATTGCCGCCAAGGACTTAATATGAAGTTCATCGAATCCGCTGACGGAATTCTGAAACGCGAAACCGGCAAGGTGACTCTATTTGGCCGGGGAATAGTTTTGGGTAAGATTGGAGAGATCGTCGCTGAGCGGAAAGTTATATCGCTTCCGTATTTTCACATTCTCTACCTATGGTCAACCGGAGGGAGCGAATATGATCGTTGAGTCCGTGAATCAGGAACGATCAATGATCAAGACCAAAGCCGCCGTGGTTCCTGTGGTCGCTCGCTACAGAAGCCGTGTTTCTGTAGCACATAACCGGCCTTGGTGTTTTTTCTAACCATGCAAAATTGAATATGGGTTTTTCATCAGGGGGACCTAACCAATTATATTGGGGGAGCTGCTGTTCATGCCACCCTCGCACATCTGATTCTTCGGGGATACAACCCAGCTCGACCACTTTTTGATCATGGTCCGTCAGATGACTTTTACCTGTCTCATCAGGGTGGCTCAAGAATCTGGCGATTTCAGGTCAAGAGCATTTCATTCATCTGGGATACCGACAACGACTCTGCCATTTCGATCCACATACCGCTGCCTGCCTGCGTCTTAGAGAAACACATCGGCCTGGATTGTGTTAGTGCAGTATTCTGGGATGGATTGGTTTGGTGGTTGGCGCTTTTTCTTCCCTCCGATTCGAGGAAGCTTCACAAGCAAAACAAGATTGGAAGTCTAGCGAAACCTCGGGAAAATGCCAGCTCAGGTACTCTAACATTCTGCTTCACATTTAGGTGCCGGACCAACCCGATCATCACGTTGGACAGAGGCCGAGTTGATATAACAAAGCATTTCCATCAGATGCACGATGGAGCGTGGGACACGCATTTTCCGCACAAGATCCAATCAAAGATGATTCCTTGACCATCCCTTTGAAGCTGGTGCATCCAGCTAGAACAACCATACGTGAGACTTCAGATCGCGCCTCTGTATGGGCCGGACGTGATCGAAGTAACGGTTACGCCAGCCCAGGAGATTGGCCCTCACTGCCCAGAGGCGGCAGAATCTGTTCCATAGATGAACTTGCCATGGCTAATGCAGAATGTCCTATCATTCCAATCTGCCTCGATCCAGCGAGGTCCATTTTGAGGTTTTTGAGTGCCGCTTACAACTGCCCCAGCCCCTTCAGAGTCTCCATAATCCCCTCGATCTGCTCGCTGCGTTTCTTGTTCTTGTGGCCGAAGAGGGCGGAGATAGTTTCGGCATCATAAGGAGCCACGACCTTATTGTCGTGGTTGCCAATGAGATTGCGGATGAGGGTGACTTGGTCCGGCAATCTTTCCGACCAGGGGGGCGGGGATTTTGGATTTTGAATGTTCAGAGGTTTCGGTACCGGCGAGTTCGGGCTGAGCTATGGTGGGAGAAATGGGCGTTGGCAGATCGCCGCACCCTACCGGATTCTGATAGTCCGGGCGCGGCCAGCGGATTTGGCCTTGGCGTTCCTCGGCGGCGCGCTCGTGATTGAGGGCGACGAGGCGGGTGGGCAGTTCGGAGACCGGCAGGGACCGATCTCCGAGCGGTCCGGCGCTCGCGGTGTGAATGGAGGAGTCCTTGTCTGCGGGCACTTGGGCACGATCCAAGGGCGGTTCACTCGCCGGACCGCTCGGAGAGACGGTCCCTGCCTTGATATCCTGCCAGCCACAGGCCTCCAACACCGCCGCATCCAGTTCGTCGTGGAACTGCTTGAGGACGGTGACGAGACCCTGTGTCACCGGATGAGCTTTTCCTTGGTCTTCAGTGTATCAGTGGTTTCTGATCCCCGAACAACCTCAAGGGATCGTAATTCGAGTTGAATTGACAGTATTGGGCTGCTGCAACCGTTCACGCCAGGCCGCGCCGCCGGCGGAGCCACCATTCGGCAGCGAGACAACCTAGCAGAACAATCACCGCGAGCGGGTGGTTCCAGGCGTCGCTGACCACCACGCGCTCGGTCTGGCGGTCGGGTTTGGGCAGGGCTTCAAGCCACTGGTCCGCCGCCTCCAGCGAGAAATATCCGCCGTGACTGAGACTGGCGAGTTCCTTCAAATACCCGGCGTCCGGCGGTTCGCCGCGGCGTTCTTCGGCGGAGGCGGCCACGGCAAACCGCAGGCTGGCGCGCGCCTCGCCGCCCGCCCATCCGGCATGAGCGTCCACTTCGTGGACGCCGGTGGCATCGGTCTCGATTTCGCCACGGAAGCCGGTCACGCGACGCCCGTCGGCATTCTGCCAAACCGCGGGCGTCAACGCCAGTGGGCGGCTGTCGCCGGTCGGGGATTTGTCGGGGGCATCCAGCGCTTCAAACGGGGGCGGCCCCTTGCCAATCCACTCGGCCAGCAGGGCGACCCGCTCTCCCTGCCGGTAAAACGGCCGGTCGGCGGTTAGTTCGACTCTGCCGCCGCTTTGCAAACCTTCCTGATCCGGTGCCAGCCAATCGAGCATCTGCCCCCAGAATGTGTCGTAGGGCGATTGGCGACCCGTCCACCCCGGAGCGGCGACCCGCCAACGCCAGAGGGTGTCGCTGAGAACCACCGCCACCCGCCCGCTGCCTTGTTGCTTGACCACCACCAGCGGTCGCGACCGGCCGTCGGCAATGGCCTCCATCAGTACCTGGGCGTTGCCCGCCACGCCGCTTGCCAGATTGGCACCCTGCAGGGCGGGGAAATCCTTCACCGCCTCGAACAAGGGACCGAATACCGGATGGCGCAAGCCGGCGTCGGTGAGTTTCACCCCGAAGCGCCCGTCGTGGTGCGGTGCGGGAGTCGGCACCGGCAGGATCCGGCCGAGCACGGCGGCCGTCCGGGGCGATCCTAACAAATTCGGGCCGCCTAACACAATCAATCCGCCGCCCCGGCCGGCATAGTCGGCGAGTGCCTGCCATTGGGCGGGATTGAGGGACTCCGGTGCCACATCCGCCAGGATCACCGCGCTGCGGGATGACAAGGCGGCCGCGCTGAGGTTGAGGGTGCCGTTGGCATCCGCTCCGCTGTCCCCGAAGCATGCCCAGCGTCCGTCCGGCCAGCGGGTGTAACTGTCGAGTCGCACGTTGCGGTCGGTCGTTAGGGCGCGACGGAGGAATTTCCCCTCAAACCCGAGGGTGTTGGTGAGCAGCAGGACGCTGCGTCCTTCCTGCCGGACGGCGACGACGAACGGCTGGGATTTTGCGGCGGGGTCGGCGGCGGCATCGGCCACCCGGATTTCGTAGGCATAGCTGCCGGGGCGCTCGGGCTTGAGCGGCAGCATCGTCTCCAAGACCTCGCCCCGGCGGGTGAAACGCAGGCGCTTTTCCCCGACTTTCCGGCCCTCGCTCCAAAGTTCCACCGGAATGTCACTGCCGTCCACACCCCACCCCTGCAGGACCACCCGCACGCTGGTTTCGGCACCCGCCACCGGGCGCCTCGGCGGTTCCACCTGCCAGACCGCGACCCGCGCGAGGGCGGCCTCTTCCGGCGGTTCCACTTCTAACACCCAGCACGGCAAATCAAGGCCGGTTGGCAGCCCGCCGGCGGTATCCAGACCGTCGGACAGCAGCACCACCCCGGCCGCCGCCTCGCGTCCCCAGCGTCGGGTCCAGTCGGCCAGCGCGCTGCCGATGCGGGACTCGGCACCCTCGAATGCCAGCTCGCCCGGCACGGTTTCAGTTAGGTCGGAGGCGACGGAAAAATAGCGGAAATCGCAGGTGTTCGAGGCTTCCCGAAACGCGGGGGAGCGGAGCCACTTGAGCGCCATCTCGCCGCGGGTCGCGGAGGCCGGGCCGTCGTTCATGCTCTGCGAGGTATCCACCAGCACGCCGATCACCGGTCGTTCGATTACCGCTTCCCGGCGCCGGAATTGGGGTTGCAGGAGGATTGCGGCTAGCAGCAGCGCGGCCCCGCCCCGCAGCCCCGCCAACCAGCGTGCGCGGACGCGGTCCGGATCGTGGCGCTGACCATATAGATGCCAGCCGGTGGAGCCGAGGACCCCCAGGGCGAGCAACCAGAAGACCAGGTTTCCAGTCATCGCCAGCCCCTCCTTTCCAGTCCCTTCGGCAGGGCGGTGCCCGCCACCACCCCCCGGCGTGCCGCCGCTCGCGTGGCGACCCAACCTTCAGCGATGAAAACCAGCGCCGCAGCACCCAGCAGCCACGGCCACAAGGGGACCTCGCGGCGGATGGTCTCCCGCCATTCCCGGATGCCCCCGGTGCCGGTCGCCAACCGGCCGGGGAGCATGGCCTGGAGTTTGGCGGGGTCGAGCGGTCGCAGCTCGGACTCGGCCCGGCGGACGTTCACGGCACAGCGCCACAGCGGAGTCCCGTCGTTGGCCAAGGCATCGAAGACGCCGCTGTGGAGGACCCGGGTTGCTTGCTCTCCGGGCGGGGTGGGGGACCACGCGGCGCGGCCGCCGAAGCTGGATAGATCCGGCCACGATTCACCGACCCAGGCCGAGGTGCCGGTTTGCAACGCCAGGTCTCCGGCGCGCCCCAACTGCTGCACCAACGCCACATAGACCGGGGAAAGCGGCAGATCTCCCCAGCCGCGATCCGCGCTCGCGTTGAGCCAATAGATCCTTCCCAGGCCCCGGTGAGCTTCCACCAGCAATGGAAACTCACCCGCCAGCGTGGCCAGCACCCGGCCTCCGTCCGCCGCAGTGCACCGCCTCGCCGTCCGCTGCGGCAGCGGCGGAAACGGCATCCGTTCACTCCAAACCCCGTCGAACAGCGGATGGGTGGGAGTCAATAGCCGCGTTGCCATCCGTCCGGCGGGCAGCCGGGTCTCCTCGCCGGCCGAGACCGGCCAGGCGGCGGGCAGCGGCTCCGGTTGCGAATCTCCGGTCAGTACGACCGTGCCGCCGGCCTCGGTGTAGGCCAGGGCTTTGGGCCACGCTGTGTCACCCGTTAGGGAACCGCCCGTGAACCAGATCGAGTCAAAATCGGCAGTGGCTTGCTTTTCCCATTCCGGGGCATCCAGGACCTCGGCGCGGCCAGCCCCGCCGGCGGCCAGCGCCTTGGTTAGAAAAAACGCCGGGTGCATCCCGCCACCCGCCCCACCACCGCGTTCGATCACCAGCGCGCGCCCCGGCCGCCGCACCGGCAGGGCGAAATACCAGTGGTCGTCACCCGCGAAACCATCCCCCGCGAGGGCTAGCTCGCCCACCAGCATGGGGCCGTCCACCGCTGCTACCGTCAGCGACAAGGGCACGTCGAGCGAGCCCCCGGCGGGTATTTCCACCGGTTTGCGCAGCACCACCCGATCCCCGAAACGACACTCCAGCAAATCACTGGCGGCCGTGCCGCCGTGGTTCTCCAACCGGGCCACGCCAATTAGCAGGGCACCTTCGCGCACCGTTTTGCCACCCCACTCCACGGCGGCCACGCTCAGATTCGAGGGGCTCAGCGAATCCGAGGCCAGCACCACCAGATGGGTGTTGCCGCGCTGCCAGGAACTGCGGAAAAACCCCTCGGCGGGCCAGTCCCAGGCTGCCGGTTGGTTGTCGGTGATAACTACCAGCTCCTTGCGGCCGGGGCTGCGGGTCTCCGCCCACTCGCGCGCGGCGTTGAACACGGAAGCCAGGCTCGCCGAGCCTTCAGCAGGCATCAGGGCATCAAGTTGCTGAAAAAAATACCCCCGGTCGGCGATCGGCACGGGCACCGGTTGTTCCAACTTGTCGGTTAGAACCCAGAGCGCCACCGCATCCGACCGGTCCAGTCCATCCACCCACTCGCGGGCCAGGCGTTTGGCGGCGTCCAGCCGGCTGCCGGCTGATCCGCGCCAACCCATGCTGGCGGTGGCGTCGATCACCACCACGGATTCCACCGAGCGGCCCGCACCCAGCCAGCCTCCGCTGGAGCGGACGACAGGTCGGGCGAAGGCGGCCGCCAGCAGGGCCATCAGCAGCAAGCGCAGCAGCAGCAATCCGAGATCCTCGACCCGTGCCTGCCGTTTCATCCGGGCCGCCGCCGTTTTCAGATACCGCAGCGAGGGAAACTCCACCGGTTGCTGCCGCCGCCGCCGCCGCAGGTGCAGCCACAGCGGCACCGCAAGCGCGGCAAAACTGGCTAACAAAAATGGCGAGAGAAAACCCATGGCTCAGGTTGGTGGCGGCCGGCGCACGGTCGAGAGAACAAGCAAGGCGACGATCCGCACGGTGGTTGCGGTGGATGTTCCGGCTTTTGGGCGGGATTGACAATCCCCTAATAGGGGCACCTACCCCGCGACTTGGAACGGCCCAAACAGCGGCTTGACTTCTACTGTCCCCGGACCTAATCTGCTGCCCTCGCAGGCGGGACCCAAGCAGTCCCGCCTCCTTTGCCAACCAACCAACACCTTCTTACCGTGGACCTTCAGGAAATCCGAAAAGTCGTCGCGCTCATGAACGAGCACGGGCTCACTCTCTTTGACCTCACGAAGAAAGACTTCCATCTCAAACTCAAGAAGGGCGCGGACCTCGATGACCTTCGCTCCCTGATGGCCAGCGCGTACCACCCCGCTCCTCCGGCCCCAGCCGGCCATGGCATGCCCGCCCCGGTTGCCGCCGCCGAGTCCGCCAGCCCTGCGGAGGGGGCTCCTGCCGGTACGGAACTGACTTCGCCGATGGTCGGCACCTTCTACCTCCGCAGTTCTCCCGATGCCCCGCCCTTGGTCAACGTTGGCGATTCCATCTCGGTCGGCCAGACCCTTTGCATCATCGAGGCGATGAAGGTGATGAACGAGATCAAGGCGGAGAAAAGCGGCACCGTCAGTGCCATCATCGCCGAAGACGGAGCGCCCGTGCAGTTCGGCGATGTTCTGTTCCGCGTCCTGTAACCCCCCAATTCCCCCCCTTTCTCATGTTCAAGCGAGTTTTGGTCGCCAACCGTGGCGAAATCGCCCTGCGGATTGTCCGCGCCTGCCGTGAGCTTGGCGTCCAATCGATCGCGGTGTACTCGGAGGCCGATGTCGATTCGATGCATGTCCAGCTTGCGGATGAAGCCGTCTGCATCGGTCCCGCTCCCAGCAAGAAATCCTATCTGATGCCGGATCGGATCATCGCTGCGGCAGAGATCACCGGTGCCGAGGCGATCCACCCGGGCTACGGCTTCCTTTCGGAAAACGCCCGATTCGCCCGGATCTGTGCGGCCTCGGGGTTTACCTTCATCGGCCCCTCGGCGGATATCATTGCGATGATGGGGGACAAGGCGACCGCGCGGGCGACCGCGCTGGCCAACGGCGTGCCGGTCACCCCCGGCTCCGGGATCATGGCCACCCCGGATGAGGCTCTCATCGAGGCCCGCAAGATCGGTTTCCCGGTCATGATCAAAGCCACCGCCGGTGGCGGCGGCCGCGGCATGAGGCCCTGCTTCAAGGAGGTGGACTTCATCAATTTGTTCCATGCGGCGTCCAATGAGGCGATGGCCAGCTTCGGCAATGGCGAATGCTATCTGGAGAAACTCGTCATCAATCCGCATCATATCGAGTTCCAGGTTTTCGGTGATTCCCATGGCAATTTCATCCACCTTTGGGAGCGGGATTGTTCGATGCAGCGCCGCAACCAGAAAATCATCGAGGAATGCCCCTCGCCGCTGCTCACCCCGGAACTGCGCACCCGGATGGGTGAGGCCTCGGTCAATCTGATCCGCGCGATCAATTATCAGAACGCGGGCACCATCGAGTATCTCGTCGATCAAGCCGCGGAGAATTTCTACTTCATGGAGATGAACACCCGGATCCAGGTGGAGCATCCCATCACCGAGGAGATCATGGGTTGCGAACTCATCAAGGAGCAGATCCGGGTGGCCGCCGGCGAACCGCTTTCCCACAATGTCTACAAGTCCTCCCCGCGCGGCCACGCGATCGAATGCCGGATCAATGCCGAGGACCCATATAATAATTTCATTCCCAGCCCCGGCAAGATTGAAATGTGGTATGCTTCCGGCGGCAAGGGCGTGCGGGTGGATACCCACGTCTATTCAGGCTACACGGTGCCGCCGCACTACGATTCGATGATCGCCAAGCTGATTGTCACCGGATCCACCCGCGAGGTGGCCATCGCCCGCATGAGACGGGCTCTCGGCGAGTTCATGATCCACGGCATCAAGACCACCATCCCGTTCCAACAGGAAATCATCAACCACCCGGATTTCATTGCGGGAACATACGATATCGGATGGGTGTCACGGTTCATCGAGGAACGCAAACTGGACGCCACGGATGGCCGGCCGCTGATGAGGTGACATCCACCATGCGCCTCTACTCCATCCTTGATCTCGGCTACGTGAAGGATGCCGCTGCCGAACGGGTCACTGCCGCGTTGTTGGCGGGCGGGGCCGGGTTGCTTCAACTGCGGGCGAAAGGTTGTCCGCTGGAACAAATCGAGGCAGTTGCCCGGCGGGTGCTTCCGCTTTGCCGCGCCGCCGGCATCCCGTTCATCCTCAACGACCACCCGGCCCTTGCCGCAGCGGTGGGGGCCGACGGAGTGCACCTTGGCCAGGACGACGGCTCGCTGGCCGCAGCCCGCGTTCTAACCGGTCCCGGAATGCGGATCGGCCGCTCCACCCACTCGCTCGACCAAGCCCGCGCCGCCCTCGCCGAGGGCTTTGACTATATCGGCTTCGGCCCGTTGTTTCCCACCCCCACCAAAGCCGGTCGGGTGGCCATCGGCCTGGACGACATCGCCGCGATGGAGCGCGAGGTGGGCTCGCACATTCCCGCCTACTGCATCGGTGGCATCCATCCGGGAAACCTGCCTGGGGTGCTCGCCGCAGGCGCCCGGCGGGTGGTGATCGTGTCCGCCCTGCTCCAAGCCCCGGACATCGAGGCCGCCACCCGGGAGGTGGTTGGGATGCTTGGTTAGCCAGTCCTCATTCCAATCCACGGTCGGCCACCTCATCCTCGTCCCAGCCGAGGTAGTGGCCCAGTTCGTGCAGCAGGGTGGTGCCCACTTCGTCGCGGAAATCCTGCTCGTCCTGGTCCACCCATTCCCAAAGATTCTGCAAAAACAGGCGGATCTGCGGCTGGCCGTCGGGGTCGGGCTCATCCAACAGGCAGGCACCCTCGAACAACCCCAACTCGTCGCCTTCCAATTCGCAGTCGAACATGCCTTGCCCGGGACGCTTCTCGTAGCTGATCAGGCACCTGCCTGCGGCGGTCTGCACGTCGGGTGGCAGCACCCGGGTAAGCCCCCGTACCTCCTCCTCCGCCCAACGGTTCAAGGTGTCGAAATCCATGATTGGTTTTTACTATATCAACTTCTCCTTCCGGGCAAGCCCGAAAACCCGGGATGGGTCACATCGCTATTGACCTGCCGGGCGGGGACGCCACACTCGGCGGCGAATGATTGCGCGACTCCGAGGAAAAGTGATTGAGGCCTACCCCAACCGCCTGGTGGTGGATGTCCAGGGTGTGGGCTACGAAGTGACCGTGCCGCTCTCCACCTTTGATCGTCTTCACGCGGCGGAAGGCTTGGAAGTGGACCTGCGCACCCACCTGCATATCCGGGAAACCGCTCATACGCTATATGGCTTTGCCAGCGAGGAGGAGCGGGATGTGTTTCTCATGCTCATCGACCGCGTCAGCGGCATCGGCCCGGCCATCGCGATGGCGGTGCTCAGCGGTCTGCCGGTCAGTCGGTTCAAGTCCTGCGTGGTCTCCGGAGATGTGGCCGAACTCTCCCGCATCAAGGGGATCGGCAAGAAAACCGCCGAACGGATCGTACTCGAACTCAAGGACAAGGTGGGCGTGGCGGAAACCTGGCAGGATGCCGCCGCCGGCCAGATGAGCCCGGCCGCAGCCGATGCCGAACTCGCGCTGCTGGCCCTCGGCTACAAACAAGTGGATGCCCGCAAGGCCGTTCGCAAAGTGCTCGAATCCGAGCCGCTCGCCCCCGCCGAGAATCTCATCCGCGGCGCCCTGCGCGCCATGCAGAAATAGGGCGGGGACCAACTCACCGTTTGAGCGACTGGAGCAACTCGGTGGCCTGTTGGTGGCCGGGATTCCGGCGGAGCGCCTCGCGCGCGGCGGTTTCGGCGGCGGCGGGCTGGCCCAGCCGCAGATAGATCGTGGCCAGCGCGTAGGGAGGGCCCGGATCAGCCGGCTCGGTGTCGCTCGCATTCCGGAGGGAAATGATCGCCGCTTCCAGTTGCCCTTGGGCGGAAAGCAACAAACCCAGATTGTAGTAGGCCCTTGAAAACCGTGGATCCAGCTTGATCGCCTGCCGCAGTTTGGCCTCGGTGCCCTGCTGATCACCGAGTTCGGCGAGCGCCAGGGCGGTTAGATAGGGGATCTGGGCGTCCGCAGGTGCGCGTTTGGCGGCCTCCTCCAGCGCGGCGACCGCCTCACGGGGTTTGCCGTTTTCCGCCATCAGCACCGCCAGATCCCGCAACGGGGCGTAGGACCCCTGATCCCAAGCGGCCGCCCGTCGCATGTGGCCCTCGGCTGCCGCCGGATCCCCGCGCCGGATCGCCAACTGGGCCAACCTCATCCGGCCTCCCGGCTGGTCACTCTGGTGGATGGCTACCTGGTTCATTTCCTCTAACAAGCCATCGGTTGGCGGCAAGCGCTCCACGCCCGCCCATCCCGCCTCCAGTCGCACGGCGCGCACCGGATCACGGGTCAGACGAGTCCATGCGTCTCCGCTTTGCGGCCAGCGCCCCAGCAGCGAGGCTGCGGCTGCCCGCACCAGCGGGTCGGCATGCCCCGCACTGCGGTTCGCCCGTTCCAGCACACGCCCGTCACCCGTCCAGGGAGCCATCAACCGGATCAGGGTGGCCAGCCAGGCGGCGTTGTCTTCCTGATCGTATGCTCCCAATAGTTTGGGCAGAACATCCGGCTCGTTTCTCAGGGCTGCGGCGACCGCCCGGGTCCGTTCGCGATCATGGGGCCGGTCACGGGCACCATACCATTTGTCGGTCCATTCGATTTGCCAATCCAGGCCCTTGTCCGCGTGGCAGTCGTTGCAGGCGTTGGGAATCCCGAGTTCCTTGGTCAACAGCGGATCCGGGCTGGGAAACCGGTGATCGCTGCGAGGGTCCCGCGCCATGTAGGCGGTCTTGGGCATGTGGCACTCCACACACCGGCTGCCCTTCGTGCCGGGTTTGTGAAACGAATGCGCCGCCGGGTCGATCACCTTGGCCTCACGGAGGCCGGTGGCGTGGCACTGGAGGCACAGGGCGTCACTCTGCACCGCAGGCTGGCCCCCCTTCGGAGTGGCCGCATGCCAGTCGTGGCAATCAATGCAGGAAATCCCCTTGTGACCCATCCGCGAAAGCAGCAGGGAAGTGGTGTTGTAGTCCTCATCGATCTGTTGGCCGTCCGGGTGATAAAGCCCCGGTTGGCTGGGCAGGGCCAGATTGTAGTGGTCGTAGAAGTCGTCGCCGATCTGGAATTTTTCATCAAACTCCTCGCGCCGGGCGTGGCAGGTGGCGCAGGAGTGCATCCATTGCTTCGGAGTGAATTTCTGCTTGGGGTCCACCATGCATTCGTTCGACGCCCGTTCTGCCCGGTTCGGCCCGTGGCACTGGGCGCAGCCCACGCCCTGTTCCAGCCAGGTGGTGCGGTAACCATCACTTTCGTCGTCGTAGTTCTTGCGGAATTGGGTGAAATGACAATAGGCGCATTGGCTGTTCCAGTTCATCCCGCGCTGCGTCCAGTTGCCCCACTCATGGGGACTCCGTTGGTCCGCCCCGAACATGCTGAACCATTCCTGTTTCACCGGATCCCAGGAGGCGTCCGGCACTTGATAGCGGCCATTGCCGAAATCCATCACATACTGGATCAACGGCCGGTGCCCGATCACCATCGGCGGTGCCAGCGAGATCGGTTTGGCACCGCTTCCGGTGTCCCGCCACTCGATCAGCGGGGTTTTCACCCCTCCGGAGAATTTCCACTCCGCCTTGCCAGCGGTGAGCGAGCGGTCGAGAAACGCCCATGAGTCTTCCACCCTGCCGACCTTCCGGTGCGCCAGCGCATGGTGGGACGCCTGCCACACCTGGTGCGCCTGCTGATGGCACACCTGGCACTCCGGGGATTTCGCCATGACCCGCCGGTTTCCGGACTTTCCGACACCATCTCCGCCGCCCGACTTGCGCCCGCACGCAACCAGGCCGGACACCACCAGAATCATTAGCCAACAATTTGAAGCACGCACACCTGAAGACTGGCGCTCAAGCCCCCCCATGGCAAGCAGATCCAACCGGAGATTGACTGGGTGGTGGATTTCGGCCATCAACCGGGAACCGTTTCAAACTGCGGCCCACAGCCCTTCTTTCCCACCCGACGCGAACTCATTCCCAGCCCCTTCCCAATTTCCAATTTCAAATTTCAAATTTCAGCTTTCAGCTTTCAGATTTTAGATTTCAAATTTCAAATTTCAAATTTCAAATTTCAGCTTTCAGCTTTCAGATTTGGGATTCTATTGCCATGCGTGAACTCATCCCCAGCCACCGCCCAGCCCTGGTGCTCGCACCCATGCAGGACGTCACCCAACTGCCCTTTATCAAGGTGCTCGCCAAA
Organism: Akkermansiaceae bacterium; assembly: GCA_021733795.1. Lineage (GTDB taxonomy): Bacteria > Verrucomicrobiota > Verrucomicrobiia > Verrucomicrobiales > Akkermansiaceae > Luteolibacter. Next base: position 2,990 of record JAIPKB010000021.1, on the reverse strand, counting down.
CGCAGCCTGCCGGATTGGTTCGTCACCGAATACTTCCGCGTCCACCCGGATTCCAAACTCAACAAACACCTCCTCAGAGCAATTACCGAAAACGAAACCAACCGACCGGTATTCGCACAGATGATCGGCGACGATTTGCCAAGCCTGATCCGTGCCGCCGGGGAATTGGCGGACTATCCGATTGAGGGAATCGACCTGAACCTGGGGTGTCCGGCACCGATTGTTTGTCGCAAGAATGCGGGTGGCGGCTTGTTGCGGGATCCCGAGCGGCTAAAGCATCTGCTCACCGCGCTCCGCGCGGCGATTCCCGGCCGGTTTACCGTGAAAACGCGCCTTGGTTTCGCCGAGTCCGGAGAGTTCAGTGCCCTGCTGGAAATTTTCCAGGGAATCGGTCTGGACGGACTCACCATCCACGCGCGGACCGTCAAGCAGGGTTATCAGGGGGCAGTGGCCACCGATCGGGTCCGCGAAGCGGTGGGGGTGATGGACTGTCCGGTGGTCGCCAACGGCAATATTGTGGATGTCACCACCGGTCGGGCCTATCACGCCCTCACCGGCGCGGCGGGACTGATGGTAGGCCGCGGGGCGATCCGCAACCCGTGGGTTTTCGCCCAGCTGGCGGCTGCCTGGGAGGGCGGTCCGCAGAACATACCGACCCATCGGAATCTATTGGTATACATTGAGGATCTCTATGCCGAGCTGGCGGCCTCGGCCGAGCGGTTTTGCCCGAACGGCCATGTGCAGCGGATGAAGCGGACGGTGGGTTATATCAGTCACGGGTTGGGCGTGGATTTCGAGTATGAAATCCGGCGTTGCCGGACGCCCGACGAATTCTGGGCGATTTGCCGCGCTCATCTGGATCATGACGGGCCGTTGCCGGTCCGCCCGCCGGAGGACTCGGGTTTGTTCAGTGGGTTCACCGCGCTGCTGGGGGGGTAGGGGCGTGCGGTTCCCGAGCAGGGGATGATCAGTCACGGATGCCGGGGATGGCGGGATTGAAAGGGTTGCAGGGCGTGGCTTCTGTGCTATGCTGCGGCGTACCCGCATTTCTCCCTTTGCCATGATCCGCCCCCTCATCGTCCGTTTCCTGCTGTGTCTTGCCATGCTGGCTTCTTTCGCCGGTGCTCAAAACCCGCCGGGCTTCAGGGAACTGAAGATCGGCGACCCGGCCCCTGATTTCAAACTCATCGGCGTCGACGACAAGGTGATGGCGCTGGCCGACTTCAAGGATCCGGAGTGGCTTGCGGTCGTCTTCACCTCCAATCACTGTCCGGTCTCGCACGCCGCCGAACCGCGCTTGATCAAGCTTTATCAGGAATACCGAGACCGTGGTTTCGGCGTGGTTGCCATCAATCCGAACCACCCCGACGGCCTGCGCCCGGACGAACTTGGCTACTCAAAATACGGCGACAGCTTCCCGGAAATGAAGCTCTACGCCAAGGAAATGGGGTTTCCGTTTCCGTTCCTTTACGATGGGGAAACCCAGTCGGTGGCGATGGCCTACGGCTGCCTGGCGACACCGCATGTCTTCCTCTTCGACCGCGAACGCAAGCTGCGTTACAAGGGCTGGATCGACGATTGCCGGTTTCCCGGCGAGGAGTACGTCACGCAAGCCGACCTGCGCAACGCGGTGGCCGCCCTGATCGCCGGTAAGCCGGTGCCGGTGGAGATTACCCGACCGATTGGTTGCTCGACCAAGTGGCGGATGAAGAACGCCGAAGTCCTCAAGGATGATGCAAAGTGGGCTGCGCTTCCGGTCGCGATCGACCTGATCGATGCGGCGGGGGTAATCAAACTCCGTGCCAACCGGACCGACAAATACCGTCTGATCAATGTGTGGTCCACCACCTGTGCGCCTTGTATCGAGGAGTTTCCCGGCTTGGTGCGGGTGGCCCGCCGGATGGGTTTGCGGCCGTTCGAGTGGGTCACGATTTCCACCGACCTCCCCGAGGACAAGGCCAAGGCCGAAGCGTTTCTCAAAAAGCACCATGCCGGCCTGCCGGATCACCTCAAGGCCAGCTTGGCAGGAGAAGGCCGCAGCACCAACAGCTACCTCTACACCGAGCCCAGCATGGATCCGCTGATCAAGGCGCTCGACCCCGAATGGGCCGGGCCCCAGCCGCACACCGTGCTGATTGCTCCCGGCGGCGAAATCGTCTTCCGCCACAACGGGAAAATCAACGGGGAGGAATTGCTGGACGCGATTCTCAAGGTGATGACCCCGTTCTATCAGCCCGACAAGTGACGGGGTGGCCCGGCGCCTCACCACCTCCGCACCCCCATGCGATCTGGCTCCACCAGGAAATAATGGGACGGAAACAGAGGGACGGGGGCGATAGGCCGTTGCGTGGGGTCTTGCCCGGTGAGCGCTCCCCATCCAACCCGCCGCCTTCGCGACCGCGCCAACCTATCACGGCCGGTGGTCTCGCTGGCGAGGCTTCGCCTCAGACCAAGCCGGAACGCTGGCCGCCCCGAAAACTTGACCTATCAACCACGTCTTTTGGGTTTCAAGGACTCTAGTTGATGCGGAGCGCGACGTATCCGACCCGGCCTTCACTGTAGAGGTAGATCTTATTGATGCCGTTGCGGAGGACCTTGCGTGCCTGGTCGAGAGTGTCAACGCGCTGATCGTTGATCTCGATGAGGACGATGCCGGGCGAGAGGGAGCCGGCGTAGACCGATGCGGGGTCGATGTCGGTGATGATCAAGCCGCCGATCCGGCCGGGGACGCCGTGTTGGCGTCGCTGCTCATCGTCGAGGGGGACGACGGTGACCCCTTCGATCAGTTCGCCCCCGGTGGAGCCGTGAGAAGGGGACGGGGGCGATATCAGTTGACAGCCGGGTTGGTTTCGGTGATATTCCGCCTTTCCGGGACGGGTGCCACCGCGGTGCTCGCTTGGATGTGAATCTAAACCATTGAACTCCAATACATTATGAGACGCGCACGCTGGCTGGCACCGTGGAAGGACAACGCCGAACGACCCTCGATC